>MIQB01000005.1 GCA_002890585.1 Tannerella sp. oral taxon 808
GGAGATCAAAAACTGACGCGCGGGGCTTTCTGTCGATCGACAGAGATCAAAAACTGACGCGCGGAGCTTTCTGTCGATCGACAGAGATTAAAAACTGACGCGCGGAGCTTTCTGTCGACCGACAGAGATCAAAAACTGACGCGCGGGGCTTTCTGTCGATCGACAGAGATCTAAAACACTCGTGCCCCAAGCTTACCGCCAATTTGATGCGGTTGCCCTGACGGATCCCCCCCCGAAACGCAACAGAGGGTGTCGGAAACGTGTTCCAACACCCTCTGCGCGTATCATCGTGCGATTCGGGATTACCCAACCGCGCGGGAGATCAGTCTTTGAACTTCGCCGAGAGGAACTCGCGGTTGAGGCGCGCGATGTTCAACACCGAAATGCTCTTCGGGCATTCGGCCTCGCAAGCACGCGTGTTCGTACAGTTACCGAAGCCCAACTCGTCCATCTTGGCCACCATCGCTTTGGCGCGGCGTGTTGCCTCGACACGTCCCTGCGGGAGGAGTGCCAGCTGGCTGACTTTGGCCGAAACGAAGAGCATGGCCGAGCCGTTCTTGCAAGCGGCGGCGCAGGCACCACAACCGATGCAGGCGGCAGCGTCCATAGCGAGGTCGGCGTTCTTCTTCGGGATCGGTATGGCGTTGGCGTCGGGGACACCGCCGGTGTTGACCGAGACGAAGCCTCCGGCCTGCATGATCTTGTCGTAGGCCTGACGATCCACCGTCAAGTCGCGGATGATCGGGAATCCGGCCGAACGCCACGGCTCGATGGTGATTGTCTCACCGTCGTGGAACTTGCGCATGTGGAGCTGGCAGGTGGTGATGGCGCTATCGGGGCCGTGCGGGTGGCCGTTGATGTAGAGCGAGCACATGCCGCAGATGCCTTCGCGACAGTCGTGGTCGAAGAAGACGGGCTCGCGCCCCTCGTTGACTAACTGCTCGTTGAGTACGTCAAGCATCTCGAGGAACGAGCTCCCTTGCGAGATGTTCTTCAGCTGGTAGGTTTCAAAGGCGCCCTTCTCTTTCGGTCCTTTCTGGCGCCAGACTTTCAATGTGATATTGATGTTCTTATCCATGATTAGGTCGTTTTTTTGAGTAGGGTTACTTCTTATAGTTACGCGTCTGCGGTACCACAAACTGATAGTTCAGCATCTCTTTCTGCATCACGGGATCTTTGTCTTCGCCGCGGTATTCCCAGCAGGAGACGTACATGAATTTGTCGTCGTGACGCAGCGCTTCGCCCTCTTCCGTTTGGTGTTCGACGCGGAAGTGTCCGCCGCAAGACTCCTCGCGGTCTAATGCATCGTGCGCCATCAGGGCACCCGTTTCGATGAAGTCTGCCAGTCGGAGTGCTTTCTCGAGCTCCACGTTCAGGTCGTAAGGCTTGCCCGGGATGCGGACATTCGACCAGAACTCCTGCTTCAACTTCTTCAGTTTCTCAATGGCTTCACGCAGCCCAGCGGCATCGCGCGCCATGCCGACGTGCTCCCACATGATGTGACCGAGCTCTTTGTGGATGCTGTCCACGGAGCGTTTCCCCTTGATGTTCATCAGTGTCTCGATGCGGTGGCGCACCTGCTTCTCGGCTTCGTCGAACTCGGGCAGATCGGTGTGGAAATGCGGCACCTGAATCTGATCTGCCAAATAGTTCTGAATGGTGTAAGGCAATACGAAATAGCCGTCGGCTAAGCCTTGCATCAGCGCTGAGGCACCGAGGCGGTTGGCGCCGTGGTCGGAGAAGTTGGCCTCGCCAATGGCGAAGAGTCCGGGGATGGTGGTCATCAGTTCGTAATCCACCCAAATGCCGCCCATGGTGTAGTGGAGCGCGGGGAAGATCATCATCGGCGTTTCGTAGGGATTCTCGTCGACGATTTTCTCATACATCTGGAAGAGGTTGCCGTATTTCTGCTCTACGACGTCGCGGCCGAGGCGCTTGATGGCGTCGGCGAAGTCGAGGTAGACGGCGAGGCCTGTGTTGTTTACGCCGAAGCCTGCGTCGCAACGCTCCTTGGCGGCACGTGAAGCTACGTCGCGCGGAACGAGGTTGCCGAAGGCCGGATAGCGGCGCTCTAAGTAGTAGTCACGGTCTTCCTCTTTGATCTGTGTCGGTTTCAGCTTGCCGGCGCGGATGGCCTGTGCGTCTTCTAACTTCTTCGGCACCCAGATGCGTCCGTCGTTACGGAGCGACTCGGACATCAGTGTCAGTTTCGACTGGAATTCGCCGTGTACGGGGATGCAGGTCGGGTGGATCTGCGCCATACAGGGGTTGGCGAAGTAGGCGCCTTTCTTGTAGCACTGCCAAGCGGCTGAGCCGTTTGAGGCCATGGCGTTGGTGGAAAGGAAGAAGACGTTGGAGTAACCACCTGTGGCGATCACTACGGCATGGGCAGCGTAGCGTTCGATGTTGCCGGTGACGAGGTCGCGGACGATGATGCCGCGGGCGCGGCCGTCGACGATGACGAGGTCGAGCATCTCGTGGCGTGTGAACATCTTCACTTTGCCTTTGCCTACTTGACGGCTGAGGGCGGAGTAGGCGCCGAGCAGGAGTTGCTGCCCCGTCTGACCGCGGGCGTAGAAGGTTCGTGATACTTGCGCGCCGCCGAAGGAGCGGTTGTCGAGGAGGCCGCCGTATTCGCGTGCGAAGGGTACGCCTTGGGCGACGCATTGGTCGATGATGGCGTTCGACACTTCGGCCAGTCGGTAGACGTTGGCTTCGCGGGCGCGGTAGTCGCCGCCCTTGATGGTGTCGTAGAAGAGGCGATAGATGGAGTCGCCGTCGTTCTGATAGTTTTTGGCTGCGTTGATGCCGCCTTGCGCGGCGATGGAGTGTGCGCGGCGGGGGGAGTCCTGGATACAGAAGTTGAGGACGTTGAAGCCCATCTCTGCGAGTGATGCAGCGGCTGATGCGCCGGCCAGTCCGGTGCCGACGATGATGACGTCTAAGCGGCGTTTGTTGGCGGGGTTTACCAGCTTCTGGTGGTCTTTATAATTGGTCCACTTCTCGGCCAACGGGCCTTCCGGTATTTTGGAATTGATTTCTGCCATGATGATTTCCGAATAATAAATGATGAGGGATTAGCTGCACAGGCTTTGCGCGTAGAAGAACAGGGTCACGAAGGCGAAGCCTGCGCAGATGAGCGTGGCCACGATGGTGGAGATGCATTTCCAACGATTGAACCAGTTTTCGTTGTTCCAACCGATGGTGTGGATGGCGCTCCAGAAGCCGTGTGTGAGGTGGAACCACAGGGCAACGTACCATACAAGGTAGCCCACAACGACGAGGGGTTTACTGAAGTAGTAGCGGATGAAGGCGGCTCCGTCTTGCGGAGAGACCATCGTAGCGCCCAGGGCTACTTCGTGGTGCCCGGTGAGCTCGGCGAACATCATCTTGTACCAGAAATGGCACAGGTGAAGGCAGATGAAGCCGATCACTACCACGCCGATGACGAACATGTTTTGCGAGGCCCAGCTTACGCCTTCGGGACGGGTATTGACCGCGTAGCGATCGTTACCGCGTGCCTTGCGGTTTTGCAACGTCAGCATCGCTGCATAGACGAAGTGGAGCACCACGATGCCGCCCAACACTACGGTTGCGGCCACGGCGTACCAATTCGCGCCCAACAGTCCACAGATCATGTTATAGGCGTCGGTCGAGAAGACGGCCGCCACGTTCATGGATAAGTGGAACAACAGGAAGAAAATCAAGAAAAGCCCGGAGATACTCATCACCAACTTTTTCCCGATGGAGGATTTAACTAACCACATAAGTAAAAGGATTTAATTGTTTATCTCTTGGTTTGTACCGTTTTGGTGAGGGCAAAAGTAAGATAAGGCCGTGCATTCACAACTGTTTATAGAAATATTTCCGTAATCAGAGGAGATAGGGGAGGCTTGGGGTGCTTTGTGAAAAAACAAGGGTCTGGAATCAGTGATTTCGGGGTCGTGCAGAAAAACAAAGGCTGAAATCAGTGATTTCAGTGCTTTGTAAAAAAACAAAGGCCTGGAATCAGCGATTTCAGTGCTTTGTAAAAAAACAAGGGCCTGGAATCAGTGATTTCAGTGCTTTGTAAAAAAACAAGGGCCTGGAATCAGCGATTTCAGCGCTTTGTAAAAAAACAAAGGCCTGGAATCAGTGATTTCAGGGTCATGTAGAAAAACAAAGGCCGAAATCAGTGATTTCAGGGTTATGTAAAAAAACAAAGCGGGTAGAGGTCAGGGCATTTCTAAGCTCCGGAAGGTGTATCCTGCAGCGCGGAGGTGGGTCACGACGCGGGGCAGGGCGTCGAACATCCGCGGGGCGGCCTTGGGGGAGTCGTGGAAGACGATGAGGGAGCCGTTGCGGGCGTAGCGAGTGGCGATGTGGAAGACGTTGTCGGGGGTGAGGCGGGGGTTGTAGTCGCGGGTGACGACGTCGAACATGATGATCCGGTAGCCGGCCGTGCGGAGGGCGGAGAGTTGGGCGGGGGTGAGGCGGCCGTGGGGTGGGCGGAAGAGGCGACTGTGGATGAGCTCGGCGGCCTGCTGTACGTCGGCCATGTAGGCCGAGGCGGGTAGGCTGAGGCCGCGGATGTGATGGTAGGTGTGGTTGCCGACGGTGTGTCCGGCTGCGAGGATGGCGCGGTAGTGTTCGGGGTATCGGCGGACGTTGTCGCCGACGCAGAAGAAGGTGGCGGGGACGTGGAGCTGGTCGAGGAGGCGGAGCAGGCGGGGGGTGGTGAGGGCGTTGGGGCCGTCGTCGAAGGTGATATAAACACAGGGCTCTTCCTCGGGCAGCTGCCAGACTGACCCGGGGAAGAGCTTCCTGTATAGATAGGGGGGGCGCTCGATAAGCATCTCGCGTATAGAACTAAAAACGAAAAGCTAAAAACGAAGCCTGACAGCGGGTGAGCGACTCCATTTTTTCGCTTTTCATTTCCCCCTTTCCTTATTGATTACCCAACTGCGGTGCGAGGGAGTTGTAGAACTTGGTGAACTCGTCAACGTACTTGGCGCCATAGTTCGGATCGTAATGCTTACCGAGGCCGATGACGTTCTGCACGATGGCCATGTCGCGCTGGAGGTCTTCGCGTACGCTGGCGAACTGGGCCGGTTTGAGGCGGACGTACCAGCGGATGTTGCGCAGGGAGTTCTCCACGATGGCGTCAAGGATGGGTTCGCCCTTGTCCTTTTGCCCGAGAGCCATGTAGACTTCACCGATGGCGACGCCGCTGTAGTCGAGCGGTACGTTGGCTGGCGGGAGCACCTTCATGGCCTTGTCTACGACGGCTTGTGCTTTGTCGCGTTTGCCTTCGCGGAGGAGGGCTTGGGCGAGTTCGCCGAAGACGTACATGCGGTAGCTCTTGCACATGCGCATGGTGTTCTCTTCGATGTAGACGCCGGGTCGGTCGGCTCCGCCCCACTTGAAGCGGTTCATGACGTTGTCATACATCTTCTCGGTGTCGATAGGGCGTGCGCCCTCGGCGCGGGTCGAGAAGGGGACGATGCGGTAGGCCAGCCCCGTCTTCTGGAAGTAGGGGTCGAGGTTTACATACTGGTTCGGATCTACGGTGATGGCGAAGTAGATGGGTCGTTTCCAGTTGTTGGTGGCCAGCATGTCGAGTATGGTGATGGCCTCCTTACCGATGGCCTGTTTTCCGGCGAGGTTGATGACGATCTCGTGAGCCAGCTGGGGCGCATCTTGCGGGTTGATGGCGTGGTTTTGGAACACGGCGTTCGAGTCGATGCGGTAGATGAGCTTATCGCTGGGCAGGTAATCGATGGGCTCATTGACACCGGGTATCGTCTTCGTGCGCGGGTCGTCGCTGCGGAGCCATTCGAGGGCTTGCTCCAGATCCATTTGCTCCACGCGCTTGATGATGTAGGCATGGTCGCGTGTGCCTTGGATGTATTGAGCGCGTGTCCAGGTGATCGGCAGCGGGTCGGAGTTGTAGGCCTGACGCTTCATCTGATCCGTGTACCAGTCTGTTTGCAGATAGCTGGTGTTGCAGACGCGCACGTCGGTGCGGATGCCCTCCACCTCTTGGGCGTACCACAGGGGGAAGGTGTCGTTGTCGCCATTGGTAAAGATGACGGCGTTCGGCTCGCACGACTCGAGGTAGTTGGCGCCAAAGTCGCGGCACATGTAGCGGCCCGAGCGGTCGTGGTCGTCCCAGTTCTGTCCGGCCATTTGCAACGGTACGAGCACGCAAAGCACCGTGGCGATGGCTCCGGCTGCAATGCCCGGCAGCTTACCATATTTCTCTATCGCCCGTGCGATGGCTCCGACGCCCAGTCCGATCCAAATGCAGAAGGCATAGAACGATCCGGCGTAGGAATAGTCGCGTTCACGCGGTTGATAAGGAGTCTGGTTCAGGTAAAGCACAATGGCGATGCCGGTCATGAAGAAGAGGAAGAAGGTGATCCAGAACGATTGTCGGCCGCGGCGCCCACTGCCTAACTGGTAGAGTATACCGAGGATGCCCAGTAGGAGCGGCAGCATGTAGTATACGTTGTGGCCCTTATTATTAATGATGTCGTTGGGCATGTTGTCTTGCGGCCCGACCATGAGTGCGTCGATGGGCTTGATGCCGGTGATCCAGTTGCCGTTCAGTATCTCGCCGTGGCCTTGGATGTCGTTCTGTCGGCCGGAGAAGTTCCACATGAAGTAGCGCCAATACATGAAGTTCAGCTGATAACGGACGAAGAAGACGATGTTTTCTGCAAACGTCGGTTTCATGGCCGTCTTCGTTTGACCCATCATCTGATATTTAATCGGCGTCCCCTTCACGTTGCCCCAAGATTTATACGCCTCAATGTGGCGCGGGTCGGAGCTGTACATACGGGGAAAGAGCATCTCCGTCTCGCTGACGTATTTGTAATCCGGGGTGACGTAGGAGACGTAATAATGATCCTTTTCCGTCGGGCTTTTCTTGATTACGCGGCTCCACGTCTTGGGGCCGTCTTTCGATACGGCTGTGCCGTCGCTGTTGCGAGCCACCTCGGAGATGTACGTGGGGCCGTAGAGCAGCGGTGCGCTGCCATACTGGTCGCGGGCCAAGTAGCTGCGCAGGGTGAAGATGTCGCTCGGGGCATTCTGATTCATCGGTGTGTCAGCCGTTGAGCGGATGAGGATCAACGCGTAAGACGAGTAACCCACCACGATGACGAGTAGCGAAACGAGCGTCGTATTCATAGCCGCCACATGGAGTCGCTTCATGCGGAAGAGTGCCACTGCCAAGGCGATGATCAACAGTGTGCCGAGCAAATACCCTTCACCAATGAAGGGTATACCGAGTAACACGATGGAGAGCAGGAAGGAGAGGCGCACACGCATCGGGTTGATCGTTTCGCGCATCGTCTCCCAGATGGCCCACGCCAAGACGGCAGCCACGATGATGACATAGGCATAGACGCCCGTATTGTACGGCATGCCCAGCACGTTGACGAACAGCAGTTCGAAGAGTCCGCATACTTCCACCAGACCCTGCACCACGCCATACATCATCACGGCCACGAGGGCGAACGAGATAAGCAGTGCCGTCAGTGTACCCTTCAGCGTGGGGTTGGGATACTTCCGATAATAATATACGAGCACCATGGCCGGGATACAGAGCAGGTTCAGGAGGTGCACCCCGACGCTGACCCCCATGAAGTAGGCGATGAGCACGATCCAGCGATCGGCGTACGGTCGGTCGGCCACCTCTTCCCATTTCAGGATCAGCCAAAAGACAAGGGCCGTGAAGAACGACGAAGAGGCGTAAACCTCACCCTCGACGGCGCTAAACCAGAACGTATCGCTGAACGTGTAAGCCAGCGCGCCCACGATGCCGCTGCCCATCACCATCACGGTGCGTGCCAGCGTCAGCTCGCGCTTCCCTTCCTTCAGGATGATGCGCCGCGCCAGGTGCGTGATGGTCCAGAAGAGGAAGAGGATAGTCAGCGCGCTGAAGAGCGCTGACATGGTGTTGACCATCTTGGCTACTTGTGCTGTGTCCGATGTCAGCTGCGTGAAGAGGTTCGCCATAAGCATAAAAAATGGGGCTCCAGGTGGGTGCCCCACTTCCATTTTGTAGGCCGACGAGACGAACTCGCCGCAATCCCAGAAGCTACCCGTCGGCTCGATGGTCGACAGATAGGTGAACGCCGCAACGATGAAAACGAGCCATCCTGTGACGTTGTCGATTAGCTTGAAATGCTTCATAAAACGATGATATTGTATGCGTTTAGTATTTGCGAAAAAAATCGCGGGCAAAGGTATACGTGGGATCTAAAAATGGAAATGCGCAGATAGGGAGGGAAGGGATGGCGCGGAGAATGACCCCGACCGAATGCAACTACCTTTGCACATAAAGAATACGACACATATAATGGATACAACAATCGAAAAATCATCGGCTCATATCCGCATAGATTCCGGGATATTGGAGCAACTGAAAGCCGAGGCAAAGAGTGAAAACAGGAGTCTCAGTAGCTATTTGGAGATGATCCTCTATCGCGTCGGATACAAGCCGTCGGCTCGGGAAGCGATCACGCCAGAGCTGCAAGCCAAGATCGATCAGTCAAGAGAGCAGATCCGAAACGGTGATTGCACTGTGATACGCTCGCGCAAGGAGTTGCATGCTTACCTTACCTGACTATCCTCTATTACTTCTCACTACACCTCCACTTCCCCTCATGCTTCACGGCCACGGCGACGACTTACACGACTGCGGACACGCCATCCGCGCCAACTTCAGCTCCAACATCTTCGCGGCAACCGATCTCACTGCGTTGCAGCAGCATCTGTCGGCACACTTAGACCTCATCGGTCGCTATCCTGAACCTGAACCACGCACACTCGAGGTGCATTGGGCTGCGTCGCTTGGGATTAGGCCCGAGGAGATGTGCGTCACCAATGGCGCCACCGAAGCCATCTACCTCATCGCGCAGACCTTCCGCGGCGCCACGAGCTACGTCCGCCAACCCACCTTCAGCGAATACGCCGACGCCTGTCGCATGCATGGCCACCGCGTCCGTTCCGTCTTCACCGACGACGCCATCGATGACGCGCCTGACTTAGTTTGGCTTTGCAATCCGAATAATCCGACTGGCGAAGTGCGCGACCGCAACACCTTGCTCCGCCTCATCGATGCGCACCCGACGGTCTGCTTCGTTATTGACGAGAGCTACGGCGCTTTTACCCGCCAGCCGTTGCCAACGGCAGCCGAGATAACCGAGCGAAGCAACGCGATCGTCATCCGGTCGGCGACGAAGCGCCACGCTGTGCCTGGGCTGCGCTTAGGATGCCTGACGGCGTCGGAGGCGCTGATAGAAAGGATCCGTGTGCAGCGCATGCCGTGGTCGGTGAATGCGCTGGCGGTGGAGGCGGGGATGTATTTCCTCAGCGAGCAAACGCCTATGCGGCCGTCGATCGATGAGCTGCTGACGGAGCGTGATCGATTCATGGACGGCCTCGCGGCGCTGAAGATCGCCGAGCTCTGGCCGACGGATACGCACTTCTTCCTCGCCCGACTGCGCATGGGCACGGCCGCGGCGATGAAGCATTATCTCATACAAGAGCACGGCCTGCTCATCCGCGATGCGTCGAACTTCGAGGGGTTCGACGCCGCCTTCGTGCGCATTGCCACGCAGGGCCGTGCCGACAACGATCTGCTGATTCAATCTTTATCTCAATGGAAGCATACTTACTTTTCTTGATCCCTCTCTTGGGCGGATGGCTGTTAGATAAAATCCTCGGCGACCCGCGTTGGATGCCGCATCCCGTGGTGCTCTTTGGCAAGCTGATTGCGTGGGGCGACAAGCGCCTCAATCGCGGGCCACACCGCGTGCTGAAAGGTGGCGCGCTGGCCGTCGCGCTCATCGCCGCGACGTTCGTCGGGACGTGGGCGCTGATCGCTGCGGGTTATCGCTACGGCGGACGCTGGGGTATCCTGGTGCCGACGCTGCTTATCTGGCTTTGCTTGGCCGGGAAAACATTGGTGCGCGAGGTGCGCGAGGTGTTTTATGCTTGCGCCCGATCGACGGTCGAGGGGCGGCGGCAGGTGGCTCGCATCGTGGGGAGGGATACGAACCAGCTGTCGGCCGATGAGGTGCGTGCGGCGGCGCTTGAGACGTTAGCCGAAAACCTCAGCGACGGCGTCGTGGCTCCGCTCTTTTGGTACGCCTTCCTCGGCGTGCCCGGCATGATGGCTTATAAGATGATTAACACGCTCGACTCGATGATCGGCTATCGCAATGCGCGCTACTTGCGTTTCGGACGCGTGGCCGCACGCATTGACGACGTGGCCAACTACATCCCCGCCCGATTGACGGCTTACCTGATGTTGGCCGTCAGCGGTCGGCGGTCGTTAATCTCGTTCGTGCGGCGCTATGGGCGTTGCCACAAGAGCCCCAACTCGGGCTACCCGGAGGCTGCGTTGGCGGGCATACTCGACTGCCGATTCGGCGGCACGCACAACTACTTCGGCCTACCGGTGGAGAAGCCTTACATCGGCACTAACCCCCGCCCGTTGACGATGGACGACTATCGCAGCTCGGCCTTCGTGGCCCAACGCACCGAGGCGATGGCCGTCATGCTGGCTGCGATGGCTGGCATTGCCTACCTCTTCTTCATCATTCCGTAGATCTGCGTCATGTCCACATGGCGGCGGACGTGATCGGCTAAGCGGTCGTATTGCTCCTCTTTGAAGGCGGCGTAATCGAATGTGCGGCGCGCGTCGATGCGGCCCAGGACGGGGCGTAGCAGACGGTCGATGGCCGGGGCGTTGTCGAGTATGCCGTGGATGTACGACCCCAGGCAACGCTCGCCCATGAGGCAGCCCGTGTCGACGCCGTCGCCCTCGGTGAGCGGAAATACATCGGATGCGCCAGCCTCGAGGCGCGTCTCCCCCATATGAATCTCATAGCCGCGACACGTGCGCGAATCATTGACCATGCGGAAGTTGACTTGCCGCGTGGTCTTTTCTTTTGTTAGGCGGGTAGAGACGGGCAGGAGGCCGAGGCCGGGCAGGCGCTCGATGTCGCCCTCCACGTGATCCGGGTCGCAGACTTCGCGCCCCATCATTTGGTAGCCGCCGCAGATGCCCATCACTACGGCGCCGTCGCGGTGGGCACGCAGGATGGCCTGGGCCGCACCGTTGCGCCGCAGATCGGCGAGGTCGTCGAGGGTGTTCTTTGATCCGGGCAGCAGGATGATGTCTGCCTTGCGCAGCTCTTCGGTGTTGTTGGTGTAAAAGAGGTGGACGCGCTCGTCGCGCTCCAGGACGTCGAAGTCGGTGAAGTTGCTCATGTGGCGCAGCAGCACGACGGCCACGTTGATGCGTCCCTCGACGGCTTCGCGCTGCTTGGTACGGAGCGTGACGCTGTCTTCCTCCTCAATATAAATATCGGTGAAGTGGGGCACGACACCGACGACGGGCACGCCGCAGAGCTCCTCGATCATCTGGCGGCCGCTGTCGAAGAGGCGCATGTCGCCGCGGAACTTGTTGATGAGTACGCCGCGGATGCGCTGCCGATCGTCCGGGATCTGGAGCATGATGGAGCCGTAGACGGAGGCGAAGACGCCGCCGCGGTCGATGTCGGCCACGAGCAGGACGGAGGCGTCGGCGTAGCGCGCCATGGGGAGGTTGACGAGGTCGACGTCGCGAAGGTTGAGCTCGGAAATGCTGCCGGCGCCCTCCATGACGATGGGGTTGTAGCGCGCGGCGAGTCGGTCGAAGGCGTCGTGCACTTCGCGCTCGAGCACGTCGCGTCCTTCGCGTCGGAAGTAGGCCGAGGCGTGTTGGTTGCCAGTGGGTCGGCCGTGGAGGACGACCTGCGAGGTACTGTCGCCCGAAGGTTTGAGCAGGAGCGGATTCATGTCCGTGTGGCAGGGCACGCCGGCAGCTTCGGCCTGTACGGCTTGCGCGCGGCCGAGCTCAAGCCCGTCGGCGGTGACGAAGGAGTTCAGCGCCATGTTTTGCGCTTTGAAGGGGGCGGGATGGTAGCCGTCCTGAAGGAAGATGCGGCAGAGCGCGGCGGCGATGACGCTCTTTCCGACGTCGCTGCCGGTGCCGGCCAGCATGATGGGGCGAAGAGGTTCTGCGGTGGGGTGGTTCATTGGTGTTGTGTTTGGGGATGAAATGACAGTGAAGATGACGAAGCAGTGATAGGCCTCAAAATCATTGATTTTATTAACCCAAAGATTTTTGATTTATGATCATCATTGATTTTATTAACCCAAAGATTTTTGATTTATGATCATCAATGATTTTATTAACCCTAAGACTTTTGATTTATGATCATCAATGCTTTTATTAACCCTAAGACTTTTGATTTATGATCGTCAATGCTTTTCATAAATCAAATTCATTTGGCTTATGATCTGCAATGCTTTTCATAAATCAGATTCATTTGGCTTATTATTTCCATTTGCAGAATGGGCATTGTAACAGATGGCGAACGTCTCATCAAACATTTTTCGCCTCCGCCGCCTCGTTTACTCCCGCTTGTTCCGGCCGCAGAGCGCGCGGAAGGCGCAGTAGTCGCATAGGTCGGTGCGGTCGGTTTGGACGAAGGGCTGGCGGGGGTCGAACAGCGCATCGAGGGTGGTGCGGAGGGCCGACTCGAAGGCGGGGAGCTGCTGGCCGACAAAGTCGTCGATGAGGAGGTCGTCGTCCTTCTTTCCCCGCGGCTTAGCGGCATAGATCGAGGGGTCGAAGTCGGGCGCGAAGAGGTTGCGGACGTAGTAGATCGATGGGCGCAGGGGCAGGCTGCGGGTGCGGCCCTCGGTGTGCAGCATCCAGGCGTAAGTGAAGACTTGCATGATGGCCGACTGGCGTTTCGCGTTCGCGCTGTCGAAGAGCGTGGCGGGGGCTTTGCAGTTCATATCCATCTTCTTGCCCGTCTTGTAATCCACCACGCGGAGGGCGTTGCCGACCTCGTCTATGCGGTCGATGTAGCCCTTGAGGTTCACGCGGCGGCCGTCGCTGAGGGGGAAGGCGGAGGTGATCTGCAGCTCGGAGTCGACGTAGATGAAGGAAGGGGCCATGCGCTGATCGTAGCGGAGGATTTGGATGACGTACTTCTCGATCATCTCGGCGGTGAGGAGGTTTTGCCCGGTGAGCGGGCGCACGTCTTCCTTGTCGTGGAAGAAGAGCTCGGCAAAGGCTTGGGCGATTTTCTGTTTCACCGCATGGCGATCGGCTATCACGCTGCCGAGCCAGGCTTTTGTGACTGTGGCGTCGTGCATGGGGTGGTAGATGTCTTCCATAACGCGGTGCAGGATGCTGCCGAAGAGGCGGTGCTCGACGCTCTCCGTCACCTCCTCTTCTTCCTGTAGCCCCATGACCGTGGAAAGGCAGAAGCGTAGCGGGCAGTCGATGTAATTATTGATGGTGCTGGCCGAAAGCGCGGGGCCGCCTTCACCAAGGAAGGCCTCCAAGCTGCTGAGCACCTCGCCCGTCTTTTCTATGCGCAACATGGGGGCGCGTGAGGAAGCGATGGCGAAGGTGGGCGTCAGTTCATGGGGCTTCACCTCGTAGTGGTAACGCAGTTGGTGCACAAAGCGGCTGACCTCGCCCGTGGTGCGAAAGCCGTCGGTGCGGGTGTCGTAGAGCAGGATGACGCGGCGGGCGCGGGCGATCATGCGATAGAAATGATAAGCCCAGACGCTGTCGCGGTGCTCGAAGGTGGGCAGGCCGAAGCCGCGGCGCAGGTTGTAGGGGATGAACGAGGGGGCAGCGCCGCGGGCGGGGAAGAGGCCTTCGTTCATGGAGAGGATGATGAGGCGGTCGAAGTCGAGGACGCGTGTCTCGAGCACGCCCATGATCTGTAGGCCGGAGAGGGGTTCGCCGCGGAAGGGGATGCTGACCGTCTCAAGCAGGCGCGTGAGCAGCCGCGTGTATGTGTCGATGGACATGGCAATGCCCGACTCGGCGATGAGGCCATTCATGCGCGTCAGTGTGGTGTAATAGGTGTAAGTGAACTCCCGTTCGAGGGCGTCCATGCCGACGGGGGGCGCGTCGGGCGCCTCGTCGCGGTCGGGGAAGAGGCCGTTGAGGCCTTTGAGTATGTCTATGAGATATACAGAGAGGGCCTCGGCTGACGCGATGGGGCGGAAGATGAGCGTCAGCAGCGGAGTGCGGGCCAGGTCGGTGGTGGGGATGTAGATGCGGTTGCGGGCGGTGATGTCGCGGAGGATGGCTGCGGCAGCGTCTGCTGCGGCGCGGCGGATGTAGCGGTGGTTGAGGATGGCTGTGACCTCGCGGTGGTAACACTCGGCCGGGCGGCCGAGGGGCGTGCGGATGTTCTTCTGTAGGGCCAGGATGTCTGCCATGAGCGTCGCCACGGGTGTGCCGGCGAGGGGATACCCAAGGGTGATGTTGATGTGGGGTACGGTGTGTGGGATGGCGTTGAGCACCGGGATCAGCAGCTGTTCGTCGGGCAGTACTACGGCGGTGCGCAGCGCCTCTTCGTCGTCCATTTGCAGGCGTCCGTCGGCCATCTGTTGGAGCAGTTCGTGCACCTGTTTGGCTTGCCCGATGCGTGAAGGGAGACCCATCAGGGTGATCTCCGGCTCGTTTGGTTCCTCAGGGGGCAGTGTGAGCATGGAGGGGAAGCGCCGGATGTAATCGCGGATGAAGTAGGAGGCCTTGTTATCCTTATCCATCACACGGTTCACGCCACCCTCGGCCGCGTTCATTGTGCCGCAATCCCAATAGAAATCGGCCGTGCCCTGCTTCTGCAACTCCTCCATCAGCGCCTCCTCCGCTCGGGTGAGCGCATTGAGCCCGACGAAGACGACGCGGCTGTAAGGCAAATGACACGCTTCGTCGCGCCGGATGCGTTCCACCACGTCGCGAGCGATCATGCCCTCGTAGCCGCGCCCTTCGGCAGCGAGCGCCTCGCGGAGGTCGCGGTAGATGTCGTGCAGGATGTCCCAGACACCGAGGAAGGAGCGGCGATTGCGGTCGTCCGCCTCTGTGTCGGGTCGGAAGGCAGACCAGAAGGCGCGGATGGCTTCGACTTGTTCGGGCTTGAGGTAGCTGAGGTCTTTATCGAACTCGTGTAGGTGTGTGGCGTTGGTGAAGAGCTGGCGGGCGTCGATGAGGTACTTGTCGACGTCGTCGAAGTCGCCGAGGAGCATCTCGCCCCAGTGGACGAAGTCGTCGAAGGATTCGGCGGAGGCGCTGCGACGTATATATATATGGTATAGGCGGAAGAGCATCTGCAAATGGTCGGCGGGTTGCATGCCGCTGAGTTGCTCAAAGAGGCCGTTGATCGTCAGGATGGCGGGGGAGAAGAGGGGCCGGCCGGCTGCGTGCGAGAGGTATTTGCGGAAGAAGAGCCCCGCGCGGCGGTTGGGGAAGACGAAGGCCATGCGCTGCACGTGGGCGCCGTAAGTCGAATAAAAAAGGTCGGCAATCTGCTGAAGGAAGGGGGACATGAGGGAAAAAGAAAAATGAAAAACTAAAAACGGAAGGGGAGGGGAACCGGTTCAATATAAAGGTCGTCGCCCAGCCAATTGGCGGGGTTGGTCAGTATGTATTCTGTAATGAATCGGTATGATCTGCCGCAACGGATGATGTGTTCGTAATAATTGCGTTGCCACAATCTTCGATCGAATGGTGGCCAATGGTGTTTTCTCACACCATGGATGTATTCGTTGGTTGTGATGGATTTAAATGCACCGATTATTTGCCCAACGGTTTCCCGGCGTCCCCCTCGTAGGGGCGACCCTTGTGGTCGCCCTAACCCTTGTGGTCGCCCTAACCCTTGTGGTCGCCCTAACCCTTGTGGTTCATTTGGGGCGGCGTTGGAAATATTGGGGGTGGTGTTGGAAATATTGGGGGCGACCACAAGGGTCGCCCCTACGAGGTTGTCGTTAATCAATTCGATTATCCCGTGCACATGATTCGGCATTACGATATAATCGTGCAAAACCACATTGTGATAACGGTTGGGTATGTCCAACCAACATTTATCCACCATGCATCCCGCCTCATTCGTCACCATTTCGCCATCGACGATTTCGCCGAACAGACACAGCTTATCATGGCAACAAATGGTGACGAAATACAACCCTTCGCACGAATAGTCGTACCCGAACAAACGGATCGAACGGCGATGATACCTCTCCGGGTCGTATTTGGGTTTCGTGTACATATTCATCTCTTGTGGACACAAAAATACACATGGGCAGGGGGGCGAATAATTATTTGCCCCTACGAGGGGGCGGGGAGGCATCCGAAAGGGCGAATAATTATTCGCCCCTACCATACGTACCTTTGCCCCACGAATTATTAAAGCACATATCACACACAAGATCATGATTACAGTTAGCGGTTTGGACATCCGATTCGGAAAGCGGATCCTTTTTCAAGACGTCAATCTCAAATTTCTGCCTGGCAATTGCTACGGCATCATCGGGGCCAATGGCGCCGGTAAATCCACCTTCCTGCGCGCCATCAGCGGCGAGCTTGACCCGACGCGCGGCACGATCGCGCTGGGACCGGGCGAGCGCCTCTCCGTCTTGGCGCAGGATCACTTTGCCTTCGACGACTACACGGTGCTTGACACCGTCCTCATGGGGCATACGCAGCTCTGGGACGTGATGAGCGAGAAGAACGCGCTCTACGCTAAGGAGGATTTTACCGACGCGGACGGCATTCGCGCCTCGGAGCTTGAGGAGAGGTTTGCCGAAATGGAGGGATGGAACGCAGAGAGCGACGCCGCGGCGCTACTCAGTGGCCTGGGCATCGCGGAGGCGCTACACACGAAGATGATGCGCGACTTGAGCGGTAAGCAGAAGGTGCGTGTGCTGCTCGCTCGGGCACTCTTCGGTAAGCCGGACAACCTGCTCCTTGATGAGCCTACGAACGACTTGGACCTGGAGACCGTCTCTTGGCTCGAGAATTACTTGGCCAACTTCGAGCACACGGTGCTCGTCGTCAGCCACGACCGTCACTTCCTTGACTCCGTCTGCACGCACACCGTGGATATTGATTTCGGTAAGCTCAAGCTCTTCGCCGGCAACTACAGCTTCTGGTACGAGTCGAGCCAGCTGGCGCTCCGTCAGCTACAGCAGCAGAACAAAAAGGCCGAGGAGAAGAAGAAGGAGCTCGAGGAATTCATCCGCCGATTCAGCGCCAACGTGGCCAAGTCGAAGCAGACGACGAGCCGCAAGAAGATGCTCGAGAAGCTGAACATTGAGGAGATTCAGCCCTCGTCGCGCCGTTACCCGGGCATCCTTTTCACCCCCGCGCGTGAGCCGGGCAACCAGATCCTTGAGGTCAGCGGATTGACAAAGACCATCGACGGGCAGACGCTCTTCCGTGACTTGAACTTTAACGTGGAGAAGGATGATAAGATCGTCTTCATCAGCCGCGATCCGCGCGCCATGACGGCCCTCTTCCAGATCATCAACGGCGAGGAACAGCCCGACGCGGGCACCTACCGATGGGGGCAGACGATCACTACGGCCTACCTGCCGCTCGACAACGCACGCTATTTCAATTCCGACTACAACCTGCTGGAGTGGCTCGGGCAGTTTGCGAAGGATACGAACGACGTCTTCCTCAAAGGCTTCCTCGGGCGGATGCTCTTCACCGGCGAGGAGCTTCAAAAAAAGGTGAGCGTCCTCTCCGGAGGCGAGAAGATGCGCTGCATGATCTCGCGCATGATGCTCCGCGATGCCAACACGCTCATCCTCGACACGCCCACGAACCACCTCGACCTGGAGTCCATCCAAGCCTTCAACAACACGCTCGTGAACTTCCGGGGCAACATACTCTTCGCCAGCCACGACCACGAGTTCATCCAGACCGTCGCCAACCGCGTCATCGAGCTCACCCCGAACGGCAACATCGATAAGATGACGGAGTATGACGACTACATCTCCGATCCCAAGGTGGCCGAGCTCCGCGAGCGGCTCTACGCCGGGCGGGCGCCCATTTCCTGAGGCTTTGGCGCGGAAAAAACTTTTTCAGCCGATTTCCTGAGGCTTTGGCGCGGAAAAAACTTTTTGAGCCGATTTCCTGAGGCTTTGGCGCGGAAAAAACTTTTTGGGCCGATTTCCTGAGGTTTTCGCGTGAAAAAAACTTTTTCAGCCGATTTCCTGAGGCTTTGGCGCGGAAAAAACTTTTTCGGCCCATTTCCTGAGGCTTTGGCGCGGAAAAAACTTTTTGGGCCGATTGTCTCATACAATGGCCGGAAAAAAACTTTTTGGGCCGATTGTCTCAGACAATGGCGTGAAAAAAACTTTTTGGGCCGATTGTCTCGTACAATGGCGCGGAAAAAACTTTTTGAGCCGATTGTCTCGTACAATGGCGCGGAAAAAACTTTTTGGGCCGATTGTCTCGTACAATGGCGCGGAAAAAACTTTTTGGGCCGATTGTCTCAGACAATGGCGCGGAAAAAACTTTTTGAGCCGATTGTCTCGTACAATGGCCGGAAAAAACTTTTTGGCCCATTGTCTCGTACAATGGCCGGAAAAAACTTTTTGGCCCATTGTCTCGTACAATGACCCCAGAAGGATGTGGCGCGACACGACGCCCCCCTTCAGTTCTTAGTTCTTCGTTTTTCATTTATCACACATTATGGATGATATCTACCGGTCGGCGGGCGGGCGCCGACTTCTACACGATCTCTACCGCCGCCACCTCGCCGCGCTCGATGTGGCGATCGCTGAGCGCATGGTGGAGACCGAACTGGGCGACACGCACGTGGTGGCTTACGGCCGGCCGGGCGCCATGCCCATCCTCTGCTTCCCTGGCGAATATTTCGTCAACCCGCTCGCCATGCGTCCCTTCGTCGAGGGCATGGACTTGTTGCGGATGCGCCTCATCGTGCCTGACGTGCCCGGCGCCGTCGGCTTCAGCATGGGGCGCCGCCTGAGCGCCTCGAAGGGCGAATACGGGCATTGGGCGCTGCAACTTATGGAGGCGCTCGGGATGCGCGGCTGCCGCGTCATGGCTTGGTCGATGGGCGCACACATCGCGCTGCAACTCTGCGAGACATCCGTCCTCAGCGTCAGCCGCCTCATGCTCGTGCAGCCCGCCGGCTTCGCCTCCACCTCGTTGGCGCGCACCGATCGTCTGCTCGGCAGCCGCATCCCCGACCTCGACCGCCTGCAAGTGTCCGACAAAGCCGTGCGCCGCGCCATAGAGCCGGCCCTGAATTTCGACAGCCCCGAGCTGTTGGAAATGGCGCGCATGATCTATCTCTACCTCCGGCCCGAGCCCGAGGAATGGAAGGAGGCGAAGCGGAAAATCATGCAAAAATTTCGTGCGCCGGTCGGCATTGTCGCCAGCAAGTCAGACTGCCTCTTCCCCGGCGACGAAGTCGTGAAGCAAGCCCGCCGCGTGCTGCCCTTCGTCGAGATGTCGCGCGTCATCGACCTCGGGTGCCACTGCGGCCTCTTCGCCGACAGCGACGCCGCGCGCGAGGCCATCGCCGTCGTCTCCGACTTCCTGCTGCGCGGGTAGGGGGCGGGGCAGAAAATCAAAAGAGGGGCGCAGATCTCGGTTGATCCGCGTCCCTCTTTTCTTATGTCTATGGCTAACGTGGGGCCGCCACCTTTCGGTTTACGCCTCCTCGTTCGTCATTTTCTCCTTCAGCGCCGCCAGCTCCTCGATGTCGCCCAGTGTCGTCTTCTCGATCACTGGCGCATTCGCCATCTCAAGGGCCTGGGCCTGGTGATTGCCACCGTCGTTGTTGCCCTTGCCGCTGTTGTTATTGCTACTGTTACGGGCACGGCGTTCCGCGGCGCGTGCGCTGCGCTGCTCGTCCTCAAACGTGCGGCTGTGCGAGAGGATGATCCGTTTCGCATCCTTATTGAACTCAATCACCTTAAAAGGCAACTTCTCATCCAACTTGGCCGGCGAACCATCCTGCTTCACCAAGTGGCGCGGGGTAGCGAATCCCTCCACACCATAAGGCAGCGAAACGACGGCGCCCTTGTCCAGCATTTCGATGATCGTTCCGTCATGCACAGAGCCCACCGTGAAGATCGTCTCAAACACATCCCACGGATTCTCTTCCAGCTGCTTGTGCCCGAGGCTGAGGCGGCGGTTCTCCTTGTCGATCTCAAGCACCTGCACATCAATGTTCGCACCGATCTGGGTGAACTCGCTCGGGTGTTTGATCTTCTTCGTCCACGAGAGGTCAGAGATGTGGATCAATCCATCCACACCCTCTTCAATCTCCACGAAGACACCGAAGTTGGTGAAGTTGCGTACGCGTGCCGTGTGCCTCGATCCGACGGGGTACTTGATCTCGATCTTATCCCACGGATCCTCTTTCAGTTGCTTCACACCGAGCGACATCTTGCGGTCCTCACGGTCAATGTTCAGCACGACCGCCTCTACCTCGTCGCCCACCTTCATGAAGTCCTGAGCGCTGCGTAAGTGCTGCGTCCAGCTCATTTCCGACACGTGAATCAGGCCTTCCACGCCCGGCGCGATCTCAAGGAAAGCACCGTAGTCAGCCATCACAACCACCTTACCCTTCACGTGGTCTCCCACCTTCAAGTTCGGGTCAAGCGCATCCCACGGATGCGGCGTAAGTTGTTTCAAGCCAAGGGCGATGCGCTTCTTCTCGTCGTCGAAGTCGAGGATCACCACGTTGAGCTTCTGGTCGATCTGCACCACCTCGTCCGGGTGCGACACACGCCCCCACGACAGATCCGTGATGTGCACCAAGCCGTCCACACCGCCCAGATCGACAAACACGCCATAGGAGGTAATGTTCTTCACCGTGCCTTCCAGCACCTGGCCCTTCTCCAACTTGGAGATGATCTCCCGCTTCTGCTGCTCCAGCTCCGCCTCGATCAGCGCCTTGTGCGACACCACCACGTTGCGATATTCCTTATTGATCTTGACAACCTTAAACTCCATCGTTTTGCCAACAAACACGTCGTAGTCTCGGATCGGCTTCACGTCGATCTGCGAGCCTGGCAAGAAGGTGTCGATGCCGTAGATATCTACGATCATGCCGCCCTTGGTGCGCCCACGCACAAAGCCTTTGAGCACCTCGTCGCGCTCGAAGGCATTGATGATGCGCTCCCATGCACGGGCCGAACGGGCCTTCTTATGCGAGAGGATCAGCTGCCCCTTCTTGTCTTCTTGGTTCTCGACGTAGACTTCCACCTCGTCGCCCACCTTCAGATCGGGGTTGTATCGGAACTCAGACATCGGCACCACGCCGTCTGATTTATACCCGATGTTTACTACCACTTCGCGTTTGTTCATCGCCGTGACGGTTCCCATCACGACTTCTTTGTCTTTCATAGCTCCCAAGGTTTCGTCGTACGTCTTGACGAGTTCTTCCCGGTTTACGTTCGGTTCCGAATCGCCTTTCTCATACGTCTCCCAGTTAAAGTTCTCGTCAGGGACGATGTCTTTCAAATTTTCCATCTTAAAAAGTTAGTACTCCGTTTACTTAAATAGTTAGACCAATCTTGTTATTACTCTCTATATAAAAATTAGAGGGCGCAAAGATAGATGCCTTTTTGAACGAGAAAAGTAAACGAAATGGCTGCTAATGAATAGCGAAGCCCTCACTTTCGTGACCGCCCGACGGAGCGGCGAATGATGGAATCGGCCGTCCAAAGAAGGAAGACGAGTGCGCCGATGTAGAAGTAAAACCGACACGCTTCCATATCGGGCCAGGTCACGCGGAGGCTGGGCCACGGGAGCGTAATTTTCAGCACGAGGGATAACACAATGAGCGCCACGGCCGGCAGAGCGAACATCGCGGCCATGCCGATGCGTTCCCAGCGTCGCCGCTTGATCTCTGCGCGCTCGGCCTCGCGATAGATGCGCTCCATGGCGCGGGCGGTGAATCCGTCGGGCAGGTCGGCCTCGGGCAGGTGGGCGAAGAGGTCGCGTAAGGGGTCTTTTTCCATTTCTTCCATATCAATCAGTCCTCCATAGCTTGCATTAAGCTCATCAATTTCTTGCGGGTGCGGTGGAGCTTCACCTTCACGTTGGAGAGGCTTAGCCCGGTGATAGTGGCCAGCTCCTCGACCGTCTTTTCTTGCTTATAAAACATATGTATGAGTGCGCGATCGTCTGCGCGGAGCTGCTCGAGTGCGTGCTCAAGGCGCAGGAAGCGTGCTTCTTTGGCGGCCTCTTCGTCGGCGTCGGCATCGTCGATCGGATCGGGGAAGCGTTCGGCGGCTTCTTCGTCGGCTGCGGGCCGATCGGGGCGTGTGCGGCGCAGGGCGGAGATGGCGGTGTTGTATGCGATGCGATAGATCCAGGTGGCGAAGCTGCAATCGTGGCGGAAGGAGCGGAGCGAACGGAAGGCTTTCAGGAAGGCGTCTTGGGCGAGCTCTTCGGCGTCGGCGCGGTTGCCGGTCATTCTGACGAGCAGGGCGAAGACGGGGCGGCTATAGCGCTCCATGAGGGGGGCAAAGCCGGACGGGTCGCCGTCCAGTACGCGGTTGATGTATGCTTCGTCGCTGGTCATTCTCTTATTCCGTTCTATCGTATGCAGGGGTATGACGCGGGCGAAGGTTTTAGGTTACAGTTTCGGGGGGGGTGTAACCTAAAATTGTCCTTTGCGTCCATAGGGCAAACGAGATCGAAACATGAAGTTTAATCAGTATTTAAATTGAAACATTGTATGGAAGGTTTAGTGCCTATATGTGTAGTAGGGATCGTCTTTTATTTCACTTACAAGATGATCGAGCTGCCCGCACGAAGAAGAGAGCGGGAGATGATGATTGAGAAGATGGCGCGGACGGACGCCAGTGCGCCTAATCTATTGAACGATGGCGGCCGTACGCCGCGGCGGTCGTTTAGCGGACTGCGCTTGGGCTGCCTATTGATCGGCGTGGGCATGGGATTGTTGGTGGGATTGATCATCAACACGATGCTGGCGCACGGCGGATACAGCATGGATAAGTGGTCGGAGGGGCAACTCTTTGAGGTGGCTTATGGCGCACCGGTGCTCATCTTCGGTGGACTTGGGCTGCTGTGCTCCTACGTGTTGGAGCGCCGACTGTCGGATAAGGATCCGAGGGGCGAATGATCGCCCCTACAGCTCCTTCCGGAGCCGGGCTATGGGGATGCCGAGCTGCTCGCGGTATTTGGCCACGGTGCGGCGGGCGGGGGTATAGCCTTTGGCGCGGAGCTGGGCGCAGAGGGCCTCGTCGGTGACGGGGTGGCGCTTGTCTTCGGCGTCGATGGTCTCCTGCATGATCTTTTTGATCTCGCGGGTGGAGATCTCCTCGCCTTGGTCGTTGAGGGCGGCTTCGGAGAAGAAAAACTTGAGGGGGTAGATGCCGAAGTTGGTTTGGACGTATTTGCTGTTGCTCACGCGTGAGATGGTGGAGATGTCGTAGCCTGCATGCTCGGCCACGTCTTTGAGGATCATGGGGTGGAGGCGCGCCTCGTCGCCGGTGAGGAAGAAGTCGGATTGGAGGATGAGGATGGCCTCCATGGTGCGTTGGAGTGTCTCGCGGCGCTGGCGGACGGCGTCGATGAACCAGCGGGCGGCGTCGAGCTTCTGCTTGACGAAGCGGACGGCGTTGCGCATCTCTGTGTTTTGGTTCGACTTGTTGCCGAGGTAATCGCGAAACATGTCGGCGTATTCGCGGCTTACGTGCAGTTCGGGTGCTTCGCGGCGGTTCATGCTGAGGCTCAGCTGACCGTTGTGGCACTCCACGATGAAGTCGGGCGTGATGCGATTCATGGCCGTGTCGGCTGCTTCGTTCCATCCGTTGCCTGGCTTGGGGTTGAGGCGGGTGATGTCGTGGAGGATGGCCTTGAGCGTCGGTTCGTCGATCTCGAGTGCGCGCTGGATCTTCTCGAAATTCTTGTGGGTGAAGGCGTCGAAATGGTCGTTGATGATGCGGAGGGCGAGGATGGTGTGGGGTGTGGTGGGTTTCTTCTCGAGTTGTAGGCGGAGGCATTCGCGGAGGTTGCGGGCGCCGACACCGGCCGGCTCAAAGTCTTGGATGACGCGGAGCACGGCTTCGACATCCTTCTCCGTCGCCTCGATGCCGGCTTTGAACATCAGGTCGTCAGCCACGGCCGAGGGTTCGCGGCGGAGGTAGCCATCGTCGTCGATGTTGCCGATGATGTAGCGGCCGATCTCCTGCTCCCGGTCTGTGAGGTGGCGCAGCCCCAGCTGTTCTTCTAAGTAGTCGTGCATGGATGGCCCGGTGGAGAAGGGGATCTCCTCGCGCCGTTCCTCAGCGTTGTTCATGGCGCGGAGGCGGTATTCGGGGATGTCGTCGTCCGTCAGGTAGTCACCCAGATCGGTCAGTGAGGCGTCCTCGTTGGTCGATTCCGCTGGTTCCTCATCGATCGTATCCGGGTCGCGCCCCTCCTCCAGTGCGGGGTTCTCCTCCAGCTCCTGCTTGATGCGCTCCTCCATCTCTATGGCGGGCAGCTCGAGCATGCGGATGAGTTGGATTTGTTGCGGCGAGAGGCGCTGCTGTAGGCTTTGTTGTAACTGTTGTTTTTGCATGCTGCGTGTGTGTGTTTGAATGTATGTGTGGGGGCAAAAATAGCGTGAAAGGGAGGGGCGAGGGGCGCCCGTCCCTTCACCCACGCGTCGCGCCCCGAAAGCAGGTCGTTTTAGCCTTCACCTACTCGGTTTGGCTCCAAAGGCAAGTCGTTTTGGGTATCCCCCGCTTGGTTTGATCCCGAAAGCAGGTCGCTTTGGGCATTCCCCGGGCTGTTTGGCCCCGAAGGCAGCCGTTTATGGATGGCTTTTATATTGAGCGTATTTGATTTACGGTGTAATTCGTAGGCTTTTATCTTACTTGTCTATGATTTACGCCGTAAATTGAATGCTTTTATATTGATCGTATATAATTTACACCGTAAATCGAATGCTTTTATATTGATCGTGCATGATTTACGATGTAATTTGGATGCTTTTAATCTAAAAGCCTACTACTTACATCGTAAATTCGATGCTTTTAATCTAAAAGCCTATTATTTACATCGTAAATTCAATGCTTTTACTGTAAAAGCATATTATTTACACCGTAAATTCAATGCTTTTACTGTAAAAGCCTATTACTTACACCGTAAATTGAATACGATCAATATAGTAGACCCTAATTTACGTCGTAAATCAGATACGCTCAATATAAAAGCATTCAATTTACATCGTAAATTAGGCACGATCAATATAAAAGCATCCAAATTACGCCGTAAATCAGACACGCTCAATATAAAAGCCATCCATAAACGGCTGCCTTCGGGGTCAAACAGCGCGGGGGATGCCCAAAACGACCCGCCATCGGGGCCAAACAGCGCGAGAGATGCCCAAAACGACCTGCTTCCGCACCCAAACCGGGTGGATGAAGGCCAAAACGAAGCTGGCGCGCACCTTACCTTTGCCGGTGATTAACGAACCACCCATTTTTCACACCATGACCCGCTTCGACATCACCATACTCGGCTGCGGCTCGGCCACGCCCACGGTGCGGCACGAGGCCACGGCGCAAGTCGTCGACATACACGACAAACCCTACCTCATGGACTGCGGCGAGGGTGCGCAGCTGCAAATGCGCCGCCTGCACATCCGCTTCAACCGCCTGACGCACATCTTCATCTCGCACCTCCACGGCGACCACTGCTTCGGCCTACCCGGACTGCTCTCCACGCTCGGCATGCTCGGCCGCACGGGCGAACTCGTCATCCACGGGCCGCACGCGCTCGAGGATTTCCTCCGGCCCATCCTCGCCGTCTTCTGCCGCGACATGCCCTACGAGGTGCGCCTCGACCTCATCGACCCCACACAGCACGCCCTCGTGATGGAAGATCGCTCCGTCAGCGTCTTTTCCATTCCACTCAGCCACCGCATCCCCGCCTGCGGATACCTCTTTGCCGAACACCCCACAGAGGCGCACATCCGCCGCGACATGGTGGACTTCTACCGTGTGCCCGTCCATGCGCTGCGAGCCATCAAGCAGGGGGCGGATTACGTAACACCTGAGGGCGAGACCATCCCCCACGAGCGACTGACTACCCCCGCTGCTCCGCCACGCCGCTATGCCTTCTGTTCGGATACACAGTTTCTGCCCTCCATCGTGCCCATCGTCGAGGGCGTGGATTGCCTCTATCACGAATCCACGTTCATGGAGCGAGACGTGGCGCGCGCCCGCCAGACCTTCCATTCCACAGCCCGTGAGGCGGCCGAGATCGCCCGACGGGCCGGCGTCGGGCGACTTGTGCTGGGCCATTATTCCGCCCGTTACGACGACCTCACGCCGCTTCTGGCCGAAGCCACGGCCGTCTTCCCCCACACCACGCTCGGCTGGGAGGGAATGCGGGTGATGCTGTGATGTCTAATTATAGAACAAGGAAATGACACGACTAATTACGATAGAAGACTTCACCGACGTATATGTCAAACTGCGGCAACGCGGCGCACGCTTCCTGCTCTCCAAACTAAGCCTCAGTCGCAAGCAACGCTCCGTAAGCGCCTTCGACGCCTCGCTCGGGAAGACGTCGAACTGGTGGGAGATCCCGCTCGTGAAGGAGCGTTGGAACAGGATGATCACGGGCGATGCGCACATGACTTTTGAGGAGCACACCATCAATCAATACCTCTCACAGATGGCGCCGCCGCTACGGGTGCTCTCGCCCGGGGCGGGATATTGCCAACATGAGCTGGCAATGGCCACGAACCCGCTGTTCGGGGAGATTGTCTGCCTCGACATTAATCAGGGCAACTTGGACGATGCCGCGGCGCGCGCCCGGGAACGTGGACTCAGCAACCTGACTTTCCACTGTGGCGACATCGAGCATTTCGACTTCGCCCACGAGCGCTTCGACCTTGTCATGTTCAACAACTCGCTGCACCACTTCCGCAACGTCCGCACACTTCTTGGGCGCCTGATCCCACAATGCATCGGGCCAGCAGGGCTGCTGCTGATCTACGAATACGTGGGGCCGACGCGCTTTCAGCTCCCCGCCGAGCAGCTTCGCGCCATCAACGCAGCGATCCGCCTCGTCGACAAACCGCTCCGGAGGCGCTATCGGACGTCAATCTACAAGACGCATTATCACGGTTCGGGTCTGCTTCGCATGGTGATGGCCGACCCTTCGGAGGCAGTCGATTCGGCTTCCATCCTGCCTGCGCTACATGCGTTTTATGACATTCTGGAAGAGCGTCCCTTCGGTGGGAACATACTCCCGTACGTGCTGAAGGATCTGGCTTTCCACTTCATCCGCCCTGATGAACGCGCGACGGAAACGCTCCACCGCCTCTTCCGCTTTGAAGACGAGTATATCCGCACGCACCCCAGCGATTATGTGTTCGGACTTTATCGGCCGAGGGGGAGATAGTCAGGGGAAAAGAAGGGAGCGTGGAAAGGGAAAAGGCCTGAGCCGCAAATGATTCTTGCGTGTCTCAGGCCTTGGTGTAATGTGGATTAAAAGGGAGAGGGATGGGCTTTACGCTGGCTCGATGAGGTATGCGCTGACGATCTCGCCATAGAAGGCGGTGTGGAAGTCGCGGTTGCCCCCAACGGCTACTTCACTCGGCACATCCTGTGGGTAATTCTTGCTGAGGATGTCGTCGGTGATGGGGCCGGGTAGGAAGTGGTCAGCCTGTTGCAGCTGTTGGTAAAGGATGCGGCACTCGAGGGTGAGGGGCAGCTCGGCCAGACCGGGCACCGCGACCTTGAGGCCGGGCACCGTGTGTAGGCCGAGCGTGGCGATCTTATCCTCGTTGCGTCCGGAGTGGGTGCCGAGGTGCTTGAGGAGCGGGGCGGGGTAATCGCCCACGGGGATGTTGACGGTGAACTCGGGGTTGTGCTCGAGCAGGCCGTGGGTGAAGCGACCGGTGCGGACGAAGGTGATGAAGAGGGGGCGGTTCCACTCGATGCCGAGCATGCCCCACGAGATGGTCATCGTGTTCACGCGGCCGTCGGCTGCGGAGGTGATGGCTATGCCGCGGCGGAGTGCCTTCAGGATCTGTGCGTAATGCTCATCTAAGGTGATGGGGGTCTTCTTGAATGTGTGTGTCATTGTCTTGTCTAATTATATGGGGTGAAAAACAGGGGGCGAAGGAAGGGGTTTTGCCAGCAGGTTGCTTCTTCTCTTCTCTTGATGGTCTTCTTTTCCTCCCTTGATGGTCTTCTTTTCTTCCCTTGATGGAAGAAAAGAAGCAAAAGAAGATCAAGGCGTCAGGGACGCCGGCCATCCTTGCTGGGTACCTCTTAATCTGTTATCAACTCAACAATTCAACAAACAAACAACTCAACAAACAACTCAACGTATCTCGAGGCGGACGATGCGTTGGTTGAAGCGGCGGTAGAAGTAGGGGATGTGGTAGAGGGTGCGGAAGATGAGGGGGAAGCGGCCACGGGTGTAGTCGCTCATGTAATACTCGCGGGCGAGGTGGATGTGGGGGTTCCAACGCTCCATCTCGTGGGTGTCGAGCACGGACCACTTGAACTCGACGGTCTTCGCGGCCTTCTGCACGACGTCGTGGTGCTTGGCGTTGCCCACGAGGGAGTAGGCGAGCATGTCGAAGAGCACGGTGGCGCCCCCGGGCAGACGGCTACAGAGGGTATCGAAGAGGGCGCGGACCTCCTCGGGCGTGAAGTACATCAGGACGCCCTCAAGGATGATCAGCACCGGCCGACTGTGTGCCCGGACGGTGTCTATCCAGCTGTAATCAAAGAGGGAGAGGGGCAGGTAGGTGTTGCGCTCGGTCTCGGGCAGGAGGCGACGGCGCAGGTCGATGGCCTCGGGCAGGTCGAGGTCGTACCAGTGGGCGACGGCGGGTCGGCCGAGGCGGTCGTAGCGGGCATCGATGCCGGCGCCGAGCTGTATGACGACGGCGTCGGGGTGCGTGCGGAGGAAGTCTAAGGTTTCGCGGTCGATGAGCTCAGCGCGTACGCAACAGCCGACTTGCGACATGGTGCCGCCCCGAAACTTCGTAAAGTCATAATCGATCTGTTGCATCATCTCTACGGCCTTCTGATCGCGCAGGATGGCGTCCGGGCGGCCAGTCTCGACGGCCTTTGCCCAGAGGGTGATGAGCATGGTTTCGGGCACGCCCGATAGTTTCTCTGTATTCATTCTTCTAACGGTCTATGGTTTATGAGCCGCAAAAGTATTTCCGGGCTGAGGGCAGGGGTATCCTAAATGCGGGGGAGTCCGGGGGTAGGGCGGAGGGGGGCGAGGAAGGGCCCGTTGAGTGCCTCGAGATGTGTCGATGGGTCGGCCCAACCGGCCGAGACTACGTCCGGAACGTATTGGGGTAGGTTCCGAAGTACCCATCGATACGTTCGGAACGTGGTGGGGATACGTTCCGAAGTGGGGGGATAATACGTTCCGAACCTATCCACACCCTATTCCGAGATACCCATCGATACGTTCTGAACCTATCGATGACCTCTTCCGAACGTATCGACGACCACTTCGGAACGTATCGATGGGTGGTTCCGAACGTATCGATGGGTACTTCCGAACGTATCAACACCACGTTCCGAACGTATCGATGACCACCTCCGAACGTATCGATGGGTGGTTCGGAACATGTCGGTGGGTAGCTCGGAACGTATTGACACCCATTTCGGAACATGTCGATGGGTAGCTCGGAATAGGTCTATGGGTAGCTCGGAACAGGTCGATGGGTAGTTCGGAACTACTCCGGGGGTAGTTCGGGACGGGTCGATGGGTAGCCGGATGAACAGAAGAGAGGGGCGAACACCGCACCCCCCTTGCGTGTGTCCGTCCCTCTCTTCGCCGTGTTTGCCCCCCGCTGGTGGGGGTGGGGCGTCAGTCGATCAGTCCCTCTTCGCGTGCTTGCTCTTCGCCAGACTGGGTGATGAGCTTGTAGCCCTTGCCGTGGATGTTGATGATCTCAATCTTGGGATCGTCGCGGAGCAGCTTGCGCAGCTTGGTGATGTAGACGTCCATGCTGCGGGCGTTGAAGTAGTTATCGTCCACCCAGATGGTCTTCAGGGCGTAGTTACGCTCCAGTACTTCGTTGGCGTGGGCGCAGAGCAGTGTCAGCAGCTCGCACTCTTTGGTGGTGAGCTTCGTCTTCTTCTCGCCGATGGTGAGGGTCTGCTTCTGGGTGTCGAACATGAACTGCCCGACGCGGTAGAAGGGTACATCCTTCGGCTTCTTGCCCTTCACTCGGCGCAGGATGGCCTCGATGCGCGAGAGGAGCACCTCCATGCTGAAGGGCTTCGTCAGGTAGTCGTCAGCGCCATGCTTGAAGCCCTCGAGCACATCCTCGTTCATCGTCTTGGCCGTAAGGAAGATGATGGGTACCTCGGAGTCCACCTGGCGGATGTCTTGCGCCAGGGTGAAGCCGTCCTTCTTGGGCATCATCACGTCCAAGAGGCAGATGTCGTACTTGTTTTCGGTGAAGCCCTTGTAGCCCGCTTCGCCGTCGGTGAAAAGGTCTGTGATAAAACCTTTGGCCTGGAGATACTCTCGGAGGATCATACCCAGGTTCTCATCGTCTTCGCAGAGGAAGACTCTCAATCTTTCATCCATGATTTGATAGTTATTTAATGAGTGGTAAAGTGATGATGAATTTGGTCCCTGATTTCGATTCCTGTTGCTCAGCGCGGATGGTGCCGCCGTGGTCTTCTACGATCTTATGGACATAGGCCAGGCCCAGCCCAAAGCCTTTCACGTCGTGCACATTCCCCTTGGGGACGCGATAGAAGCGGACAAAGATCTTCTTCAGGTGTTCTTTTTTAATGCCGATGCCGTTATCCTCGATCAGGAATTGCAGCTTGCCATTCTCGTTGCGGGTGCGAGCCACGAGGCGGAGGGGCACATCCTGGCGGCGATACTTTACGGCGTTATCCAGTAGGTTGAAGAGCACATTCGTCAGGTGCATCTTGTCAGCATAGATGGTGGAGTCCGTAGCCCCCAGATCGATGTCGAGTGTGCCGCCATACTTCTCCACCTTCAGGGCGAAGGTGCTGACGACGGAGGCCAGAAGGTCGTTCGCGTCGAGCTCCTTGAGCTTAAGCATCGTCTTCTGCCGTTCAAAGAGTGACATCTGTAGCACCTTCTCCACAAGGAAGCCCAGCCTCCGCGACTCGTCATTGATCACGCTCGAGATGTGTCGGAACACCTCCGGCTGCTTCGTGATGTCCGTATCGCGGAGCATCTGCGCCGCCAGCGAGATGGTGGAGACGGGCGTCTTGAGCTCGTGGGTCATGTTATTCACAAAGTCATTCTTCATCTCCGAGAGGCGCTTCTGGCGGAAGATGATGTAGATGGTGGTAATAAATGTGACCAGCAGGATGACCGAAAAGACAACCGAGGGGACAAGGAAGGAGACGGAGCTGGAGATGTAGTCGCGCTTCGTCGGGAAGTAAACCTTCAGGTAGTTGCGCTTCGATGGCGGATCGTTCGGGAAGAGCACCTGCGTGACGACATCGGAGGCCTTCGGCTGCCTCTCGAACGATTCATTCTGATAGACCGTGACGCCGTCTTTATTCACCACCGCGAAGATGTAGGGGATGTCCAGCCCACTGTCGTACAGCTCTTCGTGAATGTAGCTATCAAGCGTTTTGAAGTCCACCCGCCGGTCTATGGGCTTGAGGTAGGCCGTGTAGACGAGGTCGTAGAGCACCTCATCGATCAGCCCCGCCTGATACTGATAGCGCTTCAGTAGGTTCTTCTGCTGCTCTTCCGAGGCTCGGATGATGGTGTTCTTGCGCGGCGCGGTGGTTGTCATCGTTTGCGTCATGATCTGGATATGCTCAATGCCCCCTCCGGGCATGTGGAGGCGGTAGGTCTCGCTCCGTGTCGTGATGGTCGGAGTGATCGATTGCCTATCCGGTGGGTTCTTGTACATGAAGCTGCTGCCGTACGTGTCGATGTCTTCCTCCATGTACTTATGCGCCTCGTCCTTCTCCAAAGCCGCGGAGACATTCTCGAGGCAGTGGCGCACGGTGGCGTCGAACTGTTCGTTGCTTGTCTTCATAATGATGCTGATGTAGTTCACCTGCAAGTAGAGCAATCCGGCGAAGGCAAAAGCCATCACTACGGCAAGCATCCAAATCGTAGACTTCTTCATTGTCTTGGTTTATACTGACTGTCACCCCCCTGCCCCTTGGCCCCTCCTCGTTTTTAACAGAACAAAGAACGGGGATTTAGGTTTAACATTTTGCGGCGGGGGAAAGAATTGCAATGGGGCACCGGCTATCTTATCCTCCTCCCATCACGCCCACCTTGATGTATAGCGGCATGGGAATGGCCTAACTTCGCGTGAGAAAACAAGGATATTGGATATGGAATATTGTGTCTATTGCGACGAGAGCTGCCATTTGGAGCATAACATCAATGAGCCAATGGTTCTGGGCGCCATATGGTGTCCGAAATCATCGAAAGACGAAATCTTCAAACGCCTAAGAGAGATTAAAGCAGATCACGGCTTATCTCCGACGTGTGAGCTGAAGTGGAATGCGGTGTCTCCGTCTCATAAGGAGTACTATAAGGACATCGTGAATTATTTCTTCGATAATTCCGATTTGCACCTTCGGGTGTTGGTCGTCCCCGATAAGGCGAGGTTGCGACATCCTGACTTCCATCAAACGCATGATCTCTTCTACTACAAGATGTATTTCTACCTATTGAGAACCATCTTTTATCCCGGTTCATACTATGATATATACATAGATATAAAGGACACACAGGGAGAGAAAAAGGTCCAGAGCCTGCGAACCATCCTATGCAACAGCAGATACGATTTCGACAAGAAAATGATTCGCAACATTCAACAAGTGCGTTCACATGAAGTGGAACTGATACAGCTGACTGACCTGTTGGCCGGAGCGGTTTGTTATCTGCATAGAGGCTTAAAGACGAGCGCCACGAAGCTTGGGCTGATTGAACGAATCCAGCAGCGCTCCGGTTACGCTCTTCTGAAAAGCACACTCTATAAAGAGGATAAGACGAATGTTTTCATCTGGGAAGGACAATGAAGCGGATAGAGAGTGAGCTGTTGCCTCCAAAAATCTACTTGGAAGACTATTCAGGAGATTACAAGAGGTACATAGAGGCTGTGTATGATGTGTTTGATGCGGACTTTGTGAAATACCATCCGTGTTTTGGCAAGCACCGTTTAGGGCTGAAGCGCCATCCCGAATTCCAGCATAGGGCTTATACGTTCTATCACATGACGCATAAGGGCGAGGTCGAAAGCGAAAGAATACCGGATCTGCGGAGATGTGAATGCATGCCATGGGGCAAGCCGACCGTGGAAAGGACTGAAGAATACGCCTTGAGATTCTGGGAACAAGAACGTAAAGGCAAGCATCGGATCTGTATATGGTTGGCTGTGGAAGATGGCACGGATTATTTCTTCATCATAGATGTTAGGAAGACCTTCCTGTTGCCTTGGACAGCTTTTGTCTCGGAGTATCCTCACGAATTGCGTAAGAAGGAAAAAGAATATAAGCGATGGCTTGAACAGCCGGGGAATAGAGAGCACACCCCGGACTCTTTAGTGCAAAAGATAATGGATGACTTAGCTTAATAGACCGCCCCCCCCCCTGATAAAAGCAGGAGCCGCCCGAATAATCCGAACGACTCCGTAACTCCTTTAACAGCTTGGTTAATGAGCTGGCACAAATGTGAGGGTATTATTTAAAGCAGCAAGAACAATAGTAAACCCTACACCTTCCACCCTCCCCCCGCTGCAATTACATTTGCCCGCACAAAAATCATCCCTACCAAAAACGAATCATTATGGAAAGCGATACCCTCGTACGGCTCGAACATGTCGAGATCGCCATGGATGGCGAGGTCATCCTGCGCGATGCCAACTTCACCCTCCACGCTGGCGAGTTTGTCTACCTCATCGGACGCGTAGGATCAGGCAAGAGCAGCTTCCTACGTGCACTCTACGCCGAGCTGCCCGTCGAGACGGGCGAGGCCACGATCATGGGCTACGACCTGCGTGGCATCACCCTACGCGACACCGCTGCACTGCGCCGAAGGCTCGGCATCGTCTTTCAAGACTTCCAGCTGCTCACCGACCGCACCGTGCGCCTCAACCTTGAGTTCATCCTCCGGGCTACCGGATGGAAAAACCCTGACGACATCGATCGGCGCATCGCCGAGACGCTCACCCGGACGGGCATCCCAGACAAGGCCGAACGCATGATCCATGAACTCTCCGGAGGTGAACAGCAACGTGTAGCCATCGCTCGTGCCCTGCTCAACACCCCAGCCATCATCCTGGCCGATGAGCCTACGGGCAACCTCGACCCGGAGACCGGACGACACATCGTCAGCCTCTTGCACGACATCTGCCGCAGCGGAACGGCCGTCGTGATGACTACCCATAATTACGACCTCGTCCGGCGCTTCCCCGCACGCGTTGTCCGATGCGAAGGCGGGCGCCTCAGCCCCCTCGAACAGGCTGCTGAGGGGGCGTAATGAATCCCCCCCCGTTACCCTCTATCCCCTACCCTCTACCCTCTATTACCCCCCCCATTAAAAAGACTACCAACATGAAAGTATTGAAATTCGGAGGCACCTCCGTCGGCTCTGCTGACCGCATCAAAGCCGTGGCCCGACTGATCACCGCGGGCGATGCACCCAAAATCGTCGTCCTCTCCGCCATGGCTGGCACCACCAATTCACTCGTCGAAATAGCCGACTATCTCTACAAGAAGAACCCCGACGGCGCCAACGAAGTCATCAACCGCCTCTCACAGAAATACACCGAGGCCATCGCCGGGCTCTACACCACCGACGACTATCGCCGCCGCGCCGAAGAGTGCGTCACGGGTCATTTCGACCTCATCCGCTCCATGATCAAGGACATGTTCACCTCCTTCGAGGAGCGCATCATCCTGGCCCGCGGCGAACTCATGTCTACCGAGATGATGCACCTCTACCTCGCCGAACAGGGCATCGCCTCCACCCCCCTGCCCGCCCTCGACTTCATGCGGACTGACAAAAACGCCGAGCCCGATACCTTCTTCATCAAGGAGAACCTCGTCAACCAGCTTGAGCAATACCCCGACGAGAAGCTCTTCATCACCGAAGGCTACATCTGCCGCAACGCTTACGGCGAGATCGACAACCTGCAACGCGGCGGCAGCGACTACACCGCCTCCCTCATTGGCGCCGCCATCCGCGCCGAAGAGGTACAGATCTGGACCGACATCGACGGCATGCACAACAACGATCCGCGCATCGTAGAAGGCACACGCCCCGTGCACCGCCTCAACTTCGACGAGGCCGCCGAGCTGGCCTACTTCGGAGCCAAGATCCTGCACCCCACCTGCATCCTGCCCGCTAAGCAGAGCAACATCCCCGTCCGCCTGCTTAACACCATGCAGCCCGACGCTCCCGGCACAACCATCTCAAACGAGACCGACCGCGGCGCCATCAAAGCCATTGCCGCCAAAGACAACATCACCGCCATATGGATCAAAAGCAGCCGCATGCTGCTCGCCACCGGCTTCATGCGCAAGGTCTTCGAGACCTTCGAGAACCACCACACCCCCGTCGACATGGTCACCACCTCCGAGGTCGGCATCTCCGTCACCATCGACAACCCCAAACACCTCGAAGAAATCGTAGACGACCTCAAGCGCTACGGCACCGTCACCGTCGATCGCGACCTCGTCATCATCTGCGTCGTGGGCGACCTCAACTGGCAGAACCGCGGCTTCGGTGTCCGCATCATCAGCGCCCTGGCCGACATCCCCGTCCGCCTCATCTCCTACGGCGGCAGCAACTACAACCTCTCCCTCCTCGTCCCCGCCGCCGACAAGCCCCGCGCCCTCCGCGCCCTCAGCCGCCAACTCTTCCCCACCGCCACGGACAACCCCACCGCCTGAGCCCCGCCCCTATATATATAAGGTATAGCAAGAGCCCCCCGCCCCACCCTTAGACATATCCCGAAGTAGTCATTGATATATCCCGAACTACCCCCGGAGTAGTTTCGAGCTACCTATTGACCTGTTCCGAAGTGGGTGTCGACCTATCCCGAACTACCCACCGACATGTTCCGAAATGGGTGTCAATACGTTCCGAGCTACCCACCGACATGTTCCGAACCACCCATCGATACGTTCGGAGGTGGTCATCGATACGTCCCGAAGAGGGTGTCGATACGTTCTGAAGTGGTCATCGATACGTTCGGAACCACCCATCGATACGTCCGGAAGCGGTCATCGATACGTTCCGAACGTGGTGTCGATACGTTCGGAACCACCCATCGATAGGTTCCGAAGTGGTCATCGATACGTTCGGAAGAGGTCATCGATAGGTTCGGGACGTATCGATGGGTATTTCGGAATAGGGTGCGGATAGGTTCGGAACGTATTACCCCCCCCACTTCGGAACGTATCTCTACCACGTTCCGAACGTATCGATGGGTACTTCGGAACCTACTCCAATACGTTCCGGACCTATCCCACCACGTTCCGAACCTATCTCAATACGTCCCGAACCTATCCCCACTACGTTCCGAACCTATTCCAATACGTTCCGAAGCCCCCATCGATACGTCCTGAACGTATCGACACTACGTTCCGAACCTATCGACACTACGTTCCGAACCTATCGATGATACGTTCTGAACCTATCGACACTACGTTCGGAACGTATCGACACTACGTTCGGAACCTATCGATGGGTACTTCCGAACGTATCACCACTACGTTCTGAACCTATCGACACTACGTCCCGAACCTATCACTACCACGTTCGGAACCTATCGATGGGTAGTACAGGAATGAGTGCGAGGGCATTCGGAGCCCGTCGAGGAGGGAAGAAACACATCCGCCCCGCCCACCCGCAGCACCTTCGCGCCCCGCCGAGCGTGCCATTTTGTCGGTACCCCACCCCCTCCACACCTGAGCGCCACCAAGGCGTAAGTCACACCCCACAGCCCCGCCCCCAGTAGGGCGAAACCCCCTGAAGTCCAATTTTGTTCATAGGGTTTATTTGTGCGGTAAAGAATCGCGTATATCTTTGCCACCCGTTTGAAAAAAGAAAGAACATATAACGTGTAAACAGTAGTAAGTAAGATGCCTACAATTCAACAGTTAGTAAGAAAAGGGAGAGAGTCGCTCGTCGTCAAGGGCAAGTCTCCTGCGCTGGATGCCTGTCCGCAGCGAAGAGGCGTATGCGTGCGCGTCTACACGACGACACCCAAGAAGCCCAACTCCGCAATGCGCAAGGTGGCCCGTGTTCGCCTGACCAACCACAAGGAGGTGAACTCTTACATCCCGGGCGAAGGCCACAACCTGCAGGAGCACTCCATCGTCATGGTGCGCGGCGGTCGTGTGAAGGATCTGCCCGGCGTACGCTATCACATCGTTCGAGGCACGCTCGACACAGCCGGCGTGGCAGGACGCACACAGCGCCGCTCTAAATACGGAGCCAAGCGCCCGAAACCAGGAGCAGCAGCCGGAAAGGCCAAGAAGTAAGCCACCCCTCCCTCAGAGAAAAGCAACAAGAATTTGAAATTTCATAATCGGTTTAAGTGATTGGTAGAAGATAAAGATTGATGACATTGAAGGTTGAGTAAATGGCTCAGAGGAGCCGTTGAAGACAGTAGAAAGAATCAACAACCAAGCGCGAGAACGAAAATTCTGAGAACAAATGAGAAAATCAAAGCCTAAGAAACGGCAGATCCTCCCGGATCCTGTCTATGGTGATGTGCGGGTTACCAAGTTTGTAAACCATCTGATGTACGACGGCAAGAAGACCGTATCGTACGAAATCTTCTACACCGCGTTAGAACGCGTGAAGGCAAAAATGCCCAACGAAGAGAAATCAGCACTCGAAATCTGGAAAGCAGCACTCGAGAATATAACCCCGCAAGTGGAAGTGAAGTCTCGCCGGGTAGGCGGAGCCACATTCCAAGTTCCTACTGAGATCCGCCCGGATCGTAAGGAATCCATTTCAATGAAAAATTTAATCGAGTACGCCCGCAAACGCGGCGGAAAATCGATGTCGGAGAAACTAAGTGCCGAGATCGTCGATGCCTTCAACAGCCAAGGCGGCGCATTCAAGCGCAAAGAAGACATGCACCGCATGGCCGAAGCCAATCGCGCATTCGCTTACTTCCGTTTCTAACAATGAGCAATAAAAAAGACGATGAGCAAGGCTGACGAAATACTGAAGTATACACGCAACATCGGCATCATGGCACATATCGATGCCGGAAAGACAACGACATCGGAGCGAATCCTATTCTACACCGGTCTGACACACAAGATCGGAGAAGTGCATGATGGCGCCGCCACAATGGACTGGATGGCACAGGAACAAGAGCGAGGAATAACCATCACCTCCGCCGCCACAACCACCTTCTGGAACTACAATAAGGAGAAATACAAAATCAATTTGATCGACACCCCGGGGCACGTCGACTTCACCGTAGAGGTGGAACGTTCGCTGCGTATCCTGGACGGAGCCGTGGCAGCCTTCTGTGCAGTAGGCGGAGTAGAACCACAGTCGGAGACGGTATGGCGTCAGGCCGATAAATACGAAGTGCCACGCATCGGATATGTAAACAAGATGGATCGCTCGGGCGCCAACTTCTTTGAAGTAGTGCGCCAAGTACACGATGTGCTGGGAGCCACCCCCTGCCCGATCCAAATACCGATAGGCGCAGAAGAAAACTTTAAGGGCATCGTCGATTTAGTCACCATGAAGGCCATCTATTGGCACGACGAAACGATGGGCGCCGAATATGAAGTCGACGAGATCCCAGCCGAATTACAATCCGAAGCACAAGAGTGGCGCGATAAAATGTTAGAGACCATCGCAGAGTTTGACGACACCGTGATGGAAAAATATTTCGACGACCCATCGAAGATTACAGAAGACGAGATCCGCGCAGCCATCCGCAAGGGAACCCTGTCGATGAAGATCAACCCCATGATCTGCGGATCTTCCTTTAAGAATAAAGGCGTGCAGACCCTGCTCGATGCCGTTTGTGCATACCTGCCAAGCCCGGAAGACACCCCGGCCGTGACAGGGCACGACCCCCGCAATCCGGACGTTACCATCGAGCGCAAGCCTATCCCCGAAGAACCATTGACAGCCTTGGCATTCAAAATCGCAACCGATCCCTATGTAGGTCGCTTGTGCTACTTCCGGGTCTATTCGGGAGAGATAACGGCAGGCTCATACGTGCTGAACACACGTTCTGGTAAGAAAGAGCGCATCTCTCGCCTGTTCCAAATGCACTCCAACAAACAAAACCCGATGGAGAAGATCGGCTGCGGCGACATCGGTGCCGGCGTAGGATTCAAGGATATTCGCACAGGCGACACGCTATGCGATGAAAACCATCCGATCACGCTCGAGTCCATCGAGTTCCCCGATCCAGTTATCGGTGTGGCCGTTGAGCCGAAGACGCAAAAAGACCTCGACAAACTGGGTGTGGGTCTGGCCAAATTGGCAGAAGAAGATCCGACGTTCCGTGTGGAAACGAATGAAGAGACGGGACAAACCGTTATTCGTGGCATGGGCGAGCTTCACCTCGAGATCATCGTCGATCGTTTGCGTCGCGAGTTCAAAGTGGAGTGTAATCAAGGACGCCCGCTTGTATCCTACAAAGAAGCCATTACGAAGCCGGTCGAGCTGCGTGAAGTCTACAAGAAACAGACGGGTGGTCGTGGTAAGTTCGCTGACATCATCGTGCGTATCGAACCAGCCGATGCCGACTTTGAAGGCCGCTTGCAGTTTGTGGACGAGGTGAAGGGTGGCAATGTGCCGAAGGAATTCATTCCCTCCGTTCAGAAAGGCTTTGAGAAGGCGATGACAAATGGTGTCTTGGCAGGCTATCCCTTGGATAACATGAAGGTGACACTGCTTGACGGCTCATTCCATCCGGTGGATTCTGACCAATTATCGTTTGAGATCTGTGCCATTCAAGCCTTCAAGAATGCATCCGAAAAGGCAGGACCTGTCCTTATGGAGCCCATCATGAAGCTGGAAGTCGTTACCCCGGAAGAAAATATGGGAGACGTGATCGGCGATTTGAATAAACGTCGCGGTCAAGTGGAAGGCATGGAATCGAGTCGTACAGGTACGCGTATCGTGAAAGCGAAAGTGCCGCTGGCCGAAACATTTGGTTATGTGACGGCCTTGCGTACCATCACTTCCGGTCGTGCCACATCGTCCATGCAATTCTCTCACTATGCTCAGGTGTCGCCATCGATCGCCAAGCAAGTGTTGACCGAGGTGCAGGGTCGGGTCGATTTGATCAAATAATTAGAAACAAACCATATGAGCCAAAAAATCAGAATTAAATTGAAGTCTTACGATTACTCTTTGGTCGACAAATCGTCCGAGAAGATCGTAAAGACGGTAAAGGCTACCGGGGCCGTGGTGAGCGGCCCCATCCCCTTGCCAACGCATAAGCGGATTTTTACCGTGAATCGTTCGACTTTCGTAAATAAGAAGTCGCGCGAGCAGTTTGAGCTGTCGTCATACAAGCGTTTGATCGATATCTACAGCTCAACGGCGAAAACCGTAGATGCGCTGATGAAACTGGAACTCCCCAGTGGCGTAGAGGTGGAGATTAAAGTGTAAGTGATTAAAAAAGAAGATGTGAAATGCCAGGATTATTAGGAAAGAAAATCGGAATGACATCCGTATTCAGTGCCGAGGGAAAGAATCTTCCATGCACTGTTATCGAAGTAGGTCCTTGTGTGGTTACGCAGATTAAAACCGCAGAGAAAGACGGCTACGAGGCAATTCAGTTGGGCTTTCAAGAGAAGAAAGAAAAGCATACGACGAAGCCGGAAGCCGGTCATTTCAAGAAAGCGGGTGTAGCACCGCAAAGACACTTGGCCGAGTTCAAGAATTTTGATGCTGAGTACAAGCTCGGCGACGTCCTCACTGTGGATTTTCTGAACGACACGACTTATGTAGATGTGATCGGTACATCCAAGGGGAAAGGTTTCCAAGGAGTTGTCAAGCGTCATGGTTTCGGTGGTGTAGGTCAGAGCACACATGGTCAGCACAATCGCGCCCGCAAGCCGGGTAGTATTGGTGCATGTTCCTATCCTGCCAAGGTGTTTAAGGGCACACGTATGGGCGGACAGATGGGCAATGTGCGTGTTACGGTGCAAAATTTGGAAGTGATCAAGGTGCTTCCGGAGAGCAACCTTTTGTTGGTGAAGGGTTCAATTCCGGGTGCAAAGGGTTCAATCGTATTAATTGAGAAATGAACGTATGAAACTGAACGTATTGAATAGAAGAGGAGAAGATACCGGCAGAACGGTGGAATTGAGTGATGCCGTATTCGGTATCGAGCCCAATGATCACGCCATCTATTTGGATGTGAAGCAATACATGGCAAACAACCGTCAGGGTACGCACAAGTCGAAGGAACGGAGTGAGGTCTCCGGGAGTACACGTAAACTTATCCGCCAAAAAGGTGGTGGAGGAGCTCGTCGAGGTGACATCAATTCCCCAGTCCTTGTAGGTGGTGGACGTGTTTTTGGTCCCAAGCCTCGGGATTATAGTTTCAAACTGAATAAGAAGGTGAAAGCTTTGGCTCGCAAATCGGCTCTTTCCTATAAGGCGAAAGACAATGCGATCACGATCGTTGAGGATTTCACGATGGAATCACCGAAAACCAAAGAGTTTGTTTCGATTGTAAAGGACTTAAAGTTGGAAGGCAAGAAGATGCTGTTTGTGTTGCCTGAGAACGATCGTGTTTTATATCTCTCCGCACGCAATCTGCCCCAAACGAGGGTAATGAATGCGTCGAAACTCAATACATACAGAGTGATGGATGCCGCAACACTTGTTTTTACGGAAAAATCACTCGCTGTAGTTGAGCAACTTTTTAATGCATAAGGAGGAAAGAATGATGGGTGTTATTATCAAACCAATATTGACGGAGAAGCAGACCCTGATCACGGAGAAGAAGCCGAATCGTGTCGGATTCCGTGTAACTCCTGATGCAAACAAATTGGAAATAAAGAAAGCCGTTGAGGAGATGTATAAGGTGAGCGTAGAAAGCGTGAACACGATGAACTATTTTGGTAAACGTAAAAGTCGCTATACGAGATCCGGCATCATCAACGGCAAGCAGACTGCTTATAAGAAGGCAATTGTAACATTGAAAGAGGGAGAGGTCATTGACTTCTTCACGAACATTTGATAGAAGGAAATGGGAATACGAAAATTAAAGCCCACATCGCCGGGGCAAAGACATAAGGTTATCGGTGCATTTGACAAGATCACTGCAAGTACACCGGAGAAATCTCTTGTAGTAGGCAAGAAGAAAACAGGTGGCCGCAATAACACCGGAAAAATGACCATGCGCTATCTCGGTGGAGGTCACAAGCGTCGTCTTCGTATAATCGACTTCAAGAGAAATAAAGATGGTGTTCCTGCAACAGTAAAGTCTATAGAGTATGATCCGAATAGGACTTCTCGTATTGCTCTGTTGTATTATGCCGATGGAGAGAAGCGATACATCGTGGCTCCAAACGGTTTGGAAGTCGGCCAGACAGTGATGTCCGGAAAGGATGCAGTTCCGGAGGTAGGGAACTCTTTGCCAATGCAAAATATCCCGGTAGGTACGATCATTCATAACATAGAACTTCGTCCGGGGCAAGGAGCCAAATTGGTTCGTTCGGCCGGTGCATTTGCACAGCTGACTTCAAAAGAGGGTACTTATACAGTGATAAGGATGCCTTCGGGTGAAACGCGGAGGATTCTCTCTGCCTGTAAGGCAACGGTGGGGAGTGTTGGGAATTCTGATCATGCCCTTGAAAAGTCTGGCAAAGCCGGGCGCTCGAGATGGTTGGGACGTCGTCCGCATAACCGTGGCGTTGTTATGAACCCAGTAGACCATCCGATGGGTGGTGGTGAAGGTCGTGCCTCAGGAGGTCTTCCCCGTTCTCGCAAGGGCTTATATGCAAAGGGTCTGAAGACGAGAGCTCCGAAAAAATCGTCTTCTAAGTATATCATTGAAAGGAGAAAAAAGTAAACTGATTAATTGAGAGAATATGAGTCGTTCGTTAAAAAAAGGTCCATATATCAATGTCAAGTTGGAAAAGAAAATCTTGGCGATGAATGAGTCAGGCAAGAAGACAGTGGTAAAAACGTGGGCAAGAGCTTCAATGATATCACCCGATTTTGTCGGGCATACAATCGCTGTGCATAACGGGAATAAGTTTATACCGGTGTTCGTTACTGAGAATATGGTGGGACATAAACTGGGTGAATTTTCGCCGACGCGTATATTCCGTGGACATGCTGGGAATAAGAAGTAGAATAATAGAAAAGAGAAAATAGAATGGGCAAGAGAAAGAAGGTGTCAGCAGACGCAAGAAAAGACGCGCTGAAGAGTGTCTCTTTCGCCAAGTTGCGGAATGTGCCAAGTTCTCCGCGTAAAATGCGTCTGGTTGTCGATACAATTCGAGGAATGGAAGTGTTCAGAGCATTGGGGGTCTTGAGGTTCTCAAATAAGGATGCTGCCGTTCCGGTGGAGAAACTCCTTCGGTCTGCAATAGCTAATTGGGAACAAAAGAACGATCGCAGGGCAGAGAACGGAGAATTGTTTGTTACATCGGTGAATGTAGATGCGGCAACGACTCTTAAACGTATGCGTCCGGCGCCGCAAGGGAGAGGTTTTCGCATTCGGAAACGCTCAAATCATGTGACGTTGTTTGTTGACACGAAGGATACAACACCGGGATTTTTAGGTATAGACGATAATAAGGACGATCAAAATTGAGAATAATAAATGGGACAGAAGATAAATCCAATTAGTAATCGTTTGGGCATCATTCGTGGTTGGGATTCTAACTGGTATGGTGGTAATGACTATGGCGATACTTTGTTTGAAGACACGAAGATTCGTAGTTATCTAGATACCCGTTTGGCCAAGGCGAGTGTATCTCGTATTGTAATCGAACGCACATTGAAGTTGATAACGATCACTGTGTGTACTTCACGTCCGGGAATTATTATAGGTAAAGCCGGGGCTGAAGTAGACAAGCTGAAAGAGGAGTTGAAGAAGATTACAGACAAGGATATACAGATCAATATTTTTGAGGTGAAACGTCCAGAGTTGGATGCTGTAATTGTTGCGAATAATATAGCTCGTCAATTGGAAGGGAAGATTGCTTATCGCCGTGCTGTCAAGATGGCTATTGCATCAACCATGCGGATGGGGGCTGAAGGAATTAAGATTCAAGTTTCTGGACGTTTGAATGGTGCGGAGATGGCTCGTTCGGAAATGTATAAGGAGGGTCGTACACCTCTTCACACATTCCGTGCTGATATAGATTATGCGTTGGCCGAAGCATTGACGAAAGTTGGTTTGATTGGCGTCAAGGTTTGGATTTGCCGCGGTGAAGTGTATGGTAAAAAGGATCTTGCTCCTACATTCTCGACTCCCAGAGATTTTGCACGTCGTGCGGGCGAAACTGGCATGAGACGTGATGATCGAGGCGGGAAATCGTATAGAAGAAGAAGAGAAAGAGATAGAGCTAATCGTTAGTTGTTTGGATATTAGATAGGATTATGTTACAACCAAAGAAAACAAAATATAGAAGGTCTCAGAAAGGACGTGCTAAAGGTTGTGCTCAACGGGGTAATCAATTGGCTTTTGGCTCATTTGGAATTAAATCATTGGGCACAAAGTGGATTACTGGCAGGCAAATTGAGGCTGCGCGTGTAGCTGTCACACGCCACATGCAGCGTCAGGGGCAGGTATGGGTCCGTATTTTCCCTGATAAACCTATAACGAAGAAACCATTAGACGTACGTATGGGTAAAGGAAAAGGAAATCCGGAAGGATTTGTTGCACCCATTACCCCGGGGCGTCTTATTTTTGAAGTAGAGGGTGTGCCTTTTGATATAGCGAAGGAGGCCTTGCGTTTGGCTGCTCAAAAACTTCCGGTAACGACGAAATTTGTTGTTCGACACGATTATGACATGCAGAACGAAACAGCGTAAATGTTATGAAGATTAAAGAAATAAGAGAATTGAGCTCCAAAGAATTGCTCGAGAGAATTGAGGCTGAGACCTCATCTTTAAGCCAGAATAGGATCAATCATAGTATTTCACCGTTGGATAATCCTTCCTCAATTAAGGAACAACGTCGCACGATTGCTAGATTGAAGACAGAGTTGCGTCAACGCGAATTGAATAATAATGAGGCTTGATATGGGAACAAGGAATTTGAGAAAAGAAAGAACCGGCGTTGTCTTCAGCAACAGGATGGATAAGAGCATTACGGTTGCTGTGCGATGGAAAGAGAAACATCCTATTTATGGGAAGTTTGTCAATAAGACTAAGAAGTATCATGCTCATGATGAGAAGAATGAATGCCATGTGGGTGATACCGTGAAGATTATGGAAACTCGTCCATTGAGCAAAACAAAGAGATGGCGATTAGTCCAAATTGTAGAAAGGGCGAAATGATATGATACAGCAGGAAACGAGATTAGTTGTTGCGGATAATAGCGGAGCTAAGGAAGCTCTGTGTATTCGTGTCTTAGGAGGTACGCGTAAACGTTATGCCACGGTTGGTGACATAATAGTTGTTTCGGTGAAAAGTGTTATCCCTTCGAGTGATATGAAGAAAGGTGCAATCTCTAAGGCTATTATTGTGCGAACGAAAAAAGAGATTCGTCGTCAGGACGGATCTTATATTCGTTTTGATGATAATGCCTGTGTATTACTCAATCAGGCTGGAGAAATTCGAGGAAGTCGCATTTTTGGTCCTGTCGCTCGTGAATTGCGTGCAGCCAATATGAAGATTGTTTCATTGGCTCCGGAGGTGCTTTGATATAAAAGAAATGTTATATGGGAAAGTTGCATATAAAGAAGGGAGATATTGTTTACGTAAATACTGGGGAGGACAAAGGGAAAACCGGTCGTGTCCTAGAAGTTTTCGTAAAGGAGAACAGAGCGATTGTAGAAGGCATCAATATTGTGACGAAACACATGAAGCCTAATGCACAAAATCCAGAGGGCGCTCGGATAACTAAGGAGGCCTCTATTCATATCTCGAATTTGAATCCATTGGATCCCAAGAGCAGTAAACCCACACGTATTGGTCGTAGGGAGGTTAATGGGAAATTGGTTCGTTTTGCTAAAAGATCAGGTGAAGAAATAAAGTGATGGATACAATAGCTACAGTAAAGCAGGATTACAGAGAAAGAATTGTCCCGGCATTGAAGAAGGAGTTTAATTATTCTTCTGTGATGCAGGTGCCTGCTCTAAAAAAGATAGTGATCAATCAAGGATTAGGGATGGCTACAGCCGATAAAAAAATCATCGATGTAGCGATTGACGAGCTGACTCTTATAACTGGGCAAAAAGCCGTTGCAACCTATTCAAAGAAGGATATTTCAAACTTCAAACTCCGCAAGAAGATGCCGATAGGTGTAATGGTTACACTTCGTCATGAGCGGATGTATGAATTTTTGGAGCGTTTAATACGTGTTGCATTACCGCGTATTCGGGATTTTAGAGGTATAGAAAGCAAACTTGATGGAAGGGGAAATTATACTTTGGGAATTGATGAACAAATCATTTTCCCTGAAATAAACATCGACAATATCACGAAAATATTGGGGATGAACATCACTTTCGTAACTTCTGCTAAAACGGATGAGGAGGGATTTGCCCTTTTGCGTGAGTTTGGGTTACCGTTCAAGAACATAAAAAAGAGTTGAGTGTAATGGCGAAAGAATCAATGAAAGCTCGCGAGGTAAAGCGAGCAAAACTAGTAGCTAAATATGCAGCAAAACGCGCGCAACTGAAGAAGGATGGAAATTACGAGGCCTTGCAGGCAATTCCGAAGAATGCTTCACCTGTTCGTTTGCACAATCGCTGCAAAGTGACAGGACGTCCTAAAGGGTATATGCGTCAGTTTGGTATTTCACGTATTCAGTTTCGTGAGATGGCATCGCACGGCTTGATCCCAGGTGTGAAGAAAGCTAGTTGGTGAAAAATTGGAAGAATAGAGAGTTGAATATTGTCCGGATGCGCCGGATTAATTTAATCGAAATATGACAGATCCTATTGCAGATTATTTGACGAGGTTGCGGAATGCAATCAAGGCGCGGCATCGAGTTGTGGAAGTGCCTGCGTCGAACTTAAAAAAGGAGATTACCAAAATCCTTTTTGAAAAGGGCTACATCCTTAATTTTAAGTTTGTGGAAGAAGAGGGTGTACAGGGCGTTATTAAAATTGCCCTGAAATATGATGCTGTAAACAAGGTGAATGCGATAAAAAGATTGGAGCGCATTTCTTCACCGGGTTTGCGGCGTTATGTCGGTTATCGGAATATGCCAAGAGTTTTGAATGGCTTGGGCATTGCGATTCTTTCTACATCTAAGGGTGTGATGACAAATAAAGAAGCTCGCGAACAAAAAGTTGGCGGCGAGGTTTTATGCTACGTTTATTGATAGGAGGAAAATTGCAATGTCAAGAATAGGGAAATTGCCTATCCAGATTCCTAATGGTGTATCCATTACGATAAAAGAAGATCTTGTTACCGTCAAAGGACCGAAAGGAGAGCTTTCTCAAAAGGTTGATCCTGATATTAAGCTCTCTCTTGAGGATGGAATATTAAAGGTAAAAAGGCCGTCTGATGATAAAGAGCATCGAGCACTGCATGGTCTTTATCGTGCTTTAATTCATAATATGGTCGTAGGTGTTTCTGAAGGATATAAGAAGCAGCTCGTGTTAGTTGGTGTTGGGTATCGTGTGACAAATAATGGCCAGATACTCGATTTGTCTTTAGGTTATACGCATAACATATATCTTCAGTTGCCTCAGGAAGTGAAGGTTGAAACAAAATCTGAGCGCAACCAGAGTCCGATGATTATCTTAGAGTCGGCAGATAAGCAGTTGCTTGGTCAGATTTGTGCGAAGATTCGCTCTTTCCGTATGCCGGAGCCATATAAGGGTAAGGGTATTAAGTTCATGGGTGAAGAGATCCGCAGGAAATCAGGAAAATCTGCAGCTAAGTAAGGTGTAACGAAAGCGAAATAAGTAATATGGTAACGAAAGAAACAAGGCGATTGAGAATCAAGCAAAGCATACGCCATAAGGTATTCGGCACGTCGGAATGTCCTCGTTTGACCGTCTTCAGAAGTAACAAGCAGATTTATGCTCAGGTGATAGATGATACAGCGGGGAAGACATTGGCAGCGGCATCGTCTCTGAGATTGACCGATAAAGCCCCCAAGAAAGAGATTGCAGCAAAAGTTGGTGAGACTATTGCTAAGAATGCTCAGGATGCCGGTGTACAAGCCGTCGTTTTTGATCGTAATGGGTACTTGTATCACGGAAGAGTGAAAGAATTAGCGGATGCTGCTCGAAAAGGCGGCCTTAAATTTTGATAGAGATGGCAGTAAACAACAGAGTAAAATCGTTCAGCGATTTAGAATTAAAGGATCGTTTAGTTGCGATTAATCGTGTAACGAAAGTGACTAAGGGTGGTCGTACTTTCAGCTTTGCCGCAATTGTCGTAGTCGGGAACGAAGATGGCGTTATTGGTTGGGGATTGGGTAAAGCGAGTGAAGTGACTACTGCGATAGCCAAAGGAACAGAATCCGCGAAGAAGAATTTGGTGCGTATTCCTATATATAAAGGCACGATACCTCACGAGCAGTCTGCTAAGTTCGGGGGAGCAGAGGTTATTATTAAACCGGCTACTCATGGTACCGGTGTGAAGGCAGGAGGTGCCATGCGTGCTGTGTTAGAGAGTGTGGGCATTACAGATGTATTGGCTAAGTCCAAAGGCTCTTCGAACCCCCATAATTTGGTAAAGGCAACGATTGCAGCTCTGAATGAATTAAGGAGTCCTGCAATGATTGCCCAAAATCGGGGTGTCTCTATTGAGAAGGTGTTTAATGGATAAATAGGGCGTAATCAAATGGCAACAATTAGAATAAAGCAAGTTAGAAGCAGAATCAAATGTCCCAAAGTCCAGAAAAGGACATTGGATGCTCTAGGATTGAGGAAGCTGAATCGTGTAGTTGAACATGACGATACTCCCTCGATTCGAGGAATGATAGAGGTTGTGAAACATTTGGTTTTGATTGAAGAATAGTAAAGGAAAAGGGGGCTTAAAAGGAGCGCCCGATAAACTGTATATGATATGAACTTATCGAACTTAAAACCGGCCTCAGGCTCGGTGAAGACAAGAAAACGTATCGGTCGAGGCCCCGGATCTGGTTTGGGAGGCACCTCAACCCGAGGACATAAGGGTGCTAAATCACGTTCGGGCTATAAGCATAAGGTCGGATTTGAAGGTGGACAGATGCCAATACAACGGCGTTTGCCCAAGTTTGGCTTCAAGAATATAAATCGCATATCGTACAAGGCCATTAATCTTTCTACGCTGCAAGAGTTAGCTCTGTCAAAGAACATGACTCGCATTGGCTTGCAAGAATTGAGAGAGGCAGGGTTTATTTCCGCGTCTCAATTAGTCAAGATCTTGGCCAAGGGAACTCTTTCTGCGAAGATCGATGTGGAGGCACATGCCTTTTCTAAGAAGGCAGAGGATGCGATCATTACGCTTGGTGGCTCTGTTACCAAATTGGACGAAAAGGCCGAAAAAGCAGAATAAACTATGAGAGCAGTTGAGACGATTAAAAACATCTGGAAGATAGAAGACCTACGGAAGCGCATCCTGATTACGCTTCTGTTGGTTCTTGTCTATCGTTTCGGAACATACATCGTACTTCCCGGGATAGATCCGAAGGACTTGACTGCACTTGGGGAACAGACGAGAGGAGGTTTGATGGCTCTGTTGGACATGTTTTCCGGAGGTGCCTTTTCAAACGCATCCATCTTTGCTTTAGGAATTATGCCATACATCTCTGCATCAATTGTGATGCAGCTGGCGGCTATTGTGATTCCTTCGTTCCAGAAGATGCAGCGAGAGGGTGAAAGCGGGCGACGAAAAATCAACCAATGGACGCGCTATCTTACTGTGATTGTGTTGATTCTTCAAGGATCGGCGTATTTGGTGAATCTGAACGTTCAACTTCGGAGTGTGGGTGCAACCATGCCTACCGATTGGTGGTTCAGGATTTCCTCTACGATAATCATGGCTGGAGGCAGCATGTTCGTACTGTGGTTAGGAGAACGCATTACGGATAAAGGTATAGGCAATGGCATTTCATTTATCATCTTGATAGGAATCATCGCTCGATTACCACATTCGCTTTTTGAGGAGTTCACGTCTCGTGTGACGGAAAAGTCTGGAGGCTTAGTCATGTTCTTATTTGAGATACTGTTCTTATTGCTTGTGATGGCTGGAGCTATTCTGTTAGTACAAGGCACACGTAAGGTGGTGGTACAGTATGCAAAGCGAATTATTGGCAATAAGCAGTATGGTGGTGCACGGCAGTATATACCGCTGAAGGTGAATGCAGCCAATGTGATGCCCATCATCTTTGCGCAGGCCATTATGTTCATTCCCATTTCGCTCGCTGGGTTCTCTAATTCAGGAGAGAGCAGTTCGTTCATGCGGGCCTTTATGGATAACACAGGCTTCTGGTACAACTTTGTCTTTGCTCTATTGATCATCGCGTTTACCTATTTCTATACAGCGATTACGATCAATCCTACACAGATGGCTGATGACTTGAAGCGAAATAATGGGTTTATCCCTGGCATCAAACCGGGGCGCGCTACGAAGGATTATTTGGATGAGATCATGAGTCGCATCACATTCCCTGGAGCCATCTTCTTGGCCATTGTCGCGATCATGCCGGCTTTCGCACGGATATTAGGGATTAGTCAAGGCTTCGCACAGTTCTTTGGTGGGACGTCGTTGCTGATTCTTGTGGGAGTTGTGCTGGATACTTTGCAACAAATAGAGAGTCATCTGTTGATGCGTCATTATGACGGTCTGTTGAAGTCTGGCCGTATAAAAGGGCGGACAGGAGCCATAGCCGCCTACTGATATGATATACATCAAAACAGATGAAGAGATAGAATTGATGCGCGAGGCGAACCAGTTGGTGGGGAAGACTCTCGGTGAATTGGCTAAACATATAGCGCCGGGTGTAACCACACTGCAACTGGATCGTATTGCTGAGACGTTCATTCGCGATCATGGTGCTGAGCCCGCTTTTTTAGGCTACGGCGGTTTCCCCAATTCGATTTGCACCTCGGTCAACGAGCATGTGGTGCATGGAATACCCTCCGAAAAGGTTGTCCTGAAGGATGGTGACATTATATCGGTCGATTGTGGAACAAAGCTGAATGGCTTTGTGGGTGATTCTGCCTATACGTTCTGTGTCGGTAATGTGTCGGATGCGGTGAAGGACTTGCTGCGGACGACGAAAGAATCCTTATATAAGGGCATCGAACAGGCGCAGGTAGGGCATCGGGTAGGAGATATTAGCCACGCTGTACAGACGTGGTGCGAAAAGAGAAACTATTCGGTGGTGCGTGAGTTGGTCGGGCACGGCTGTGGGCATGAGATGCATGAAGATCCTGAGGTGCCGAATTATGGGCGTCGAGGGTGCGGGCCACTGTTGAAGAGTGGTATGTGCATCTGCATTGAGCCCATGATCAATCAAGGCAGTAAGAATGTTGTCTTTGAAGCAGACGGATGGACGGTGCGGACGAAGGACCGTAAGTGCTCGGCGCATTTCGAGCATTGCATAGCTATACGTCCTGAAGGGCCACTCATTCTATCCTCATTTGAGTATTTGGAAGCAGTAGTAGGAAAAGAGATATAAGCGACACACAGAGTTATGTCTAAGCAATCAGCAATAGAGCAGGACGGCGTCATCATGGAAGCATTGTCGAATGCCATGTTTCGCGTCGAGCTGGAGAATGGGCACGAGATTACGGCACATATATCGGGGAAGATGCGGATGCATTACATCAAGATTCTTCCCGGTGATAAGGTGCGGGTTGAGATGTCTCCGTATGATTTATCGAAAGGGCGAATATCCTTTCGATACAAGTGAATAGATTAAAAATGAGATAGAACGATGAAAGTAAGAACCTCTTTGAAGAAGCGGACTCCAGACTGCAAGATCGTGCGTCGTCAAGGACGTCTGTATTTGATTAATAAGAAGAACCCCAAATTCAAGGTTCGTCAGGGCTAATGAAGGCCTATCTGTATATGTGCGTAAAACGAGAAGTGAATAGAATTACTAATAAACGAATATGGCGATAAGAATAGTAGGTGTGGACTTACCACAAGACAAGAGAGGGGAAATCGCATTGACCTATATTTTCGGTATTGGTCGCAGTGCATCCAACTCGATTTTGGCAAAAGCTGGCGTTGATAAGAATATCAAGGTCAAGGACTGGACCGACGATCAGGCGGCAAAGATCCGTGAGGTCATCGGGGATGGATACAAGGTTGAAGGCGATCTGCGCTCGGAGGTGCAGTTGAATATTAAGCGCTTGATGGACATCGGTTGTTATCGCGGGGTACGCCACCGCATCGGGCTGCCGGTAAGGGGCCAGAGCACGAAGAACAATGCACGCACGCGTAAAGGCAAAAAGAAGACGGTCGCGAACAAGAAGAAAGCTACCAAATAATCAGAATTGAAAATGGCAAAGAAAGTAGTAGCAGCAAAGAAGCGGAAGGTGAAGGTGGACGCTGTGGGAGAAGCCCATATCCACTCTTCGTTCAATAACATCATTGTGTCGCTAACGAATAGCGATGGACAGGTGATCAGCTGGTCGTCAGCTGGAAAGATGGGCTTCCGCAGTTCGAAGAAGAACACGCCGTATGCCGCACAGATGGCGGCACAGGACTGTGCAAAGGTGGCCTATGACTTAGGTCTGCGTAAGGTGAAAGTGTATATCAAAGGACCGGGAAACGGTCGTGAATCAGCCATTCGTACACTTCACGGTGCAGGAATAGAAGTGGCAGAGATTGTTGATGTGACACCACTGCCGCACAATGGTTGTCGCCCACCTAAGAGAAGGAAAGTATAACACAGAGATACAGAGAAGAGGAGGAACAAGAGCGGTATATATAGGTATAGAGGGTGACACAGAGGTGTCCATGCTCGGGAAGACGTAATTTAAGATTGCACTATTCAAACCCTCTCTGCAATCGCGGCTGAACCGATTCCCACCAAGGCATACGCCCGCATACCCTACCCATAGGCGATCCGCTCGCACCCCCGATAAACTTCCAATAAACACAGAGAAAATGGCAAGATATACAGGACCAAAAACGAAGATTGCTCGCAAGTTCGGCGAACCCATATTCGGTGCCGATAAGATACTCTCGAAGAAGAACTACCCCCCCGGACAGCATGGTAACAACCGGCGCCGCAAGACGTCGGAGTATGGTAACCAGCTGCGTGAAAAGCAGAAAGCAAAATACACCTACGGTGTGCTGGAGCGCCAGTTCCGCAATCTCTTTGAGAAGGCAGCGCGCTCACGTGGCATTACGGGTGAGGTGTTGCTGCAATTGCTGGAGTGTCGGTTAGACAACATCGTCTTCCGGTTGGGGCTGGCACGTACGCGCGCGGCTGCACGCCAGTTGGTGTCGCATCGCCATGTGGTGGTGGATGGCCAGGTGGTGAACATCCCCTCCTACAGCGTGAGGCCGGGTCAGATTGTGAGCGTGCGTGAAAAGTCGAAGTCGCTCGAGGTGATTGGTGATGCCCTGTCTGGATATAACCATGGCAAGTATTTGTGGATTGAGTGGGATGAGAATGTGATGGGTGGCAAGCTGCTCCATCTGCCAGCCCGCGAGGACATCCCTGAAAACATCAAGGAACAGTCGATTGTCGAGTTGTACTCTAAATAATGATCCCATGGCGATTTTAGCATTTCAAAAACCGGATAAAGTATTGATGCTGGAGGCGAGCAGCACCTTCGGGAAGTTTGAGTTTCGCCCTTTGGAGCCGGGCTACGGTATCACGATCGGTAATGCGTTACGCCGTATTCTTCTGTCTTCGCTGGAAGGTTATGCCTTCTCGTCGGTGAAGATTGAAGGAGTGGATCATGAGTTTGCTACGATTCCGGGGGTGATGGAGGATATGACCAACATCATCCTTAACCTGAAGCAGGTGCGCTTCAAATATATCGGTGCTCCGATCGAAGACGAGGAGGAGGAGCCGGAAGAGAATGAAAATGAAGAGGTGACAAGCGAAAGCACGGGCACTGAGGCACCGGCGGAGGAGCCGGAAGCGGAAGCTGAGCCGGAGGTGGAAGAACCGGCGCCGAAGGTGGAGCCAGCGGCGATAGAGGAGCTGCCAAAGGTGTGGCTACACGTTGCTGACCGTGAGGTGCTGAAGGCTGGTGACCTGCAACCGGCGGGCTTTGAGGTGTTGAACCCTGAGTTGGAGATCTGCCACTTGCAGCCGGGTGCGTCGTTCCAGATAGAGCTGAGGCTTAGCAAGGGACGAGGCTATGTTCCGGCTGATGAGCAGATGGATCCGGCTACGGCAGCCGATACGCAAGTGATCGCCATTGACTCCATCTACACCCCAATTCGGAATGTGAAGTACACTGTGGAGAACTTCCGCGTGGAGCAGAAGACGGACTATGAGAAGCTGCTGCTTGAGATTACGACCGACGGATCTATCCACCCCAAGGACGCCCTGCGTGAGGCCGCCAAGATCTTGATCCATCATTTTGTGCTCTTCTCTGACGAGCGCATTGCGGTGGAGAAGATCGAGTCCATCGCCTCGGACGAGGGGTTTGACGAGGAGATGCTGCACACGCGGCAGCTGCTTAAAACGAAGCTGACGGACATGAACCTTTCGGTCAGGGCGCTCAACTGCCTGAAGTCGGCCAACGTGGAGACGGTCGGCGAGTTGGTGCAGTATAACAAGAGCGACCTTTTGAAGTTCCGCAACTTCGGTAAGAAGTCGCTCACGGAGCTCGACGAGCTGCTGGAGAACCTTGAGCTGTCGTTCGGGATGGATATTTCAAAGTATAAATTAGATAAGGACTAAAACACGATGAGACATAATAGAAAAGTAAATCATTTGGGGCGCACCAAGGCGCATCGCGAGGCGATGCTAGCTAACATGGCCTCGTCGCTGATTAAGCATAAGCGGATCTTTACGACCACGGCCAAGGCCAAGTCGCTGCGGAAATACGTGGAGCCGCTGATCACCAAGTCGAAGGACACCTCGGTGCACTCGCAGCGCATCGTCTTCTCCACCTTGCAAGACAAGCACGCCGTGAAGGAGCTCTTCACCGAGATTTCGCCCAAGATCATGGACCGTCCGGGGGGCTACACCCGCATCATTAAGACGGGCCTGCGCGAGGGCGATAGTGCCTCGATGTGCTTCATTGAGCTGGTGGATTACAATACCAACATGCTCAAGACGGCCGCGGGTGGGCGTAAGGGTTCGGGTCGGACACGCCGCTCGCGCAAGAAGTCGGGCGCTACGGACGCTACCGTGGTGGAAGAGACGACAGAATAAGAAATGAGTTGATAGTTTCCATTTCTCTGCCCGTCTGTTGGCTTGGTCAGGTGGGCAGATGTTAGGCCGGAGTGGTACGCAGAGAATAGTGTACGCTCCGGCTTTTTTGTATCCCCTTCCCATCCCCGCAAGTGCCACGGAAAACGGGTTGGCGTTTGCGGGTGCCCGGCAAACACTAAAGTATTCCCCACGAGACATGGTGGGTATTTATAGACGTGAGTTCGACGTAAGAATGAGGTTCCTTACGTCCACACCATGTCTTTGTTAGAGTACTCGGGCAGCCAAAATGTTTTTGGAAATGCTTGCGGGAATCCCGCAACGAACAAAAACTGCTTTTTGGCGCTTGCGGGATTTCCGCAACGAGAAAAAAATGCTTTTTGGTGTTTGCGGGATTTCCGCAACGAGAAAAAAGTGCTTTTTGAGATTGTCGCACGGTCTTTTGTTTGGAGTCTATTGTTATGTGTCCGAATGTTCTTAACTTTATGTAGTTCAAACCCAATAGTCAAGCAAGTATGTCTAC
>MIQB01000006.1 GCA_002890585.1 Tannerella sp. oral taxon 808
GCAAGTCTCACGGAGATGCGGTTGACGTTTGCGGGACTCCCGCAAGTCTCACGGAGATACGGTTGGCGTTTGCGGGAATCCCGCAAGTCTCACGGAGATGCGGTTGACGTTTGCGGGACTCCCGCAAGTCTCACGGAAAACTGGTTGGCGTTTGCGGGACTCCCGCAAGTCTCACGGAGATACGGTTGACGTTTGCGGGACTCCCGCAAGTCCCACGGAGATATGGTTGGCGTTTGCGGGAATCCCGCAAGTCTCACGGAGATGCGGTTGGCGTTTGCGGGGCTCCCGCAAGCATGTCCAAAAACGTTTTGACCGTTGCGGGACTTTCATAGCTACTCTGCTGACTTTCTTCTTACATCGAACTCACGTTTCATTGCCTCTAATGAACCTCATTCATCTGTCCCGACCCTTACCCTTCAATCTTGTTCATCATCTTGATTGTGGCCTTGATGGCGGCTTCGATCTGGTCGGCATCGAGGCCGCGCGTCTTGAACTCTGAGTGGTTGTGGCTCCAGGTGATGATGGTCTGGACGAAGGCGTCGGTGCGGCCGCCGGGGGGAATGGTAACGGCGTAGTTGGTGAGCATGGGGAAGGGGCGGCCGAGCGACTTATAAATCTTGCGGAGGGCGCGCACGAAGGCGTCGTATTGGCCGTCGCCGGTGGCGGTCTCCTCGTAGGTCTGGCCGTCGATTTCGATTTTGAGGGTGGCTACGGGGCGGAGGCCTTGGGCTAAGGAGAGGGAGTAGTTGAGGATGCGGATGCGGTTACCGTGGATGTTGTGGCGGAGCACGTCGGAGACGATGTAGGGGAGATCTTCCTGGGTGAGGAGCTCTTTTTTGTCGCCTAACTCCACGACGCGCTCGGTGACTTTGCGCATGGTGTCATCGTCGAGCTCAATGCCGAGGGCTTCGAGGTTCTTGCGGATGTTGGCGCGGCCGGAAGTCTTTCCGAGGGCATACTCGCGGGTACGGCCGAAACGCTCGGGCACGAGCGGGTTGCAGTAGAGGTTGCTCTTGGCGTCTCCGTCGGCATGCACACCGGCGCATTGGGTGAAGACGTTTTCGCCCGTGATGGGTTGGTTGGGGGCGATGTGGATGCCGGCGTAGGTCTCGACGCTCTTGCTGACGCGGTAGATGCCGGCCTCGCGGATGGCGGTGGATAGGTGCAGCTGGTCGTGGATGACGGCCACGGTGCTGCTGAGGGTGGCGTTGCCGGCGCGTTCGCCGAGCCCGTTGATGGTGACGTGCACGCCGCGGACACCGGCGCGGAGGGCCATGTAGGTGTTGGCTACGGCCAGGCCGTAATCGTTGTGGGCATGGAAATCGAAATGGAGTTCGGGGTAGCGCTCGGTCATGTGGCGGCAGTAGTCGAGGGTGGTTTCGGGGTTGAGGATGCCGAGCGTGTCGGGCAGCATGAAGCGGCGCACGGGTAGGTGGCGGAGAGCATCGACGAAGGCGTGGACGTAGTCGGGCGAGTCGTGCATGCCGTTGGACCAGTCTTCGAGGTAGAGATTGACGGTGATGCCGGCGTCGTGGGCGCGGCGGATCTCGTCGGCGATGTCGGCCGTGTGCTGCTCGGGCGTCTTGCGGAGTTGCTCGGTGAGGTGGCGGAGGGAGCCTTTGCAGAGCAGATTCATGACACGGCAACCGGTGTCGCGTATCCAGCGGAGCGACTCGCCCCCGTCGACAAAGCCGAGCACCTCGAGGCGATCGAGGCAGCCAGCCGTGTCGGCCCATTGGACGATGTGCCGGACGGACTCGAACTCGCCATCGGAGACACGCGCGGAGGCGATCTCGATGCGGTCGACGTTGAGCTCCTTGATGAGTAGCCGGGCGATGTTCTTCTTCTCGTGGGCGGTGAAGGATACGCCGTTGGTCTGCTCGCCGTCGCGCAGGGTGGTGTCCATGATCTCGATCATGGGGGTGGGGGATTGGAGGGGTGTCATGCTTTACGCCTTGCTGCGTTGTTCATACGCCTCGATCAGGGCGCGGTTCGCTAAGAGGAAGTCGATGTCGTCGAGGCCATTCATGAGGCAGTGCTTCTTGTAGTTGTTGATCTCGAAGTGCTCGCTCTGGCCGGTGGAGAGCAGGGTGATGGTCTGGGCGGGCAGATCAACCTCGACCTCGGTCTTGGGGTCAGATTCGATGGCGGCGAAGAGGCGGGCGAGGAAGGCGTCGGTGACGACGACGGGCAGGACGCCGTTGTTGAGCTCGTTCTGCTTGTGGATGTCGGCAAAAAAGCTGGAGACGACGACGCGGAAACCGTAGCCGGCGATGGCCCAAGCGGCGTGCTCTCGGCTCGATCCGCTACCGAAGTTGCGCCCGGCCACAAGGATGCGTGCGCCGGCGTAGGCGGGGTTGTTGAGCGCGAAGGAGGGGACGGGGCGGCCTTGCTTATCGTAGCGCCAATCGTGGAAGAGGTTGTCGCCGAAGCCTTCCTTGGTGGTGGCCTTGAGGAAGCGGGCGGGGATGATCTGGTCGGTGTCGACGTTCTCGAGGGGGAGGGGGACGCAGGTGCTGCGCAGGAGGGTGAATTTGTCGGTCATAATAGGAGGAGTTATGCGGCCTTGCGGCCACGGTAGTAGGGGCGCCCCTTGTGGGCGCCCGGGTAGTTATGCAGCCTTGCGGCTGCGGTAGTAGGGGCGCCCCTTGTGGGCGCCCGGGTAGTTATGCAGCCGTGCGGCTGCGGTAGTAGGGGCCCCCTTGTGGGCGCCCGGGTAGTTATGGGGGCTTGCGGCCGCGGTAGTAGGGGTGCCCCTTGTGGGCGCCCGGGTAGTTATGGGGCCGTGCGGCTGCGGTAGTAGGGGCGCCCCTTGTGGGCGCCCGGGTAGTTATGCAGCCTTGCGGCCACGGTAGTAGGGGTGCCCCTTGTGGGCGCCCGGGTAGTTATGTCATCATCGTTCGCGGGTCGGTGATGACGCCGGTGATGGCTGCGGCGGCGGCAACGAGGGGGCCGGCCAGAAGGGTGCGGGCTCCGGGACCTTGACGGCCCTCGAAGTTGCGGTTGGAGGTGGAGATGGCGTATTTGCCAGCGGGGATCTTGTCGTCGTTCATCGCTAAGCAGGCGGAGCAGCCAGGCTGACGCAACTCGAAGCCGGCGTCAGCGAAGATCTTATCGAGGCCTTCGCTGCGGATCTGTGCATCGACCAGCCAGCTGCCGGGCACGAGCCACGCCATCACGCCTGGGGCTTTGCGTTTGCCTTTGACTACGGAGGCGAAGGCGCGGAAGTCCTCGATCCGTCCGTTGGTGCAGGAGCCGCAGAAGACGTAGTCCACGGGCATGCCAAGCAGCTGGCTGCCGGCCGTGAGCCCCATGTAATCGAGCGAACGGCGATACGATGCACGGCTGCTTTCGGGCATGCTCTCGGTCGTGGGGATGGTGTGCGTGATGCCCATGCCCATGCCGGGGTTGGTGCCGTAGGTAATCATGGGCTCGATGTCGGCGGCGTCGAAATGGATCTCCCGGTCGAAGACGGCATCGTCGTCGCTGCGGAGGGTGCGCCAGTGAGCCACGGCGCAGTCCCACGCTTCGCCCTGTGGGGCATAGTCGCGGCCGCGGAGGTAGGCAAACGTGACGTCGTCTGGGGCGATCATGCCGCCACGTGCGCCCATTTCAATAGAAAGGTTGCAGAGCGTGAGTCGGCCTTCCATGGTGAGGCTACGGACGGCCGAGCCGGCGTATTCCACGAAGTAGCCTGTGGCGCCGCTGGTCGTCATGCGGGCGATGACATAGAGGGCGAGGTCTTTGGCCGTGACGCCGGGGCCGGGCAGGCCGTCGATGGTGATACGCATCGTCTTGGGCTTCTGTTGCAGGATGCATTGCGAGGCCAGCGCCATCTCCACCTCGCTCGTACCGATGCCAAAGGCCACGGCGCCCATCGCGCCATGCGTGGAGGTGTGGCTGTCGCCGCAGACGATGGTCATGCCGGGGAGGGTGAGGCCGCGCTCGGGGCCGACGACGTGGATGATGCCGTTCTTAGGGTGCATCATGCCGAAATGCGTGAGGCCGAAGTCTGCGGCGTTGCGGGCCAGCGTGTCGACCTGGGTGCGGGAGACGGGATCGGCGATGGGTTTGTCTTGATCGTGCGTCGGGGTGTTGTGGTCGGGCATGCAGAAGACTTGCGCGGGGCGGAAGACGCGGAGGCCGCGACGGCGAAGTCCGGCGAAGGCCTGGGGGCTCGTCACCTCGTGACAGTAGAGGCGATCGATGTAAAGCTGCGTGGGGCCGTCGGGCACGATCTGCACGACGTGGGCGTCCCAGATTTTATCGAAGAGGGTATGCATTGATTAGAGGGTAGTACGGCCTTCGGCCGGGTAGTTAAAGGGTAGTTACGGGCTGCGCCCGGGTAGTTATGCGGCCTTGCGGCCGCGGTAGTAGGGGCGCCCCTTGTGGGCGCCTGGGTGTAGTCAGAGGGTAATTACGGGCGGATGCGATTGGCACCTACTTGTCGAACTTATTGATGGCATCGATGAAGGCCTCGACGGAGGCAGCGATGATGTCGGTGTTGGCAGCGAAACCGTAGTAGTTCGCGCCGTCATACTCCACCTGCATATGCACCTTGCCCATGTCGTCGCTGCCTTTGTCGATGGCTTGGATGAGGAACTCGCGGATGGTCATGCGGCGGCGGATGATGGTCTTGACGGCCTTGATGGCGGCGTCGACGGGGCCGTTACCCGATGAGGCGGCCTCGAAGGTCTCGCCGGCGATCGTAAGCGCGACGCTGGCCACGGAGCGCACCCCGACGCCGGAGGTGACTTGCAGGTAGGCGAGCTTGATGCGGTGCAGGGCCTTGCGATCTTCGCCGACGAGCACGAGCAGGTCGTCGTCGTTGACCTCCTTTTTGCGGTCGGCCAGGCGGAGGAAGTCGCTGTAGACCTTGTCGAGCTTCTCGCGGCTGCCGAGGTCGACGCCGAGCACTTCGAGCCGGTGCTTGAGCGCTGCGTGGCCGCTGCGGGCGGTGAGGACGATGCTGTTGTCGTCGATGCCCACCTCCTTGGGGTCGATGATTTCGTAGGTCTGGACGTTCTTCAGGACGCCGTCTTGGTGGATGCCCGAGGAGTGGGCGAAGGCGTTGCGGCCGACGATGGCTTTGTTGGGCTGCACGGGCATGTTCATCAGTCCGGAGACGAGGCGGCTGGTGGCGTGGATGCGCTGCGTGTTGATGTTGGTGTCGATACCGAGGCGTGCGTGGTGGCATTTGAGGATCATGGCCACCTCCTCCAGGGCGGTGTTGCCGGCGCGCTCGCCGATGCCGTTGATCGTGACTTCCGCCTGGCGCGCTCCGGCCATGATGCCGGCCATGGTGTTGGCCGTGGCCATGCCGAGGTCGTTGTGGCAGTGGGTGGAGAGGATGGCGCGGTGGACGCCGTCGACATGCTCCATGAGGTAGCGGATCTTCTCGCCGAACTCCGTGGGCAGGCAGTAGCCGGTGGTGTCGGGGATGTTGACCACCGTGGCGCCGGCACGGATGACGGCCTCGACGACGCGCGCCAGGTACTCGTTGTCGGTGCGGCCGGCGTCTTCGCAGTAAAACTCCACGTCGTCGACATAGCGCTTGGCATACTTCGTGGCGGCCACGGCGCGCTCGAGTATCTCGTCGCGGTTGGAGTTGAACTTGTACTTGATGTGGAAATCGCTCGTGCCGATGCCCGTGTGGATGCGTTTGCGGCGGGCATGTTGAAGGGCCTCGGCGGCCACGTCGATGTCTTTCTCCACGCCGCGGGTGAGGGCGCAGATGACGGGCCAAGTGACGGCCTTGGAGATCTCCACTACCGACTGGAAATCGCCGGGGCTGGAGACGGGGAAGCCGGCCTCGATCACGTCCACGCCGAGCGTCTCTAAGGCTTTGGCTACTTCGATTTTTTCGACCGTATTGAGCTGACAGCCGGGCACTTGCTCGCCGTCGCGCAGGGTAGTGTCGAAGATGTAGAGTTTGTTATCCATCTATGCTTTGGGGTTAAAAACGAAAACTGAAAAGGGAGCAATAGGGCGGAAGTGCCCATTTCCTTGTGCTGGTAGGGCGTATCCACTGCGGAAGCGCCCCATTTCTTTGTGCGATATTAACTTACATGTATGATACTTATTATTGAAGACTTCGATATTAACTCACATGCATGATACTTATTATTGAAGACTTCGATATTAACTTACATGCATGATACTTATTATTGAAGACTTCGATATTAACTTACATGTATGATACTTATTATCGAAGACTTCAATAATAACTTACATGCATGATACTTATTATCGAAGACTTCGATATTAACTTACATGCGTGATACTTATTATCGAAGCCTCCAACGAGGCGTATCCACACTCGGGGCACCCCGTTGGAGGCTCCGATGGGGGCGAGGCATGCTCGGCCCCCACCGAAACGGGCCTAACACCCCTCCGGGCGCAGGCCGCGCACGGTGACGGCAGCCTGCCAGAGCTCGCTCTCGCGGAGGGCTTTGAGTTCGGCCTCGAGCTTCTCGCGGTAGTCGGGCTTGGAGTTACTGTCGATCGAGCGTTGCGCCTCGCGGCCCGACTTGACTTCGCCGTAGAGGCGCTCCACGACGGGCTTCACGGCGTCGTGGAAGGGACCCATCCAGTCGAGCGCCCCGCGCTGCGCCGTGGTGGAGCAGTTGGCGTACATCCAGTCCATGCCGCGCTGCGCGATGAGGGGCATGAGCGATTGGGTGAGCTCCTCCACCGTCTCGTTGAAGGCCTCGGAGGGCGTGTGGCCGTGCTCGCGGAGCACCTCGTATTGCGCGGCGAAGAGCCCCTGGATGGCGCCCATCAGTGAGCCACGTTCGCCGGTGAGGTCAGAGACGGCCTCGCGCTCGATGGTCGTCTCGAAGAGGTAGCCCGAGCCGATGCCGATGCCCAGGGCCAGCGCCTTTTCCGTGGCGCGTCCGCTGACGTCTTGGTGGACGGCGTAGGAGGAGTTGATGCCGCGTCCCTCGGCGAAGAGGGTGCGCAGCGACGTGCCCGAACCCTTCGGGGCGACGAGCACCACGTCGATGTCTTTCGGGGGCACGATGCCCGTGCGGTCGCTCCACGTGATGGCGAAGCCGTGTGAGAAGTAGAGCGTCTTGCCGGCCGTCAGATGCGGCTTGATCTGCGGCCAGCATTGCATCTGCGCCGCGTCGGAAAGGAGCATGCAGACAATCGTGCCACGCGCAGCCGCCTCCTCGATCGAAAAGAGCGTCTCGCCCGGCACCCAGCCGTCGGCCACGGCCTTGTCGTACGTCTTTCCCGCGCGCTGGCCCACGATGACATGGAAGCCATTATCGCGCAAGTTGCACGCCTGGCCGGGGCCCTGCACGCCATAACCTAACACGGCGATCGTCTCGCCCTTGAGCGCCTCGAGCGCCTTCACAACCGGAAACTCCTCGCGGGTGACTACGTTTTCTTCTACCCCGCCAAAATTCATTTTTGCCATATCGTTATCTATCTAATAAGTGAATACCTAAAGTCTAAAATCTAAAAACGGATCTCTGCGCGACTGATGGCGCGATCGCCGTCGACGAGTGCGCAGGCGAACGTGCCCGGCGAGAGCGTGCGGCGGAAGCGTGCGAGCTGCGTGCCGTAGCGCCCCTCGGCGTGATAGGAGATCTCGAAATGCTGCACCGAGGCCTTGCGGTAAGTCTCAAGGTCGAAACCGTCGAGCATGGCCTCTATATGCTTGATGCTGTTCAGATGGCCGTTGATGTCGAGGTCGCTGTAACGCACGGTGCGTGTGTCCGGGGCGCCGTCTGGCGCGTCCTCTGCGGCGGCGATTCGTCCGGCGATCTCCACCGGGCAGTGTCGGCCGGGCACCATCATCCGGTCAGGCCACGCCCCCGCGAGCGATGTCGGTCGGCGCGTGTTTTTGTCGATGGCCGCCCAGATGGAGCGGGCGTAAGCCAGCGGTTTGTCGGTCTCCGCCGATGTCACCTCGAAGCAGCGCTTGATGAAGATCCGCTCCATGGCCTCGGCCCACGTGCTGATGCGGATGGGGGCCGCCAGCCCGTCTGCATCGATCACCTCGATGGCCAGCCGAGAGAGCACCCAGGCCGTGCCGCGTCGCTCCATTTCGGTGTACCCGGCGGCGCGCTCTTCGGCGTGTTGCGTAGCCGCCTGCAGTAAGTAGTTCCCCAAGGTCGGCAGCGGCAGGCGCCCCATAAAGTCGAGCGAGTAAGCCTCGGTCGTGTAATCGTATGTGCCTATAGGATCCATTGTGTATGACTAATATTATATGCGCTGTAGGGGCGAAAGATTTTTCGCCCTTACGACGAAATCGTCTAATGTATTCAAGACGTGTGCGGCGCTTTCCGGTGCATTTCTTCCTCGATGGCGGAGAGCATATCGCTCAGTCGCTCCACACGGCTTCGGGTGATGGCCACGCGCCCCGAGCGGATGAACTGTAGCACACCGATGCGGTCGCTCAGTTCGCGAAAGAGGGCCTGCGTCTCCTCGTAATGCCCATTCATCTCCACCACCACGCAGTCCTCGTTGATCTCCAGGATGCGCGCGTTGTATTTGCGGATCAGATCCTCCACGCCACCCATGCGGATAAACTTGTCGGTAGCCAGCTTATAGAGCGCGATCTCTTGGTATACGAGGTCCTCGTCCGTGTTGTAATACGATTTGAGGATGTCCACGCGCTTGTCGATCTGCTTGACGACTTTTTCGATCATCACCTCGTCAGCGTAGGTCGTAATGGTGAACTTATGGATGCCGGGCAGGGCTGAGGGCGAGACGGAGAGCGTCTCAATGTTCAGCTGTCGGCGGGTGAAGATGATGGTGATCTGGTTGAGCAGGCCCACGGTGTTCTCTGAGAAGATGATCACGGTGTAGAGCCGGCGTCCGTCCGCGGGGGCGGCGGTGTTTTTTTCGTTTGTCTGCATGGGTTACATCAATATGTTACTGATACTCGCTCCGGCGGGCACCATCGGGTAGACGATGCCGCTCTTTTCCACGTCGGCCACCAAGAGGTACGGCCCGTCGGTGGCCATCATCTCGCTGATGGCTTCGTCTAACTCCTCGCGCCGGCTCACCTCCCTCGCAGCGATGCGAAACGCCCGTGCGATGGCCACGAAGTCGGGGTTTTCCATCTCCGTGTAGGAGTATCGCTCGTTGAAGAACAGCTCTTGCCACTGGCGCACCATGCCGAGGAAGTGGTTGTTGAGCAGGATGATCTTCACCTCGAGGTGTTCCTGCATGATGGTGCCGAGTTCTTCCAGCGTCATCTGCAAGCCGCCGTCGCCGACGAAGAGGCAGACGGTGCGTTCCGGTGCGCCGATCTTGGCGCCGATGGCGGCGGGCAGCCCGAAGCCCATCGTGCCAAGGCCGCCGGAGGTGACGACGCTGCGCGTCTCGGTGTATTGGAAGTAACGCACGCCCATCATCTGGTTCTGCCCCACGTCGGTCACGAGCACGGCCCGGTGGCCCGTAGCCTCAGAGACGCGCCGGACAATCTCGCCCATATGCAGCCGCCCCTCAGTGGGGTAGAGCTCCGGATCGATCACCTTCACGCGCTCCTCCTCTGCGTCGGCGTCGAAGGCAGCGATCCACGCCGTGTGGCGCGCCGGACGCAGCTCAGCAGTGATGGCGCGGAGAGCGGCCTTGGCGTCGCCCAAGACTTTCACATCGGCCCGGACATTCTTGTCTGGCTCCGAGGCGTCGATGTCAAGGTGGATGATCTTCGCCTGGCGTGCATACGTTTTGAGATCGCCCGTCACGCGGTCGTCGAAGCGCATACCGATGGCGATGAGCACGTCGCACTCGTTCGTCTTGCGGTTGGGCCCCACGTTGCCGTGCATGCCAAGCATACCCTTGTTCAGGCGGAAGTCGGTGGGCATGGCAGAGAGCCCCAGCATGGTTGCCCCGGCGGGGATGTCGGCCTTCTCAAGGAAGTCCTTCAGTTCCCGTTCGGCGCCGCTAAGGATGACGCCCTGCCCGACGAGCGCGAAGGGACGCTTGGCCGCATTGATCAGCGCCGCCGCCTCTGCCACACGCTCGGCCTTGATCTCGGGCCACGGGCGATAGCTGCGGATAAAGTCGACGGGCTTGTATTCATAGACCGTTCGCCCCACCTGCGCGTCCTTCGAGATGTCGATGACGACCGGGCCGGGTCGGCCGGTGGAGGCGATGTAGAAAGCGCGAGCCACGGCCCATGCCACTTCGTCGGCGCGGCGCACTTGGTAGGCCCACTTCGTGATGGGCGACATGATGCCGATCACATCCACCTCTTGAAAAGCGTCCGTGCCCAGCAGTGGCGACGGCACCTGCCCGGTGATGACTACGATCGGCGTACTGTCGAGCATGGCGTCAGCCACACCCGTGATGGTGTTCGTGGCGCCCGGCCCAGACGTGACTAACGCCACGCCTACGCGTCCGCTGACGCGAGCATACCCTTGCGCCGCATGCGTGGCGCCCTGTTCATGGCGCACCAAGACGTGGCGCAGCCGGTCGCGGTAATCATACAGGCTGTCGTAGATCGGTATCGCCTGTCCGCCGGGATAGCCGAAGATGCACTCCGCTCCCTCCGCTATCAATGTGCGGAGCAACGCCTCCGCACCGGTTATTGTGTCCTTATTCTCCATTGAAGAAGTAGTTAGTAGTAGTCAGAAGTAAGTAAACGTGAGTTCGACGTAAGGGATCTCCGTTTTTTTATTCGCCGGCAACTCTGGTTGCCGGGGCCGCTGGATCGAAAGTGCCGCTGGCAACTCGATTGCCGGGGCCGCTGGGTCGAAAGTGTTGCTGGCAACTCGATTGCCGGGGTCGCTGGGTCGAAAGTGTTGCTGGCAACTCGATTGCCGGGGCCGCTGGATCGAAAGTGCCGCTGGCAACTCGATTGCCGGTCCGCTGGATCGAAAGTGAGCTGGCATGTCGCATGACGGGGCCGCTGGGTCGTAAGTGACGCTGGCATGCCGCATGCCGAGGCCGCTGGATCGAAAGTATCGCTGGCATGTCGCATGCCGAGGCCGCTGGATCGAAAGTATCGCTGGCATGTCGCATGACGGGGCCGCTGGATCGAAAGTATCGCTGGCATGTCGCATGCCGGGGCCGCTGGATCGAAAGTGAGCTGGCATGTCGCATGACGGAGCCGCCGGATCGTAAGTAACGAGAGTTCGACGTAAGAAATCCACTTTCCCCAATGACTTACAATCATCGTGCAAGGGAGTCCCATCTCTATATCGACGAATGAATTGCCCCACATCGACCTCACGTATTATTAAATGATACGCACGCCCCCTTCATCGGCCGATGAAACCATGCTCGCGTAAGCGCGTAAAGCCTTCGACACCTTACGGTCGCGTTGCGGCTGCCAAGCCTCTGCGCCACGCGCCTCTTCTTCTCGCCGCCGCTCGGCCAACTCGGTCTCACTGAGACGCACGTTGATGGTGCGCGCGGGGATGTCGATATCGATGATGTCGCCCGTGCGGACAAGCCCGATAGCGCCGCCAGAGGCTGCTTCCGGCGAGATGTGTCCGATGCTCAGCCCCGATGTGCCGCCACTGAAGCGTCCATCGGTGATGAGTGCGCATTCTGCGCCTAAGTGCATGGATTTGATGTACGACGTGGGGTAAAGCATTTCCTGCATGCCGGGGCCGCCCTTCGGCCCTTCGTGCGTGATGACGACCACGTCGCCGGCGCTGACCTGCCCGCCGAGGATGCCCTGGCAGGCGTCGTCTTGCGATTGGAAGACGCGTGCCGGCCCGCTGAAGCGCAGGATGCGTTCGTCTACGCCTGCCGTCTTCACCACGCAGCCGCGCAGGGCGATGTTCCCCTTGAGGATGGCCAGGCCACCGTCTTTTGAATAAGCATGCGCGGCGTCGCGGATGCAGCCCTCGGCACGATCCGTGTCGAGCTTGTCGTAGAAGGCGCGCTGGGAGCCCATCTTGAGGTTGAACCTCATGCCTCCTGCGCTGCGATAGATCGTTTGTGCTTCCTCCGTCACGTGGGGGCTACGGATGTCGTACCGGTCGATGGCTTCGGCCAGCGTCAGCCCGTCCACCCGCTTGACCGATGTGTCAATCAGCCCCGCGCGGGAGAGTTCGCCGAGGATGGCCATCACGCCGCCGGCGCGATTGACATCTTCGACGTGATACTTGGGCGAGTTGGGCGCCACCTTGCAGAGGCACGGCGTCTGGCGCGAGAGGGCGTCGATGTCGTCCATCGTAAAGTCGACCTCCGCTTCGTGAGCGATGGCCAGCAGATGGAGCACCGTGTTGGTCGATCCGCCCATAGCGATGTCTAACCGCATGGCGTTGAGGAAGGCTGCGCGTGTGGCGATGCTGCGCGGCAGCACGGAGGCGTCGTCGTCGTGGTAGTAGCGATAAGCGTTCTCCACGATCAGTCGGGCGGCCTCGCGGAAGAGCTTCCGGCGATTGACGTTCGTCGCCACCACCGTACCGTTGCCCGGCAGCGCCAGTCCGATGGCCTCGTTGAGGCAGTTCATCGAGTTGGCCGTAAACATGCCCGAGCAGCTGCCGCATGTGGGGCAGGCGTTCCGTTCGACGGCTTCCACCTCGGCGTCATCGGCCGAAGCGTCAGCCGAGAGCACCATCGCGTCGATGAGGTCGAGTGTGCGCCCATTGTGATACCCGGCCTCCATCGGTCCGCCGGAGACGAACACGGCGGGGATGTTCAGCCGCATGGCCGCCATGAGCATGCCCGGCGTGATCTTGTCGCAATTGCTGATGCAGACCATCGCGTCGGCTTTGTGCGCCTGCACCATGTATTCGACGCTGTCGGCGATGAGGTCGCGCGAGGGCAGGGAGTAGAGCATGCCATCGTGCCCCATAGCGATACCGTCGTCGATGGCTATCGTGTTGAACTCGGCCGCGAAGCAGCCCCGCTCTTCAATCTCTTGCTTGATCAACTGCCCCACGCTGTGCAGGTGCATATGCCCGGGCACAAACTGCGTGAAGGAGTTGACCACGGCCACGATGGGTCGCCCCAATTGTTCGCGCTTCATCCCGTTGGCAGCCCAGAGCGCCCTGGCGCCCGCCATGCGGCGCCCCTGTGTACTTCTTGAACTACGTAATTCCATTCTTCTCTTCTCTTTATCACACGCATGCTACATAAAAAGAGAGCCTTCCTCGTGATCATTGAGAAAGGCTCCTTCTTTTCGCACAAACGAATTGCTTAAAAATCGAATCGTATACACCCTCCTCGTGAGGCCATTGGGATAATGACATCAATCGATAGAAACACGGAGAGGATATAAGCAGCATTCATTTTTACTTACATATGTCATGAAACGGGGGCAAAGATATAGCGGGTTCTATAACGTCCAAATAAAGCCCCTGTCATCTCGCAAAAAACAACGAAAAATATTCCACCCAACAACGGAGCGCACACAGATGGATGTCTACAGAGCATGAGAAACGAAAAGAGAAAACAGAGTAGCGCTTGCAGCGTTCCTGCAAACGCCAACTAGTTTTCCGTGGCGTTTGCAACGCCGTTGCAAACCTCCCTCCCTTTCAAAGAAGGGGTTCCCCGGACTATGAATCGATCGTTGCCACATCCATTTCTTGGGGAACTTCCATTTTCCACATCTGCTCTTTGGCTTTCCCTCCCTTCCCCATCAGTCGTTAGGGGTGGTCGCTATCGAGAAGAGAAAAGTATCCTGACCTTATACAAAAACAGAAGCCCCGAGACATCACGCCCCAGGGCCTCCCACAAAAAAAGCTATGAAACTAAAATCTTTACAGACTCAACTCTTACTCTTTAGTGTAAGTTCAAAAACTTATCTCACAATCACTTTATACATCGTATGTAAACGATCCGAGATGTACGTGCTATTTGGATCTTTCTGAATCGCTATTCAGGTGCACGATCCGAAACGCGTTATGCACTTTCCTTTCTCGAATGCGGGCGCAAAGAAGGGACGGATTTTTTGAATGCGCAACTTTCACAGGGAAGAAAATGCGTGTCATCCTTTATTCTCTACCGTGGCGGATGGGGTGGCGGCGTTGTCAGGGTGCTCCGAATCGGGGAAGTTGAGGCGTTCGTCAATGATGTATTCGGGGCGATTCTTGATTTCGTCGAAGAGGACGCCGATGTATTGACCCAAGACACCGATGGTGAGCAGTTGCACACCTCCGAAAAAGATGATGGCCGTCATGATGGAGCTCCAGCCGGTCTCGGCATGACTGAAACCGCAGATCTTGCCCAAGAGTGTCCAGAGGGCTAACAAAATGCCGACGATGACGGCTAAGAAACCGAGCCCGGAGGCCAGCCGCAAGGGTTTCTTTGAGAAATAGAGCAGGGCGTTAGATGCGAAGCGGAGCATTTTGCTCAGGGGGTACTTCGTTTCGCCAGCCACGCGTGCCTTGCGCTCATAATAGAAGGGCACTTGCTTGAACCCAATCCAGCTGATGAGGCCGCGGATGTACTTGCCATGCTCGGGCAGGCGGTTGAACTCGTCCATGATCTTGCGGTCGATGAGGCGGAAGTCGCCCGTGTCGAGGGGGAACTCCACTTCGCTCATGCGATTCATCGTGCGGTAAAACATGCGGGCGGTGAAGCGCTTGAAGAAGGTTTCTTTCTCGCGCGAGCGGCGGACGCAATAAACGCTGTTGGCACCCTCTCGATCGCAGAGGGCGAGGATGTCGGGGATCAGCTCGGGGGGGTCTTGCAGGTCGGCATCCATGATCACGGCGCGGTCGGCGGTGCACTGGCGGATGCCGGCGGAGACGGCGGGCTGGTGGCCGAAGTTGCGTGAGAAGTGAATGACCCGCACTTGCGGATCCTGCGCGGCTAAATCGTCGAGGATGCGGCGTGTGCCATCGGTGCTGCCGTCGTTTACGTAGATGATTTCACCTGTGCAGGGCAGGCGATCGATGACGGCGCGCGTGCGGCGATATGACTCGGCCAGCACGGCCTCCTCGTTGTAGCAGGGTATGATGATGGAGAGGTTCATTGCTCTTCCTCCAAGAAGTTTTTCCCATGGCTGCCGTGGAGCGTAGCGCGGATCTCCTCCTTGCTCATTTCCTTGACATTGGTGATGGTGTATGTCCCGGCCATGAAGTGGCCATACTGGTTGCACTCGTTGATGATGCCATCAATCAGCGGTTGCGGCAGGGTGCGGATGGGCATGAGGACGACGAGGTCGGCATAGTCGGGGTGGATGGTCAGGCGCTCGATGTCGCACCCGGCGTGCTGGAGGGCGAAGGTGAACTCGCGCTCTACGACATCGCGCCGATACCCTTCGATGGTCATGCCTTCAGCTGCGGGAACGAGCAGGTAGTAGCGCAACTTCTGGCCTTTGCCGCCCATCCCGGTGGAGATGTAGATCTGCTTTTCGTCAGAGAATTCAGACTCCAGGATGATGCGCCCCTCCATGAGCGCCATGTAGGCCCAGTTCTGCATCTCGCGATCGGCCAGACGGACGTATCGCTCCAGCAGCCTGTATGCCAACACGCTGCCCGAGGTGGCGAAGATGGCCAGGATGCGCCGCTTGTATTCCTCGGTCGATTCGGGGTTATACAGATCTACGCCTATGGTTTCGAGCTCTTCGTCCCTCATCTTGATATTCTCCTGCTTCACCCGGTTCGAGAATTGGAAATACGCTATCTGTTGCTCCACGGGGATTTGCTTCTCAGGCACGTGGAAATAGCCGTCCGTCTCCGAAAGGAAGTCTTGGAACTGGCGGAATGTCGTGGGTTGTATCATATATGTTGTTCTCCTCTGATTTTCCCATCCCCCTTTCCGGGGGATGGAGTGGCAAAAATAAAGTAGGCGGCGTAGGGAGCGGTCAGGAATCGTGTATTTCCGGGTCATGCATGCCCACTTGGGGCTGATATAGTGTATATCGAAGTCATGCAAAGCTGCGACGAACTGATATAGTGTATATCGGAGCCACGCAAAGCTGCGACGGACTGATATAGTGTATATCGGGGCCATGCAAAGCTGCGACGAACTGATATAGTGTATATCGGGGTCATGCAAAGCTGCGACAGGCTGATATAGTGTATATCGGGGTCATGCAAAGCCGCGACAGGCTGATATAGTGTATATCGGGGCGCCGATCCTATGGCTCAAGCTGCCTTCTTCTATGTTTCATATCTATGTTTCACGATTATGCGTCGCACGAACCATTTCGGAAAATTCCACACAAACATTGCATTGACAGAAGCCCTCAAAAGCGCCATTGCAGGAAACGCGCTAAGGGATGATCTCCGCAAACCGTCTCCCGACATCGCTCGCCAACGCGTCCACCGAGACGCCCAGCTCCTCGGCGATGCATGCGTAAACCGTGACAATGTCGATCGGGCAATCATCGGTTTCGATGAAGAGGCGGCGCGCCTCCCAAGCCACTTTCAGCGCATCAGCGTTGTGTAATCGTCCGAAAGAGAGGCTAAGGCCAGCGCGTAGCAGTTGTTCGGCCAATGGCGACTTGCCGCGGAAACCGTGAACAATCCACGGCTCTGTGGGCCGGAGGCGCTTGCGGACGTCGAGCAGGTCACCCCAAGCGCGCACGCAATGGATGACGAGTGGTTTACGCAGCTCCTCCGCAAGCCGCACCTGCTCCTCAAACAGCTCGATCTGCATCCCCATCGGTGCTTCAGCCAATCGATCGAGCCCAGCCTCACCAATCATCACAACCTGCGGATGATGGGCTCGACGGACTAACTCTGGCAGACGATCCACATCGACATGCCACGGGTGAATGCCCACAGCGTAGCGCCGATCGGGCAGGGGCATGAACGGTTCACCGGTATCTACATTGATCACGGCCGGAGCCGTCGGGTCAGTGGGCAGACAGTGGGTGTGAATGTCGCAGTAGCGCACGGCTTTCAAGGCACGGGGTCGTAGCCGCTCCCTCCCCAAGGATGACAACGCAAGATGCGCCTCAGCGCAAGCCACATGCCTCGCAACGGGCCATGTTTGCGGAGCGCCTGTATGGCGTACTCGGAGCAGGTCGGGGTGTAGCGGCAGCTGGGGGGCGTCAAGGGAGAGATGCAGCAACGGTAGAAGTACACGGGCAGCAGCAGCATGCCAGTCAGGAGGCGGCGGATCATGACGTCTTTTGCTGAATCAAGCGGAGGGCTTTGCGCATGGCTTTTTCGATGGCAACGTAGGTAGGCAAGCCATCACCGACGAAGAGGAAGGCGATGTGGAGGCATCGGCCAGCATGGACACACTGCTCAACGAGCGACTGCTTCTGGGTGCGAAACGTTTCACGGATAAGTCGCTTAATCCGGTTTCGCCCCACGGCGTGGCGCATGCGTCGCTTGGGTGCCACAGCCATCATAGCCACTCCCGGCGCCCGGTCGACGGCAGCCTCCTCCGTGCGATAGACTACCCTGAGGGGATATGCAATGAACGACTGTCCACCGGTGGCAAACAGTCGTTCAATATCTTTTTTCAAATAAAGTCGCTCCTCCTTAGGGAGCCGGTTCTTTGCTTCACCCGTCATTCCTCATCCTGCTGCGGGGTCTCGTTTTCCAATTCCTTCTTTAGGTATTGCTCCAGCGCGGCGGTCATGGAAGGTGCCTCGGGGGTGGGGGCCTCAATGTCGAGGCGGAGGCCAGCATCGATGGCGGCCTTGGCTGTGGTGGATCCGAAGCAACCGATGCGAATCCCGTCTTGCTTGAATTGGGGGAAGTTCTTCATCAGTGATGAGATACCCGAGGGGCTAAAGAAGACGAGCATGTCGTAGTCGAACGATTCGTCTTTGGAGAAGTCGTTGCTGACGGTGCGATACATGACGGCCGTTTTGCAGACGATCTTTTTCGCGGCGAGCGCTGTAGCGATGTCGTCTTTATGGATGTCGGAGGCAGGCAGCAAGTACTTCTCTTTAGGGTGCTTGATGATGAGGGTGAGGAGGTCGTCTATTTTCCCTGTGGCGCCGAAGAAGATTTTGCGCTTGCGGTAGACTGTATATTTCTGCAAGTAGACGGCTATGGCCTCAGTCATGCAGAAGTATTTCATCGTCTCAGGAACGACAACGCGTAATTCTTTACAGAGGTGGAAAAAATGATCGACAGCTGTGCGCGCCGTGAAGATGACCGCACTGTAGTCTGGTATAGCAATACGCTGTTGCCTGAACTCTTTTGCAGTCAGGGGTTCCACTTTAATAAAAGGCCGGAAGTCGATGTCCACTCCGTATCGTTCAGCGATATCGAAATACGGGGATTTGCCGGTCTCCGGTTTCGGTTGCGATACCAGCAGCTTTTTTATACTCAATGCCATAAAGAACTTGAATTTGTTAATTGAAGCGTGTATTTCAACCCCTCGTAAGCCAATAATAGAGGGATTATTTCTTGGGCGCAAATGTAAGAACATAAGAATAATACGCCTGTCTGCTTGCTATAAAATATACGAACTGTAATATAAATCAGCGATATACGGTAGGCCACGTAGAAGGCTGCGCAGAGGATCATGGCGTGGAGTCTGTGGCGGTCGTCGAAGTAAAGGATGAGGGTGGGCAGATAGAGCGTGCAGCCCCAGATGGAGGTGAGGGCTTGATAGCGATTGTTCCACATGGCATAGCGTTCGCCGGCGTCGAAGGCGTGACCGTAGAGGAAGTAGATGATGCGCTTGAGCAGGTAGTAGGCAACTGCGGCGATGAAGAGGGCGCCCAGGGGGAGGAGGATGGATGATAGGTCGCTGGTGGGGAGGGGCACGTAGCTCCGAATCAGTAGATATAAGAAGAGGGCACAGAGCGAGAAGGCCTGAAACTTCATGAAGCCGCGGAAGAAGATGTCGCTCCTGACGGGATTGTCGAAGAGGTTGTCGCGCTCCTTGACGGAGAGGAGGTCTTTGAGCATCTTGTGAATTAAGGAGGCATGGGTGCGGAAGACGACTGCGAAGAGCGCTATTTCAATGAAGAGGATGACGGGTATGACGTCATTCAGATACGACCCATCAGCGAGGCGTAGGCCGATGTAACCCTCAAAAAGCCCGTTGTCCATTGTATGTTTCTTTCGGTCTGAAGTTCATATTGTCCGTTGGGGCGGCGAATGTAGAAGTATTTTCGGAGCGTCTTTTCCGGGTTATGGTGGGTTGGGCGAGGCCTCAGATCATTGCAGATCAGCCATTAGCCTCCCCATTTCTACTGACCGGTTTTTAGTTCTACCCCCCTCTCATGAAGATCCTACTTATAGACAATTACGATTCCTTCACTTACAACTTAGTCCATGCGCTGCGCGATGCTGGCGCTACGGACATCACTGTGGCGCGCAACGATGGCATCGACCTCGACGCTGTCTCACGCTTCGATCACATCGTCCTATCCCCCGGGCCGGGCATACCTGAAGAGGCAGGACAACTGCTCCCCCTCATCCACCGCTACGCCGCAACGAAGAGCATACTCGGTGTCTGCCTTGGGCATCAAGCCATCGCGGAGGCTTTTGGGGCACGGATAGAGAACCTCTCGGAGGTGTTTCACGGTGTGCAGACGCCTATCCGAGTGACCGCTCCTGACGAGCCACTCTTTACCGGACTGGCAGGCGAATTCATGGCTGGGCGTTACCATTCGTGGGTGGTCAGGCGTGCGGGGTTGCCTGAGGTGCTGGAGGTGACGGCCGAGAGCTCGGATGGGCTGATCATGGCGCTGCGCCATCGCGTGTATCGTGTGCATGGCATACAGTTTCACCCCGAATCTATCCTTACGCCGGTCGGGGAGATCATCATCCGCAACTTCTTGCAGGCAGGGATGGAGGGCACCCCTCGGCTTCTCACATCTACCCGTCATTCTACATTTGAGCCCGAAACAAAACATCCAAAAGACTTATGACTGATAAAATAATTGTGACGGGCGGCACGGGCTATATCGGGTCGCACACGGCTGTAGAGCTGATCGAGGCGGGCTATGATGTGATCATCATCGATAACCTTTCTAACTCCACACGCGAGGTGCTGAAGGGCATTGAACGCATCACCGGGCGGCGCCCCACCTTCTACGAGGCTGACTGCAACGACCGCGAGGCGATGGATCGCATCTTCACACAGCACGCGCCCATCAGTGGCATCATCCACTTTGCTGCCAGCAAGGCCGTGGGCGAATCCGTGCACGAGCCGCTGAAGTATTACCGCAACAACATCGTTTCCCTGCTCAACTTGCTTGAGCTCATGCCTGTGCACAGCGTGCGGGGCTTCGTTTTCTCCTCCTCCTGCACCGTCTACGGACAGCCCGCGCCCTCCGACTTGCCCGTCACCGAGGAGGCGCCCATCCGGCCTGCCACCTCGCCCTATGGCAATACGAAGCAGATCAACGAGGAGATCATCCGCGACACGATCCATGCTGGCGCACCCTTCCGCGCCATCCTGCTGCGCTACTTCAACCCCATCGGTGCGCACCCCACGGCCGAGATCGGCGAGCGCCCCGCAGGTACGCCGCAGAACCTCGTGCCCTACCTCACGCAGACGGCCGCCGGGATCAGACCCGAGCTGCGCGTCTTTGGCGATGACTACGACACGCCCGACGGATCCTGCATACGTGACTATATCGACATCGTGGACTTGGCGCGGGCGCATGTAACGGCTGTCCGTCGGCTTATCGAGGGGCAGGCGGCGGAACCTTTAGAGGTGTTCAATCTTGGGACAGGTCGCGGCGTGTCGGTCTTGGAGCTGATCCGCACCTTCGAGGAGGCTACGGGCGTCTCCGTGCCTTATCGCATTGTGGGCCGGCGTGAGGGCGACATCGAACAAGTCTGGGCCGATCCCTCGCGTGCCAACCGTGTGCTTGGTTGGGAGGCTCGCACACCGCTGGCTGAGACGCTACGTAACGCGTGGAAGTGGCAGCAGCGGCAGGGATAAATACAGCACACATTTTAATTACACACACAGATATGAAAACAACTATCACACTGCTCACAGCCATGCTCCTGCTTATGATGACTGGATGCAAAGAGCAACCACCGAAGGATAAGCACTACGGAGTTAAGTCAGGAATCATTAGGAAGGTGGCGGTACGAAGTACTGGGGCTATTCAGAAGCAGAACATCTACTTCGACGACTACGGTGATAAAGAAACCGTCGAGATAATCGAATTGAAAGGAGACTCTATCGTCTTGCATCTTCTCGACATCTGCAATCCACATAGTCAACAGAAAATACAAGTTGACCTAATTAAGAAGGTCGCATGTTACGACTCAGAATTTCTGATCTCCATACCAACCTACCATGGCCTGCCGCCAAAGGCTATGAAGGCCATGAAGGAAACAGGTATGGAAACTGTGGGTGGTAAGAAATGCAAGGTATATACAGTCAATACAATCGATCTTAATCCCTCTGGCATTGAGCTGAAATTGATCGTATGGGTTTGGAAAGGCATCCCATTGCAAGAATCCTTCTGGGTGTGCGATGAGATAATCCGAACGTTAGAATTATCCTCTATCGAGACCGATATCCCCATCTCTGCCGAAACATTTGAAATTCCTAAGGGTGTCAAGATCGTGGAAAATAATTCCACAAGCATCGATCCGGAGGTGTCCCTATTCATGCTCCGTCATTCTCAATCTCCCCGTCCCACAGGAAAAGTTCGAGGTGCCCAAGGGAATCAAGATTGTGAATCAGACAAGCCCGAACGAAGAGGCCGACTGACTTCCCCCATCTTCCCAGATACATTTGCCACCCTTATTATTTAACGTGAGGTCGACGTGGGGCAATTCATTCGCCGATATAGGGATGAACTCCCTTGCACGATGGCTGTGAGCCATTGGGAAGGGTACCTTCCCCGAGGCGGGGAGGGTGTCTCCCCCGAGGCGGGGAGGGTGTCTCCCCCGAGGCGGGGAGGGTGTCTTCCCCGATGCGGGAAGAGCGTCTTCCCCGATGCGGGAAGGGTGTCTTCCCCGATGCGGGAAGGGTGTCTTCCCCGAGGCGGGAAGGGTGTCTTCCCCGGTGCGGGAAGAGCGTCTTCCCCGAGGCGGGGAAGGTGTTTCCCCCGAGGCGGGGATGTGGATTTCTTACGTCGAACTCACATTTTATTTAGATAAACAGATATGAAAACAACACTCACACTCATCGCGTCGCTCCTGCTGCTGCCGGGGTGTATGCAGGCGACACAGCAGAAAACGTCGCAGGAAGACACGGCCGAACAATCCGAAGTGCAACCACAAGACAAGACCCCCGAAGGCGCACGCTATGGCGTCCGCTCGGCCATCATCAAGAAGTCCATCAGTTGCCCAGCCGGAGACGGGCATGCCACCATCTACATCGATGACTACGGGAAAAAGGAAGCCGTCGAAACGTTCATCGACGGGGCGCTACACATGCTGACCATCCGCGATCCGAGTGGAGAGACAGAGGTCAGCGTAGACCTTGACAACCACACCGCACAACGCCAACGGGTGGAGGAAGGCCCAGCCGACTATCGCCACCTTACGCCCGAAGAGATGAAGCGCTTCAAGATCACCGAAGCAGGCACGAAGACCGTGGCCGGCAAGACCTGCAAGGTGTATAAGCAGATCGTTTACGAAGCGCAGGGGGTGCAGACCGTGGCCACGCTATACGTCTGGGAGGGCATCGTGTTGGCGAATTTCATCGAGCCTGGGCAACCGGGAGACATGAGCTCCGATGAGCAGGTCGAATCGATCGAAATCGGCGTCCCCGTGCCGCAGGAGAAGTTCCGCGTGCCCGCCGGCATAGCGGTCGCGGACGATTACTGAAAGACGAACACCTAACAACTTCCCCGCGTACATGTGTGGCGTGACAGCCCGCATGTACCCGGCCTCGTTTTTAGCTTTTCGCTTTTAGCTCTTCATTTGCCGCCCCTATACATTTAATTATATCACAACATGAAGACAACCCTTTTCATCCTCGCGTCGCTCCTGCTCATGGGCGGAAGCACGCTGTCGGCACAACGCGATCCCGTAGCCGACAAACGCTACGGCATCAAGTCAGCCATCATTAAGAAAGAGACCCGGGCCGCGGGAAACACCATGCATAACACGCTCTACTTCGACGACTACGGCGCACGCGAAGCCACCGAGCTGACCATGATGCTGGGCGAGACTGAGAAGCACCTCCGCATCATCGCCGAAGACGGCGGACGCACAAACGTCACCCTCGACTTAGACGAGAAGAAGGCCTTCCGCACACCCGCCCCCGAGCAGCCCCGCAACTACCTCCACCTGACCCCCGAAGACCTCGAGCGCTTCAAGATCAAGGAAGACGGCGAGGGTACCGTGGCCGGACGGCCCTGCAAGAAGTACCACATGGAGCTGAAGCAATCAGGCGTCACGCTGCAAACTACGCTGTGGATCTGGGAGGGCATCACGCTGAAGTACGAGGCGCGCTATCAAGGCAACCTGATGGTGACAGACGAGGCGACCGAGATCCATGAAGACGCCACCGTGCCCGCCGAAAAGTTTGCCATCCCCGCCGAGGTGAAAGTGGAAGCTGCCCCCGTGGCCAACTAAAAACGAAAAGCGAAAAACTGCCAGATGCCGGAAAGGGTGAGCCCCCCGACGTGTACCCGGCACTTTTCGTTTTTAGCTTCTTAGATTTTAGTTAGATCGATGAATTGGCTCCAACTGATCTCAGGCAAACGCCTCGGCATAGAAGCCTATCACGAACGGAAGCATGAGCGGACGAACTTCCAGCGCGACTACGATCGCCTGATCTTCTCCGCCCCCTTCCGTCGGCTGCAAAACAAGACGCAGGTCTTCCCCCTGCCCGGCAGCATCTTCGTCCACAACCGACTTACGCACAGCTTGGAGGTCTCCTGCGTCGGGCGGTCGCTCGGGGCGAACGTGGCGACACGCTTGGCCGTCCATCACACCGACGAAGAGGCCGCAGCGCTGCAAGAGATCGGCGCCATCGTCTCAGCCGCCTGCTTGGCCCACGACATGGGCAACCCGCCCTTCGGCCACTCCGGCGAACGCGCCATCACGGCCTTCTTCACCGACGGCGAGGGCCGACACCTTGAGGCCGAAGTCCGCGCCGAGGGCAACCGCTGGGAAGACTTCGTCTGCTTCGAGGGCAACGCCAACGCCATGCGCCTGCTCACGCATCGCTTCGTGGGTCGACGCGAGGGCGGATTTGCCCTCACCTACAGCACGCTCGCCTCGATCGTGAAATACCCCTATGCCTCCACCCTCGCACCGGCAAGTCGGGGCAAGTTTGGCTTCTTCCAAAGCGAAGAGCCTACCTACCTCCGCATCGCCAACGAGCTGGGCATCCCCCACAGCGACGGCCGCTTCGTGCGCCACCCGCTCGTCTTCCTCGTCGAGGCCGCCGACGACATCTGCTATCAAGTGATGGACATCGAAGACGCCTACAAGCTGCGCCTCCTCTCGGGGCGCGAGGCCATCGGCCTCCTGCTCGGCTTCTTCCGGGGAGAAAAGCTGGAGCACATCACCCGCACCATGACGATCGTGGACGACATGAACGAGCGGATCGCTTACCTCCGCTCCTCGGTCATCGGGCTGCTCGTCGATGAGTGCACGCGCGTCTTCGTGGAGAACGAGGGCGGGCTGCTCGACGGCACCTTCCGCACGCCGCTGATCGAAAGCATCGAGGGGCACGCGCGCAGCGCCTATCAGGCTTGCTCCGAGGTGGCCCGGCGGAAGATCTATACAGCCAGCGAGGTGGTCGACATTGAGTTGGCCGGCCATCGCATCTTCGGCTACCTGCTCCAAGCCCTCATCGACGCCCTCCTCCACCCCACGCACGCCTACAGCAAGCTCCTGCTCAGCCGCATCCCCCGGCAGTACGACACCAAGGCATCCACGGTTTATGGCAAGATCCAGTGCGCATTAGATTACATCTCCGGCATGACCGACGTCTACGCCCTCGACCTCTATCGCAAAATCACCGGCATGAGCCTGCCAGCGGTGTAAGAAGTAATGATCAATGGGTAATGATTTTACGGGGTGCCCAATGGGGGGGATACCCCGGTGTCGTTTTAATTTCCCCGGCTAATCTCTATTGATAATTACCCCACCCATGCTCACAGCAACTGACGTAATCCTCGCCATGAATCGCGCTGGAGAGGCCGGCCGCCCCTTCCTCTTCGGCTTCGATTTCGAGTTGACGCGAGGCTTCTTTATCCCCGATCCCCTCCGCCAATCGCGCGTGCGATTCAACATCCAAGGCATCACCAACACACCGGACGACAGCGCGGACACGCCCTACATGTTTGAGCGTTTCCCCGAGCCGGAAGCTGTTTACGCACGCCGCTTCGACATCATCCGTGCGGGGCTGCTCCGCGGCGATTCCTTCTTGACCAACCTCACCGTCCGCACACCCATCCGCACCGACCTCGCGCCCGACGCCATCTACCACCGCGCGCGTGCCCTGTATAAGATCCACTACCCCGACGCCTTCGTCTGCTTCTCGCCCGAGCGGTTCGTGCGCATCGACGCCGACGGCACCATCGCGTCGAACCCGATGAAGGGCACCATCGACGCGCGACTGCCTGACGCCCGCGAGCGCATCCTCGCCGACCCGAAGGAGACGGCCGAACACAACACCATCGTCGACCTCATCCGCAACGACCTCTCCATGGTAGCAGACGGCGTGCATGTGCAACGCTTTCGATACATCGACCGACTCGAGACGTCGGCCGGCCCCATCCTGCAAGTCAGCTCCGAGATCGCCGGACAATTACCAGATGATTGGCGCAGCAACGTGGGCAACATCATCGCCCGACTGCTGCCGGCGGGATCCATCTCCGGCGCACCGAAAGACGCCACCGTCCGCCTGATCCGTCAGGCCGAGGGCGCACCGCGGGGATTCTACACCGGCATCTTCGGACTCTTCGACGGACAAGCACTCGACTCCGCCGTCTTCATTCGCTTCCTCGACCTCACCACCACGCCCCTCACCTACCAGAGCGGCGGCGGCATCACCGCTCGCAGCCGTATGCACGACGAGTACGAAGAGGTGATCCAAAAAGTCTATCTCCCGTTCTGATAGCTATGTTCCTCGAAACCATCCGCATCCAAGACGGGCACGCGCATCACGTGGCCGACCACATCGACCGCATGCGCCGCACCGCCCTGCACTTCGGCTTCACGGCCCCTGCCCTACCTGCCGACCTCGACGCGCTCGTCCCCCACGACCTCCGCACAGGCATCGTGCGTTGCCGAATCGTTTACGACCACACACTCCGAGAAATCACCTTCACGCCTTACCGCAGACGGCGCCTCGAGCGACTCATCGCTGTGGATGCTGGTGCGATGGATTATGCCTTCAAGTACGCCGACCGTTCGCCGCTCGAACGCCCAAACCTCCAGTTGTCCGAGGCCGACGAACTCCTCTTCGTCCGTGGTGGCTACGTGACCGACACATCATACACCAACCTCATCCTGCGTCGCGGCCAAGAGTTATTCACGCCAGACACCTTCCTGCTCGATGGCACCTGCCGCCGCCGACTCCTACGCGCCGCCCAAGTCCGCACCGCCCAAGTCCGCCTCAGCGACCTCCCGGCCTACGACGAGCTGCTCCTCGTCAACGCCATGATGCCACTCGGCGAGGCCCTCCGGCTGCCTGTCACAAGCGTGGTAACGGATTTCTTCACCTTTGCGCCGTGAAAGAAAGTCCCGCATATCCTCCCGAAAACAGTGACGACGAGCTCCGCCTGCTCCGTGACCCTGCGACACGCCGCGAGGCCTTCGCGCGGGTGGTCGACACCTACGGCGAACGCCTCTACCGCCTCATCCGACGCATGGTGATCTCTCACGACGACGCCGACGACCTGCTCCAAAACACCTTCCTCAAGGCTTGGGCCAACTTGGACTACTTCCGCGGCGAAGCACGCCTCTCCACCTGGCTCTACAAGATCGCTACCAACGAATGCCTCACCTACCTCGAGAAGCAGCGCCTGCGCCGCCACCTCTCCCTCGATAACTCCGACAGCTACCTCATCGAAACGCTCCGTAGCGACGACTTCTTCGATGGCGACGAGCTCGAAACCCGCTTCCAAACGGCCATCCTGCGCCTGCCACCCAAGCAACGCTTAGTCTTCAACCTCCGTTATTACAACGATATGAAGTACGACGACATGTCCGAAGCCCTTGGCACATCCACCGGAGCACTGAAGGCCTCTTACCACCATGCCGTCCGGAAAATCACAGCCAGCATGACCGGCGGCGACGATTAAACGCCCCTCCGCGGCCCCCGTCCTACGAGCGCTTTACCCCCTTCCCCCTCCCTCAAAAAACATTCGATTTAGATATGGAAAAAGAACCCATCACCCCCGACACCTACCGCGCTAAAACCGACCCCTTCCGCGTGCCCGAGGGATATTTTGAAGGCCTCACCGACCGCATCATGGCCGCCCTGCCCGAACGCCCGATGCACGAGGAGCCGCCCACAGTCTCACTCATGGATAAAGTCAAGCCACTGCTCTACTTAGCCGCCGCCTTCCTTGCCATGATGCTCCTCTTCAAAGGCCTTTCCACCTTCCGCCCCGCCACAAAGGGCGCCATGCGCCCCCTCTACGTGCAGCATGCCACCACGACTGACGCCGCCACCGAAGACGAACTCGACTACCTCGATTACTTAGAATCGCAATACGCCGACCGCTTTTTCTCCGACGAAATCGATGCCTGGGAATGACTTAAAATGATGATGAGATGATGAAAATGAAGACACTCCTGCCCCTCCTCCTCGCCCTGCTGCTCGCCACCCTCGCCCCCACAGCCACGGCACAGAAGCAGCGCAAACACTTCGATCGCGAAGCCTTCATCGCCCGCCGCAACGCCTACATCACCGCCGAAGCCGGCCTCACCGCCGACGAGGCCGCCGCCTTCATCCCCCTCGAAAACGAACTCCAGCGCCGCAAATACGAGATCGGACGCGCCTGCCGACGCCTGGCACGCCTGGCACGCACACAGCAGAGCCTCACCGATCGCGAACGCCGCGAGCTCTCCGACTGCCTCACCGGGACACGTATGGAAGAGGCCCGCTTAGAAAAGGAATACTTCGAGCGATTCAAGAAGATCCTCTCCGTCGAGAAGCTCTCCAAATACCGCGAAGCCGAAGCCGAATTCCTCCGCAAATTCCTGCAAGACAATCGGCCGGAGGAGTGATCCCCCGCCGCCCCCCGAAACACTGAAAGGCCTCCCCCCCGATTGCTCGGAGCAGGAGGCCTTTCGCACTCTTTTTATGGACATGTGATTCGCCTGGGGTTCGAACCCAGGACCCCATCCTTAAAAGGGATGTGCTCTACCTACTGAGCTAGCGAATCCTCGTCCGTCGCTTTTCCTTTTCGGACGCGGGGGCAAATGTAGACCAATTTCAAAACCGCACAAGCCGCGTAATCCCGCGTGGACAGCCCTTTTCAGCGCGCTGAAAAGCCGTCTGCGCCGCTTGACAAGCCTTTTTCTCGCCCCAAACGACCCCGCCCGATGCTGTACGGGACTTCTTTTTGTCCGAAGCTGCCGTTCCTGGCCATTGTCGGGGGTTCTTTTCCCTTGTGAGGCCTATCACTTAATTCATTTTCCTTCATTCCTTGACGCACGAGCAAAAAATGAAGTTCATTTTATGCCGTGTATAAATGAAGAGATAAAAAATTAGGTTCATTTCGTCCTATGCATATATATACGCATGAAAAGTGATATTCATTTCGTGCCATGTATCTATACACGTATATAAAATGAAGTTCATTCTTACTTATGTATATATACACGTATAAAATATGAGATTCATTTTTCTCCATGTATCTATACACGTATATAAAATGAAATTCGCTTTGCACCGTGCATTCATACATGAATAAAAAACGATATTCATTTTACTCCGCGTATCTATACGATAAAGAAATCATGGGTTCATTTTTCTCTTTGCATAGATGCAGAAAGTAAATCTGAAGCATTTACCGTACTTTTGGGGGACAAAATCAAGAGAACCGTATAGAAGAGAAGAGATCGAGAAATGAAAATCGGGCATTTGAGTGTGGCGTCGCTGCATGTTTTAGCAGATTTCGGGTTTCAAGGGGCGGTGATCAGGAATCTTCACAACCTGCCGCTTGAGGAAAGCGCGGTGGGGTACTCCCCGAGACTGAAAAAGGCGGCGGAGGCGCTCCGGACAGCCCATCGCGAGTTCGATGAAGCCGTCAGCGAAACGGGGGAGCGATCGAAAGCTGCCGTGGCAAAGGCGATCGACCGGCAGCGGGTGCGGACATGGCGCGACATGCGGGCGTTTGCGCGGGCGTCGATGGCTTTTCCGGACAAGGAGGTGGCAGAGGTGGCGCGGCAGGTCACGCAGATTTTCCGCACCTATGGCGACGTGTCGCGCGAGGCGGAGACGGGGCGCGCAGGCCGCTTGCTGAACCTGACGCAAGACCTCCGTGCGCTGGGAAGGGAGGCGCTGGAGAAGGCGCGTATGGTGCCGTTTTTGGATAAGCTGGAAAAGGAGAATAAGGCGCAAGACGAGGCGGCAGACCTTCGGTCGTCCGTGCAGGGGCGGCGCGTCAAGGGGTTAGTGCGGGCTAAGCGCGTGGCCACGGATGCGGCTTATCATGCGCTTGTGGAGACGGTCAATGCGCTGATCCTTGTGGTGGGCGAAGCGCCCTATCGGGAGTTTGTGACGAACCTCATCGGTGAGATCGCACGTATGCGCTTCGCACTGGCCACCCATCGGAAAGCATTGGCCAAGCGTCGGGCAGCCAAACGCGCCGCCTCTGCAGAAGCTGAAACCTAAAAGCGAGAGGTGCCCATTTTTCATTTTTCACTTTTCATTTTTCGTTTCCCTCGCGGCCCCATTCCTTTGCGGCCGATTTATCCCCGATAGAAACAGTAAACAGAGATGAAGACAAAGAGATTCTTATTGCAAGAGGAAGATATTCCTACAGCGTGGTACAACATTGTGGCCGACATGCCCACGAAGCCGCAACCGATGTTGAACCCAGCCACACGCAAGCCCGTGAAGGCCGACGACCTCTGTGCGCTCTTTGCCCGCGGCCTGGCGGAGCAGGAGCTGAACACGACCGACACGTGGATCGACATCCCAGACCAGGTGCGCGACCTATACAAGTATTGGCGCCCCACGCCGCTCGTCCGGGCCTATGGTTTAGAGCGCGCATTAGACACACCGGCGCACATCTATTTCAAGAACGAGAGCGTCAGCCCCGTCGGGTCGCACAAGCTGAACTCGGCCATCGCGCAGGCCTACTTCTGCAAGCAGGAGGGCGTGACGAACGTGACCACCGAGACGGGCGCAGGCCAATGGGGCGCCGCGATGTCGTACGCCGCACAGGCCTTCGGGCTGGAACTGGCCGTCTACATGGTCAAGGTGAGCTACAACCAAAAGCCTTACCGACGCTCCATCATGCAGACGTTCGGCGCGCAGGTGATTGCCTCGCCGAGCATGAGCACGCGGGCTGGGCGTAAGATCTTGACAGATCACCCGACGTATCAGGGCAGCCTCGGGACGGCCATTTCCGAAGCCGTGGAGCTGGCCATGCAGACACCCGGTTGCAAGTATGTGCTGGGCAGTGTGCTCAACCACGTAGCGCTCCACCAGACGGTGATCGGCCTGGAGGCGGAGAAGCAAATGGAGATGGCGGGCGAATATCCAGACGTGGTGATCGCCTGCTTCGGCGGCGGATCGAACTTCTCCGGGCTGTCGTTCCCCTTCCTGCGGCATAAGTTGACCGAGGGACGCACGCTGCGTGTCGTAGCTGCCGAACCATCCTCCTGCCCCAAGCTGACGCGCGGCCGCTTCCAATACGACTTCGGCGATGAGGCGGGTCACACGCCGCTCATTCCTATGTATACGCTCGGCCACACGTTTGCGCCAGCGAACATCCACGCGGGCGGACTGCGTTATCACGGCGCGGGCGCCATCGTCAGCCAGCTGAAGAAGGATGGACTGATGGACGCCGTCGACATCCCGCAGCTGGAGACCTTCGACGCCGCGCGACTCTTCGCCGAGACGGAGGGCATCATCCCCGCACCTGAGTCGGCCCATGCCATCGCCGCCACCATCCGCGAAGCGAAGGAGGCACGTGAGGAAGGCCGTGCGCGCACGATCCTCTTCAACCTCTCGGGCCACGGACTGATCGACATGACGGCTTACGACCAATATCTGGCCGGCGACCTGAGGAATTATGTGCTGCCCGACGACGTGCTGAAGCAATCGTTGGGTGAATGATGACGATACCGCTGTAGGGGCGAATGATTATTCGCCCCTACCACTACTACTTCTTCTTACTACTCCTAACTACTTCTCACTACCCTACATAAATGGAATACGCCTTCAGAGAAATCGAAAAGAAATGGCGTGAACGCTGGATCGCTGACAAGACCTACGAGGTGCACGAGGACAGCGCACGCCCGAAATACTACGTGCTCGACATGTTCCCCTACCCCTCCGGTGCGGGGCTTCACGTTGGGCATCCATTGGGCTACATCGCCTCCGACATCTACGCCCGCTACAAACGCCTCTGCGGCTTCAACGTGCTCCACCCGATGGGTTACGACGCTTACGGTCTGCCCGCCGAGCAGTACGCCATCCAAACGGGTCAGCACCCCGAGGTGACGACGGGGAACAACATCAATCGTTACCGGGAACAGTTAGATAAGATCGGCTTCTCCTTCGACTGGAGCCGCGAGGTGCACACCTGCGACCCGACATACTACCACTGGACGCAGTGGGCCTTCCTGCGCATGTTCGGCAGCTACTATTGCAACATTGGGCAGCACGCGCAGCCGATCGAGAAACTCGTCAAGGCCTTCGAGGCCAACGGTACGGAGGGCGTCAATGCAGCGTGCTCCGAAGAGCTGTCGTTCACCGCGGCCGAATGGCAAGCGATGAGCGAACGCGAGCGCCAACAGGTGCTGATGAATTATCGCCTGGCCTACTTAGGCGATACGATGGTCAACTGGTGTCCGCAGCTCGGCACCGTGTTAGCTAACGATGAGGTGAGCGAAGGCCTATCGATCCGCGGAGGCTATCCGGTGGAGCAGAAGGTGATGCGGCAGTGGTGTCTGCGCGTGTCCGCCTATGCGCAGCGCCTACTCGACGGTCTCGACACGATCGACTGGAGCGACTCGCTCAAGGAGACGCAACGCAACTGGATCGGTCGCAGCGAGGGCGCCGAGATGCTCTTCCCCCTGGCCGACGGATCGGAGTCGCTGAAGATCTTCACCACGCGGGCGGACACCGTCTTCGGCGTCACCTTCATGGTGCTGGCGCCCGAGAGCGAGTATGTGGAAAAGCTTACAACCGACGCTCAACGAGCCGATGTGCAGGCGTATCTCGAAGCCGTCAAGCGACGCACGGAGCGCGAGCGCATCGCAGATCATAAGGTGACGGGCGTCTTCAGCGGCTCGTACGCCATCAACCCGCTGACGGGCGAAGAGATCCCGATCTGGATCAGCGATTATGTGTTGGCCGGCTATGGCACGGGCGCCATCATGGCCGTCCCCGCGCACGACAGTCGCGACTATGCCTTCGCGCGCCATTTCAACCTGCCCATCGTTCCGCTGATCGAGGGCTGCGACGTCTCCGAGGAGAGCTTCGATGCCAAAGAGGGCCGCATGATCAACTCGCCGATGGCTGGCCGGGAACGCGCGGGCGGATTAGTGCTCAACGGTATGGATGTACCCGAAGCCATCGCCGCTACGAAGCGATACATCGCGGCCGAAGGGCTCGGTCGGATCAAGGTGAACTACCGCCTGCGCGACGCCATCTTCAGCCGCCAGCGCTACTGGGGTGAACCATTCCCGATCTATTACGACGCCGACGGTATGCCGCGTCCGTTGCCTGAGGAGTGCTTGCCGCTGCGACTGCCGGAGGTGGACAAGTTCCTACCGACCGAAACGGGTGAGCCGCCGCTGGGTCGCGCTACGCATTGGGCGTGGGACAGCGCGAAGCGTGAGGTGACGGACAACAGTCGCATCGATAATCAAACCGTCTTCCCGCTTGAGCTTTGCACCATGCCCGGATTCGCTGGCTCGTCGGCCTACTACCTGCGCTACATGGATCCGCATAACGACCGCGCGCTCGTCTCGAAAGAAGCCGATGCCTATTGGCGCAACGTAGACCTCTACGTCGGCGGCACGGAGCATGCCACAGGTCACCTGATCTATAGCCGCTTCTGGAACAAGTTCCTCTTCGACCTCGGCACCTCGTGCGAGGAAGAGCCTTTCCGCAAACTGATTAACCAAGGCATGATCCAGGGGCGATCGAACTTCGTCTATCGCATCGTGGGCACGAACCGCTTCGTGTCGTACAATCTGAAGGGCGACTACGACGTGACGCCGATACACGTGGACGTGAACATCGTCAGCAACGATGTGCTCGACTTGGACGCCTTCCGCGCTTGGAACCCGGAATATCGCGACGCCGAGTTCGTGCTCGAGGATGGGCGATACATCTGCGGATGGGCTGTGGAGAAGATGTCGAAGTCGATGTACAACGTGGTGAACCCGGACACGATCGTCGAGAAGTACGGCGCCGACACGCTCCGCCTCTATGAGATGTTCCTCGGCCCCTTAGAGCAATCCAAACCGTGGGATACGAACGGCATCGATGGCGTCTTCCGCTTCCTGAAGAAGCTCTGGGCGACCTTTTACTCCGGCGCGGACGGCGCGTGGGGCGTGACTGACGACGAGCCTACGCAGGAGGAGCTGAAGGCGCTCCACAAGCTGATTAAGAAGGTGACGCACGACGTGGAGCATTTCTCGTACAACACCTCCGTGAGCGCCTTTATGATTTGCCTCAACGAGCTCACCACGCTGCGTTGCCGCAAGCGCGCTGTGTTGGAGCCGCTGCTGATTGTGCTCGCGCCCTTCGCCCCGCACATCGCCGAGGAGCTGTGGCACGCTTTAGGTCACACCACGACCGTCTGCGACGCTGCATGGCCCAGCTACAACGAACAATACCTCATCGAAACCACCGTGCGCTACGCCGTCTCCTTCAACGGCAAGACGCGCTTCAACCTTGAGCTGCCCGCCGACCTCGACCGTGCCTCCATCGAGCGCGCCACCCTCGATCACCCCACCGCCGCCAAGTGGATCGGCAATAAGACACCGAAGAAAATCATCATCGTACCCAACAAAATCATCAACATCGTTCTATGAAAGATTCGCTACAAAAGATCTACTACCCGATGAAGGACTACCTCCTCATCGTGATTGGCACCGCACTTTACGGCTTCGGCTACAACGCCTTCATCCTCTCCAACGAGATCGTCACCGGTGGCCTGAGCGGTATCTGCGGACTCATCTTCTTCGCCACAAAGCTGCCTGTCTCCGTCTCCTATTTCGGCATCAACGTCCTCCTGCTCGGGGTCGCCTTCAAGATCCTCGGGTTCAAATTCCTCGTCAAGACCATCCTCGGCGTGGCCTCGCTATCGTTCTGGTTCTGGTTCTTCGAGCTTGTGTTTGCCGGCCAACCGCTGATGCAGCTCAACGAAGTCTTCATGTCCGTCATCATCGGCGCCATGATCTGCGGCGCGGGGCTCGGGCTCGTCTTCTACGCCGGTGGCAGCACGGGCGGCACGGACATCGTCGTGGCCATCATCAATAAGTATAAGGACATCTCCATCGGCACAGGCATGATCCTGCTCGACTTCGTGATCGTGAGCAGCTCCTACCTGCTGTTCCACAACTTTGACAAGATCGTGCTCGGACTTATCGAGATGGGCGTCAACTCCTACATGCTCGACCGCGTGATGAACGCCAACACGCAGTCGGTGCAGTTCATGATCTTCTCGCGCAAGTACGACGAGATCGCCGACGCCATCATCCACCGCCTGCAACGCGGCTGCACCATCCTCGACGGCGAGGGTGGCTATTCGCACAAGCCGATCAAGGTGATCGTGCTCGTGGCCCGCAATCGCGAGCGGACAAACATCTTCCGCCTCATTAAGATGATCGACAGCCAAGCCTTCATCTCGCAGAGCATCGTGCGCGGCGTCTACGGCGAGGGTTTCGATACGATCAAGGTGTAGCCCAGCCGTTCCCCACCCTTCCCCCCGTTGACAGCTGTCAATGAATGGGAAAACGCGTTTTACATGCCTCTGACAACTGTCAATGGCATCTAAAACGCGTTTTTTATACCTCTGACAGCTGTCAATGGCATCTAAAACGCGTTTTTTATACCTCTGACTGTTGTCAATGGGCCGTAAAACGCGTTTGGCATACCTCTGACAGCTGTCAACGGTTCATCTCTTAAAAACCTTCAACGGAAATCCGTCCGCTCCCCCATTGTCCATTCATCATCAGAACCTCGAGCTGGCGCCGCCGCCACCGCTGCTGCCGCCTCCCCATGAGCCGCCGCCACCGCTGCTCCAAGAGCTGCTGCTATCGCGATCGGAGAGGTCGCGATAACCACCGCCGCCGCCACCGTCGCCGCTCCACCAGTTCTCCTTCCGCTCGTAGAGCTTCTCCACCTTCACGTAGCCGCAGTTGCAACAGATGTAGTGGTAGATCCTCAGCGTACCCTTCTTCTTCTTCTGTTTCACCGGGTAACCCTTTTCTTGCCTGAAGCTCGACACGACGCCGCACTTCGGGCACTTGATCTGCAGGGTAAGCTGACGACTGATCAGGAGCTTCACCAGGAAGTAAAGCAACGCCGCCGGCAGCTGGAGGAGCAGTACCCCGGCGACTATCACAATGATGTTATCATACCGGTTAGTCTCCTGAACGTTGAAGAGGTTCTCAGGCTCCTTGGCCGTCCTCCGGTGGAGATAAAGCAGCCAACCGAACGCGGCTGCGCCGAGCAACCACCAGATGGAGGCCAGGATGATGGCGAGGCGCTTATTCGCCTCCCGCTTCTCGGCCTCTAAGGTCGATCTGCCCTGGAGGGCCTTGCTCACCTCCTCGAGGCCCGCGAGGAGGCCTTCGCCGTATCGGCCGTCTTTCATGATGGGGATCATGCGGCGCTCCTGGATCAGCTTGCAGAGCCCGTCGGTCAGCTCGCCCTCCAGCCCGTAGCCCGTCTCGAAGGTGATCTCGCGCTGCTTCTTGTAGGTGATGAGCTGGATCAAGAGGCCGCGGTTCGTCTCCTTATCGCCGATGCCCCAAGTGTTGAACAGCTCGTTGGCAAACTCGCGGGCTGATCCGTACACGCTCGCATCGTACATGGGGATCACGACGATGGCAATCTCCACCCCGAGCGAGTCGCGGAGGCGGGCGATGCGGCTGTTCAGGGCCTCCTCGTCTGCCGCATTGATGGCATCGGCCGGGTCGGAGACGAACCGCGTGCTGTCCTTGAGCTGCACATTCGGCACATCCGCCACACGATAGGGCTTCATCTCTTCCGCCACGCCGTCCATGGCCATCACGCCAAGGAGGCAGGCGAGGAATAAGTAGCGTAACGTCTTCATTACTCTCCCTCCCTTTTTAGAAGCTAACGTTCGGCACCTTCTCCGCCCCCTTATCAGCCTCGAAGTATCCCCGCTGCTCGAAGCCGTTGGCCTTCGCAAACACATTGATGGGGAAGCCGCGGATGTAGCTGTTGTAAGCCTTGACGGCCTCGTTGAAGCGCTTACGCTCCACAGCGATGCGATTCTCCGTGCCCTCGAGCTGCGATTGCAGCATGAGGAAGTTCTCGCTCGACTTCAGCTCGGGATAATTCTCCGACACAGCCATCAGTCGGCCCAGCGCCGAGGAGACCTCGCCCTGCGCAGCGGAGTACCGCTTGATCGAAGCCGCGTCGAGGTGGTCCGTATCGACCACGACTTGCGTAGCCCTGGAGCGCGCCTTGAGGACGGCCGTCAGTGTCGCCTCCTCGTGAGCGGCATACCCCTTGACGGTGTTCACTAAGTTCGGGATCAGGTCGGCGCGCCGCTGGTATTGGTTCTCCACCTGCCCCCAGGCGCCCTGCACGCTCTCGTCGAGCCGTACCATCTTGTTGTAAGTGCCTGCGAAGTAGAGGTAGCCCACAAAGATCACGACGATGATGACGCCGATCCGGACAAAGGGCTTACGCATGATTTGGGATAATTCTTCTGTCTTCATAATCTGAGTACTGTATTAATGTGTGATAAATGCTTTGTCAATGCTTGGCTTGATGTTGAGGAAAGAGGGAGGAGTCCGTTCTTATTTCAGGGGACAAAGATAACTGCGTGGCGGGTGGGCGTCCAATCCCTTCCATTCCTAATGACCGATGATTACTCCAGCGTTGCCTGCGCCCCCCCTGAATTGCCTTTATCCCTTTTACACTTACGTTTGCCCACCGACTTATAACCACGCGCCTGTAGGCGCATAACCACCTATGATTTACAAAAGGATCCTACTCAAGTTAAGCGGCGAGTCGCTCATGGGCGGCCGCGCCTACGGCATCGACGAGGTGCGCCTCGGGGAGTATGCCAAACAGATTAAAGAGATCGCCGACCGCGGCATCGAGATCGGCATCGTCATTGGCGGAGGGAACATCTTCCGCGGGCTCACCGGCGCTGCCAAAGGCTTCGACCGCGTCAAGGGCGACCAGATGGGCATGCTGGCCACCGTCATCAACAGCCTCGCCCTGAGCTCCGCGCTGGAGGCCTTCGGGGTAGATGCGGATGTGCTGACGGCCGTTCGCATGGAGCCTGTGGGCACCTATTACAGCCCGTCGCGCGCGGCCGAACTGTTGCGCGAAGGGCACGTCGTGCTGATGGCTGGCGGCACAGGCAACCCCTTCTTCACCACCGACACGGCCGCAGCACTCCGCGGCATCGAGATCGGCGCCGATGTGCTGCTGAAGGGCACCCGGGTGGATGGCATCTACACCGCTGACCCGGAGAAGGACCCCACGGCTGTGAAGTTTGACGAGATCACCTTCGACGAGATCTACTCTCGCAACCTCCGCGTGATGGACCTCACCGCCACAACGATGTGTAAGGAGAACAACCTGCCCCTCGTCGTCTTCGACATGGACACCCCTGGCAACCTCAGGCGGGTGTTGGCTGGCGATCGCATCGGTACACGCGTCACCCTCTGAACCGAACCATCCCCCCCCTCTGTCTTTAGTTTTTCATTTTTAGTTTTTCAGATAACCCCATGGCAACAACAGACACCAAACAAATCATCAAGGACGCCGAAGCGAAGATGAACGCCGCCGTCCGCCACTTAGACGACGAGCTGGCCCGCATCCGCGCCGGGAAGGCCAGCCCCCGCATCCTCGACAATGTCCGCGTGAGCTACTACGGCAACCCCGCGCCGCTCTCCAACGTAGCCTCCATCACCACCCCTGACGCCAAGACGATCCTCATCACCCCTTGGGAGAAGTCGCTGCTGAAGGAGATCGAGAAAGGCATCCTCGCCTCCGACGTCGGCATCACGCCAGAGAACAACGGCGAGGCCATTCGCCTTGGCATCCCCCCGCTCACCGAGGAGCGCCGCCGCAGCTTAGCCAAAGGCGCCAAGCAACACGCCGAAGCCGCCAAGGTCAGCATCCGCAACACCCGCCGCGACACGATCGACATGATCAAGAAAGCTGTGAAGGATGGCACACCCGAAGACGTCGGGAAGGACGCAGAAGCCGAGACGCAGAAGGTGCATGATAAGTACGTCAAGAAGGTCGACGAGCTCTTCGCCGCCAAGGAGAAGGAGATCATGACGGTCTGAGACTGACATTCCACCCAGCACACATGCACGGCTTAGTCATTAAGAACACCGGCAGTCGTTATACAGTTTGTATGGACGGCGGCCGGTGTCTCGATTGTAAGATCAAGGGATCCTTTCGCATCAAGGGCATCCGCACCACCAACCCCGTGGCCATCGGCGACCGCGTGACGGTCGAGATGCCAGCCAACGATGCGGACACGGCCTACATCACGGCCATCGCGCCCCGCCGCAACTACATGATCCGCCGCGCCTCGAACCTCTCCAAAGAGTCGCACATACTGGCTGCCAACATCGACCTCGCCCTCCTTGTCGTCACCATCGACTTCCCGGTCACGACGCTCACCTTCATCGACCGCTTCCTCGCCACCGCCGAGGCCTACGCCATCCCCGCCCTGCTCGCCTTCAACAAGATCGACCGCTACGACGCCGATGCTCGCCGCACGCTCGATGCGCACATCGCCCTCTACACCGCCATCGGCTACGACTGCCTCCCTTTGAGCGCGCTCACGGGCGAGGGCATCGAGGCGCTGACCGAGCGGCTGCAAGGGAAGATCACGCTCCTCTCTGGCCATTCAGGCACAGGCAAGTCGACGCTCATCAACCGCCTGCTGCCCGACGCCGACTTGCGCACGCAGGCCATCTCGGAATACCACCGCACGGGCGTCCACACGACGACCTTCTCCGAGATGCTCCCCCTCTCCGACGGCTCGGGCTACCTGATCGACACGCCAGGCATCAAGGGCTTCGGCACGATCGAGATGCAAGGCCCCGAGGTGGCGCATTACTTCCCCGAGATCTTCCGCACCTCGGCCAGCTGCCGCTTCAACAATTGCACGCACACGAGCGAACCCGGATGTGCCGTGCGCCGCGAGGTAGACTCCGGCACCATCGCGCCATCGCGTTACCGCAGCTACCTGAACATCCTCGAAGATGCCGACGGAAACAAGTATCGCGAGGCGTACTGATGCATGGTGGCACAGCAATGCACGGACGGGCCGCTTCGGGGCTCTCTTGGGGCGATCCCTCGAAATCCATTTTGGATCCAAGCAAACTTCCCTGCCTCGGCAGAGGCCGGCGCGAAGCAAACAGAGGTCTGTTTTGCTTCAGCCGATGTGCGCGGAGCCAAACAGAGGTCTGTTTTGCTTCAGCCGATGTGCGCGGCCTCGTTCAGGGGGTCTGCACGCTTCAGCCGATGTGCGCGGCCCCAAACAGAGGTCTGTTTTGCTTCAGCCGATGTGCGCGGAGCCAAACAGAGGTCTGTTTGCTTCAGCCGATGTGCGCGAGCCAAACAGAGGTCTGTTTGCTTCAGCCGATGTGCGCGGGGCCAAACAGAGGTCTGTTTTGCTTCAGCCGATGTGCGCGGGGCCAAACAGAGGTCTGTTTGACTTCAATCCCTACGGATTCTGACGGATCGAACGCCCGGCATCGGGTAAAACCACCTCCATCCACCTGCCATTCCTTTCTATTTTAACAGTAACACATATCGTACGGGCGAGCGCCGTGAGCCTCGCTTTTACACAACAGCCCATCATATGAATAAGCATAGGACATCCCCCCAGCAAATCGAGATCCGAGGTGCACACGCACATAACCTCAAGCACATCGACGTAGACATACCACTCAACAAGATCGTAGGCATCGCCGGCGTATCAGGTTCAGGCAAATCATCACTCGCATTGGGCGTACTTTATGCCGAAGGATCGCGTCGCTACTTAGAATCACTCTCCACCTACACCCGCAGACGGATGACCCAGGCCGCACGCGCACAAGTCGACGACGTGCGATACGTCCCCGCCGCGCTGGCCCTCCACCAACGCCCCGCCGTGCCCGGCATACGCTCCACCTTCGGCACATCCACAGAGCTGCTCAACAGCGTGCGGCTGATGTATTCGAGACTCTCCAGCCACCGTTGCCCCAACGGGCATTACCTCCCGCCCTCGATCAACGTAGCCGCCGAACGCGAGCTGATCTGCCCCGAATGCGGCGCCCACTTCTATGCCCCCGGCGCCGAAGAACTGGCCTTCAACAGCCAGGGCGCCTGCCCCACATGCGACGGCACGGGCGTTGTAAGCCATGTGGATGAATCTACGCTCGTGCCCGACGAATCGCTCACCATCGACGAGGGCGCCGTGGCACCGTGGCAGACACTCATGTTCTCGCTTATGACTGACGTCTGCCGCGCAATGGGCGTGCGCACCGACGTGCCCTTCAAAGAGCTGACAGACGAAGAGCGCGAGATCGTCTACCACGGGCCGGCCGTGAAAAAGCACATTCTGTATAAGTCCAAGACCTCCAACGTCGCCGGCGAAATGGATTTCACTTATTACAACGCCGTCTACACGGTGGAAAATGCCTTGGCCAAAGTGACCGACGAGAAGGGCATGAAGCGCGTAGAGAAGTTCCTGCGGCAAGACACCTGTGCAGCCTGCGGCGGCACAAGGCTCAGCGACGCCGCCCGGGCACCCCTCCTGCGAGGCATCTCACTGGCCGACGCCTGCCGGATGACGCTCGGCGAACTCGTAGAATGGGTCGCAGGCATTCCAGCATCCTTACCCGAAGAAATGCGACCAATGGCTGAACACATTTGCGAGGCCTTTCACGACACGGCTCGCCGACTGATGGAGCTGGGCCTCTCTTACCTCACCCTCGATCGAGCCGGCGCGACACTCTCCACAGGGGAACGGCAGCGCGTGCAACTGGCGCGCGCCGTACGCAATCGCACCACCGGGGTGCTCTATGTACTCGACGAACCTTCCATCGGCCTACACCCGTCCAACCTCGAAGGGCTAATCGGTGTAATGAATGACCTCGTGGCGGATGGCAATTCAGTAGTGCTCGTAGACCATGACACCCAAGTGCTGCGTCATGCCGACCACCTCATCGAGCTGGGGCCTGCGGCGGGCGCAGGCGGGGGGCAAATCATCGCAGAGGGCACGGCGGAGATGCTCTGCGCCAACCCATCGTCACGCATCGGGCCCTTCCTAACCCCCAAACCAACGCACCACCCCACGCCAGCCCTCCCCCCCCTCGACCTCGGCGCCATCCGCCTTGTCACCCGCGCCATCCACACCGTGCAACCCTTAGATGTGCGCATCCCCAAAGGCCGGCTCACCGTAGTGACAGGTGTATCCGGATCGGGCAAGACGACCCTGGTCTTAGAGTGCCTTATCCCCGGACTCAAGGCGTCCATCGAAGGGAAAGAGCTGCCCACGCAGGTAGCAGCCGTTGAGGCAGAAGGGATACGCCGAGTGCAACTGATCGACGCCGCACCCATCGGCGCAAATGTCCGCTCCACAGTAGCCACCTATTGCAATGTGCACGACGATCTGCGCAAAGTCTACGCCCGCAGCGAAGAGGCTAAAACCGGTGGATACAAGGCCGGGGACTTCTCCTACAATACAGGCCGGCTGCGTTGCCCCACATGCGACGGCACAGGCAGCATCAGCCTCGATGTGCAATTCCTCCCCGACGTCGACATCCCCTGCCCCGACTGTCGCGGATCGCGCTACGCCCGGGCGGCCTACTCCATCCATCGCACAAGGAAGCATGCCGAAGCCGGTCGCTCCCTCCCCGAGCTGATGGCCATGAGCGTAGACGAAGCCCTGACCGACTGCCACGACTTGCCCGTGATCAACAGCCGACTGCAAGTGCTTCACGACCTCGGTCTGGGCTACCTCACACTGGGCGAAGCCACACCGGGACTGTCCGGTGGCGAAGCGCAACGCCTGAAGTTGGCCAGTGAGATGGGCCGAGGGCAGGACGATGCCGTGTTTGTCTTCGACGAGCCTACGATCGGCCTACATCCGCTTGATGTGCAAACGCTCATGCAAGTCTTTAAGCACCTGACGGACCAAGGAGCAACGGTCATTGTTATCGAACACGACTTAGACGTCATTCGTCAAGCAGATTACGTTATAGATATGGGCCCGGGCGGCGGATATGCCGGTGGACGCGTAGTGGCTACAGGCCGCCCCCATGACGTGGCCAGCAACCCAGAGAGCATCACCGGGCGATACATCTAATCGTTTCCCGTAATAACCACCCTGTCTTCAGTCGTAACCCTCCCCCCCTCATGATCGACTCCGCAACGAAAGACCGCATCCTCGAGGCAGCACACATCGTCGATGTCGTCTCCGACTTCGTCACCCTGCGCAAGCGGGGCGTCAACTTCGTCGGCCTCTGCCCCTTCCACGCCGACAAGCACCCCTCCTTCTACGTCTCGCCCGCAAAGAACCTCTGCAAATGCTTCGCCTGCGGCGAGGGCGGATCGCCCGTGTATTTCATTATGAAGCACGAGCAATTAGGATACTACGACGCCCTCCGCTACCTGGCCAAGAAGTATCACATCGAGATCCACGAACGGGAACTCACCGACGAGGAACGCCAGGCACAAAGCGATCGCGAGAGCATGTTCATCCTCAACAGTTGGGCGCAGAAATACTTCACCTCCTGCCTCATGGAGCACGAGGAGGGGCGCACCATCGGCCTGCCCTATTTTGCCCAAAGGGGATTCCGCGAGGAGACCATCCGCAAGTTTCAGTTAGGCTACGGATTGGAGCGCCGCGACGACCTCTACCGCACAGCCCTCGCCAAGGGGTATAAGAAGGAATACCTCGAAAAGACCGGCCTCGTCAGCTTTTACGAAGACGGCGGCGCCACCGACCGCTTCCGTGGCCGCGTCATCTTCCCCATCCACACGATGAGCGGCAAGGTGGTGGGCTTCGGCGGCCGCATCCTCGACACGACGAAGAAGACGGGCAAATACCTCAACTCGCCCGAGAGCAAGATCTACCACAAAAGCAGCGAGCTATACGGCCTCTACTTCGCCAAACAGGCCATCGTGAAGGCCGACAAATGCTTCTTAGTCGAGGGCTATACGGACGTCATCTCCATGCACCAGTCGGGCATCGAGAACGTCGTGGCCTCGTCCGGCACCGCCCTCACGCAGGGGCAGATCCACCTGATACACCGACTGACGAACAACATCACCGTCCTCTACGACGGCGACGCAGCCGGCATCAAAGCCGCCATCCGAGGCATCGACCTACTGCTCGGGGCCGGCATGAATGTGAAAGTGCTGCTGCTGCCCGATGGCGAAGATCCCGACTCCTTCGCCCGCTCGCGCAACGCCTTCGACCTCTCGGTATACCTCAACAACAACGAAACGGACTTCATCCGCTTCAAGACACAGCTGCTGCTGCGCGAAGCCGAGGGCGACCCCATCCGCCGCGCCGCGTTGATCACGGACATTCTGCAATCCGTAGCCCTCATCCCAGACGCCATCAAGCGCTCCGTCTACCTGCAGGAGTGCAGCCGCATGATGGACATCAAAGAGCCCATCCTGCTGGCCGAGCTCAACAAGCTGCGCGCCACAAGGCACCCGTCCCCCCCACCCATCCGCCCGACCGAGCCGCCAACCCCCACTGCCGTGCAGCCTGTCTCTACGCCTGAGACTGCCTCGGAAACATCCGCCTCAGAGCCGCCTCAATCGCCACCGCCTGCGCCCATACACCGAGAGCCCCCCCCCCTCGCCCTATCGCGCCGTGGAAGAGGCGTTGATGCGCTACGTCGTCACTGTGGGCGAGTGCGCGCTGTATGATTACACCAATGAGGAGACGGGCGAGCACGTCGTGATCCGCACGGCGGAGTACATCCTTCAGGAATTGCAGCGCGATGGGCTCAGCCTCACCGTACCCGTCTTCCACACCATCTTGGACGAGGCTGTGGCGCACCTGAACGAGCCTGATTTCAGGCCTGAGATCTACTTCTTGTCACATCCTGACGCCGAAGTCTCGCGCGCAGCCATGCGCTTGGCCGATGACCGCTACCGCAGCCTGGATGCCTCCCCCATCGACACCGATCAGCTTACAGCGGAGGAGCAAGAGGAAGTGCGCCGCAAGCGCATGAAGGAGCTGGAGCGCGCCGTCGTGCATGACCTCTTCGCACTGAAGGGGGCCTACCTGCTGCGCCGCATTGCGGACGTCAACCTCCGCATCAAGGCCTTGCAGTCGGAGGGGCGCATCGATGAGGCCATCGAGCTGATGAAAGAGCAAAAGCAATTGAACGAGATCAAGGTGGCGCTTAGCCGGGAGTTAGGCGAAAGGATCATATTGAAGATGTAAGGAGGAGGGGGGCGTGGCCTCAGCATAGTGTCTGCGCCGTGGGAGTTGATGCTTGCGGGGCGCCCCGCAAATGCCAAAACAGTTCATTTGATGCTTGCGGGGCGCCCCGCAAATGCCAAAACGACACATTTAGGGCTTGCGGGGTAGCCCGCAAATGCCAAAACGACACATTTAGGGCTTGCGGGGTAGCCCGCAAGAGCCAAAACAGCCCATTTAGTGCTTGCGGGGCGCCCCGCAAGCATCAAAACAGTTCATGTGAGACTTGCGGGGCGCCCCGCAAAGGCTAAAACAGGATATTCTTATGAATAGAAACTTTCTTGTATCCACCCTCCTGCTCTACGCATGCTGCATGGCGCTCCTTTCTTGCTCGAACAAGAAGCCGGCCATTTTCAAGAATGAGCAGGGGCAATACCAATATGAGGTAGGGAGTAAGACCTATCTGCTCCCCTACCATTACGCCGGCGGAGATGGCGTCTTTGTCGACGGGCAAGCTGTTGCTGTGCTCGATGGCAAGTGGGGCGTTATAGACGAACAGGGGAATACGGTGCATCCCTACAATTGGCGGAGAGATCATGCCTCCCCGCCCTACTTTTGCCCCCTCATCTAACCCATCAACCCCAAAATGAACTTCATAGAAGCTGACGATATCGTCAAGCAATACGCCAACCATCGCGCCCTCGACGGCGTGAGCATACGCGTGCCCGAAGGGCGGATCTTCGGGCTGCTCGGGCCCAACGGCGCCGGCAAAACGACCCTGATCCGCATCATCAACCGCATCACCGCCCCGGACAGCGGCACGGTGCGCTTCGACGGACACCCCTCGCACCCTGACGACGTCCGCCGCATCGGTTACCTGCCCGAGGAACGAGGCCTTTATAAGAAGATGAAGGTCGGCGAACAGGCCCTCTACTTCGCCCGCCTCAAGGGCATGAGCGCCACCGATGCCCGGGCGAGCCTCACGGAGTGGTTCGAGCGGTTCGACATCATGCCCTGGTGGGGGCGGAGATTGGAGGAGCTGTCGAAGGGCATGCAACAGAAGGTGCAGTTCATCATCACCGTCGTGCACCGCCCCGCGCTGCTCATCTTCGACGAACCCTTCAGCGGCTTCGACCCCATCAATGCCGAACAACTCAAGCACGAGATGCTCCGCCTCAAGGCCGAGGGCCGGACACTGATCTTCTCCACCCATAACATGCCGTCCGTGGAGGAGGTCTGCGACGAGATCGCCCTCATCGACCACTCCCGCGTCGTCCTCTCGGGCAATGTCCATGAGGTGCGCGAGCGATTCAAGGAGCACCTCTTCCGCGTGGAATATGCAGGCACCGTATCCCTCCAGCCCGACGCTGCACGCTACACGCTCATCAGCACCGAACCCTCACGCGGCGGCACCACCCTCCGCCTACGTAAAGCAGAGGGCATCAGCAACTCCGAACTCCTCGCCTCCCTCGCGGCGCAAGGCGAGGTGCGGGCGTTCCGCGAAGTATTACCCTCGATGAACGAAATCTTTATCAAGACCGTAAACCCGAATACCCCATGAACCGTAACCTATCCCTCATAATAAGACGCGAGTACCTCTTCCGCGTACGCAAGAAGTCCTTCCTGCTGCTCACGCTGCTCACTCCGCTACTCATCATAGGCATGATCTTCGTCCCCCTCTGGTTAGCCTCCTTCCGAGCCGATGAGGTGCGCACGGTGGCCATCATCGACCACACCGAACGCTACGCGCCCCTCTTCACCGACACCGACGGATACCGCTTCGTCACCACCCCCACCGGCGACCCCTTCGCCACACTCGAGATCACGGACGACTTGCTCCGCGACTCGCGCGCCGCCACACTCTACTCCCGCCAGCAAATCCCTACCGACCTGGAGCGCTTAGTCAACGAGACGCTCCGCCAGCGCATGGAGCACGACAAGATGGCCTCCTACGGCATCCCCAACCTCGAACAGATCGTCCGCGACAGCCACGTGGACTACCAGATCCGTACCGTCAAGCTGAGTGACGACGGCACCGAAAGCACCTCCTCCACCCAACTGGCCTACATCATCGGCATCGTCTTCACGCTGGCCGTCTACATGTTCATCACGCTCTACGGCTCGATGGTGATGCAGGGCGTGTCGGAGGAGAAGACGAACCGCATCGTGGAGCTCATGGTCTCCTCCGTCCGCCCCTTCGACCTAATGGCGGGCAAGGTGATCGGCATCGGCCTCGTCGGGCTCACGCAGTTGGTGCTCTGGGTCCTGCTGACGATGGTCGGCATGGGAGCCATCACAGCCCTCACCGGCGCTACAGCCCCGCCCGACCCCACCGCCACGGCGCCCGATGCCGCACAAACCGCCGAGTGGATGTCTGCTCTCAGCTCCTTCAACCTGCCCCTGTTGCTCCTCTTCTTCGCTGCCTTCTTCGTCGGCGGCTACCTGCTCTACGCCGCCCTCTTCGCCGCCATCGGCTCCGTCATAGACCACCCCGAAGACGCCCAGCAATTCATGATGCCCGTCATGTTGGTGCTCATCTTCGCCCTCTACGCCGGAATCTACAGCCTCGACAACCCCGACGGCCCGCTGGCCTTCTGGTGCTCGCTCATCCCGTTCACCTCGCCCGTGGTCATGATGATGCGCCTGCCCTTCGACGTCCCCCTCTGGCAGCCCCTCCTCTCCATCGCGTTGCTCTACGCCACAGCCATCGGCGTCACATGGCTCTCCGGCCGCATCTATCGCGTCGGCATCCTGCTTTATGGCAAGAAGCCGAACCTGAAAGAGATGGTGCGGTGGATCACGTATAAGTAGTGGTCAATCACTAATTATTAGAGCGGTGCCACTCTGCCGTATCTCCGGGGGGGGATCATTGATAATTAATCATTGCTCCAGCGGCGCGATTTTTCCTCCTCCCCAAGGCGCGGAAAGAACCTAAGAATCCATTCGGGGGCAGATCCGCGGCGCGGAAGACCCAAAAATCCATTTTGAGTCAGATCCGCGGCGCGGAAAGCATCAAAAATCCATTTTGGGTCAAATCCGCGGCGCGGAAGGCATCAAAAATCCATTTTGGGTCAGATCCGCGGCGCGGAAAGCATCAAAAATCCATTTTGGGTCAGATCCGCGGCGCGGGAGGCATCAAAAATCCATTTTGGGTCAGATCCGCGGCGCGGAAGGCACCCCATTTTTCATTTCACCCATTACGTAGGATCTTTGCTCAACGTTTTGCGAGCGCCCCCCGCTCCTCCTTCCTAACCCCCTAACTCATACACCTCATCATGCGCCCCACCCCCTCAGCCCCTGCGACGCCGCGCCCTCCTGCTCCTACTTAGCCTCGCCGTTGCCCTCGCCACTCATGCCCAGATGCTCTTCTCCGAAAACCTCACCATGAAGATCGACAGCAATAAGCCCATCCAAGGCATGCTCTCCACCATGGTCAACTACAAGACCGAGGCCGAGGAGCTCTTTGAGTTCAAGATCCATTCCAACCTCAACATCCTGCTCGGGCAGAAAAGCGTGATCAACCTCATGGGCCGCTTCGAGTTCACCACCTACGGCAGCAAAACGACCGTCAACGAGGGCGACCTGCACGCCGAGTATCGCTACCTCCTGCACCCCGCCTTCGAGGTCTACCCCTACGTCGAAGCCCAATGGGCCGGCACCCACGGCCTGCTCCGCAAAGTATCCACCGGCCTGCAAGCCCGCTACCGAACCCTCTACACGCCCCACAGCACCATGTTCCTCACCACCGCGCTCTATTACGAGGCCGAAGACTGGAAGAACCTCTCCAGCGACACCCTTGGGGCCCCTACGGCTACAACCGCAACATCCGCTCCCACCTCTCCCTCAGCTACCGCTACCAGTTCGACGAACGCTGGCTCCTGACCACCTCGCTGATCCACCAAGCCAACCCACGCCATTACCTGAGCCACGCACGCTTCGGCGGCACCCTCGACCTGAAGTATAAGATCTCGAAAGTCTTCGGCCTACGCGCCTCCTACCACGTCTTCTACGACACCGCGCCCGTCGTCCCCATGCGCAAGATGCTCACCTTCACCAATGCCTACTTAGACATCTCGTTCTGAAACGGGAAAACGAAAATCTAAAAGCGAAAAACGGCCGGCCACCTGATGCACTCCCCGGCTCCCATTCTTAGCTCTTCACTTTTAGTTTTCCCCGTCTTCCCCCCCGCTATATTTGCCGCCCTTTAATGAATAACCCCATAAACCACACCACAATGACGAACAAGAATGACCTCCACATCCTGCTGATCGGCGCCGGCGGACGCGAACACGCCCTGGCCTGGAAGATGGCCCAAAGCCCACGCCTCGGCCGGCTCTCCATCGCCCCGGGCAACGCCGGCACAGCCCGCATAGGCACCAACGTCGACCTGCCCACGAACGACTTCTTCGCCATCGCTCACTTCGTAGCCGAGCAAGCCGTCGACCTCATCGTCGTCGGGCCCGAAGACCCGCTCGTGGCTGGCCTGGCCGACTATTTCCGCAGCGAGCTGGTACCATTCCGTGTACCCGTCATCGGCCCCGGGCGCGCCGGCGCACGCCTCGAGGGCAGCAAACACTTCGCCAAGGCCTTCATGCTTCGGCACAACATCCCCACCGCCCGCCATCGCAGCTTCACAGCCGCAGAAGAGGAGATCGCAGAGCTCTACCTCGCCACCCTGCGCCCCCCCTACGTGCTCAAGGCCGACGGCCCCGCAGCAGGCAAAGGCGTGCTAATCGTCGACTCGCTCCATGAGGCGCGCGAAGGCCTGCGGCGCATGCTCAGAGGCATGTTCGGCGAGGCCAGCCGCACAGTCGTCATCGAGGAATACTTAGAAGGCATCGAATGCTCCGTCTTCGTCCTCACCGACGGCCGCCATTACGTCACCCTGCCCGAAGCCAAAGACTACAAGCGCGTGGGCGAAGGCAACACAGGACTCAACACGGGCGGCATGGGCGCCGTCTCGCCCGTCTCGTTTGCCAACGCCGACTTCATGCGTAAGGTGGACGAACGCATCATCCGACCCACCATCACGGGGCTACAGGCTGAAGGCATCGACTATTGCGGATTCATCTTCTTCGGCCTAATCAACGTCGGGGGCGACCCGATGGTCATCGAGTATAACTGCCGCATGGGCGACCCAGAGACGGAAGTCGTCATGCCGCGCCTAAAGGATGATTTGGTAGAGCTGCTCCTCTCAGCTGCCGAGGGACGGTTAGAGACACGCCCGGCCACAGTCGATCCGCGTGCAGCTACAGCCGTCGTGCTGACCAGCGGAGGCTATCCCGGAGCCTATGAGAAGGGCAAAGTGATCACCGGCCTCGACGATCCGCGCGCAGCCGACTGCCTCCTCTTCCACGCCGGCACGAAGACCGCCGCCGACGGCACCACGCTGACCTCCGGCGGACGCGTCCTGGCTGTCTGCGCCCTTGGCGACACCGTCCCCGAAGCGCTCCGCAGCGCCTATCGCGGAGCGGAAGCCATCACGTTTGAAAAGAAATATTACCGCCGCGACATCGGCTTCGACCTCTAACCCATGGAAACAGCAGGACGGCGACGCAGGCCGCAAAGCCGGATCAGGCGCGCGATGAAGATGGACGTCACGAGCGTCCCCAACCTCATCCTCTCGGCGGCAGTCTGCCTGCTCTGCTGGGTGATGGGCTACACCTATTCGGCGGGCTACCCCGTCAGCGCCCCGCCCGACGGCCTGCCCACATGGAGCTACCTCATCAGCCTCCAGCCCGACCGCCTGACGACCTACCTGATTGGCGCCGCGCTCTTCGCCCTCGTGGCCGGATTCATCCAGCGCCTGAACTACAAATACATCATCGTGCGTGGCCGCCGCTCGCTGCCCGCGCTCTTCTTCTTCCTCTTCGTCAGCACCAACCCGGAGGTCTTTCCCTTGCGGCCCGTCACCCTCGGGCTCTTCTTACTCGTCGTCGCGTTGACCCAGCTCTTCGACTCCTGGCAGCGGCCGGAGGATACGGGCCGCGCCTTCAACATCTCCCTCTGCCTCGGCCTCAGCGCCCTGCTCTGGCCCCAGATGCTATGGTTCGTGCCCCTGTTTTGGTACGGCATGTACCGCTTCGGTTCGCTCTCCGCACGCGGACTGCTCACGTCCGTCTTAGGGCTGCTCACGGTGGCCGGGTTCGTCGCTGCGTGGTGCCTTTGGCAAGGTGACTATGCGCTGCCCGAAGCCATCGACCACAGCCTCTCCACGCCCGACATCCCCTTCCTGCACGCCACCTTCAACGCCAACTGGATCAGCTCGCTGTGCGTTGTCTGCTTAGTCATCGTCACCAGCATCTACCTCTCCCTACACGGCATCGAGAACACCATACGCACGCGCCAATACCTCAACTTCCTCTCCGTCTTCGTTTGCTGGGCCTGCGTGCTGCTCTGCATCTACGCCCGCGAGTCGGCCGACATCCTTTGCGTGCTCTACGTCCCGGCCTCCATCCTCGTGGCCTACTTCTTCTCCGACAAGCGCAACCTGCTGACGTATCTCTTCTACATCCTCATCCTCACCTTCCTCGTCTACCTGCTGTTGGCGCGCCTATGGACATCCTCATAAGCTACGGCTACCTCGGCGTCTTCATTGCCTCCTTCTTGGCGGCCACCGTGTTGCCGTTCAGCTCCGAGGTCGTGCTGACGGGCGTCCTGCTCGGGGGCGCATCGTATTGGCCGTGCATGGTGGCAGCCACCTTAGGCAATACGCTTGGCGGGATGACGTGTTATGCCTTGGGGCGCCTCGGCAAGGTGGAGTGGATCAAGAAATACCTGCGGTTAGACATCACGCGGCTGCTGCGCGTGCAGCATTGGATCGAAGGTCATGGATCATGGACGGCCTTCTTCGTCTTCACGCCCGGCGTGGGCGACTTCATCGCCGTGGCGCTCGGTTTTCTGCGTGCTCGCGTGTGGCCTGTCGCCTTTTGGATGCTGCTCGGCAAGGCGCTCCGCTATTGGGTGTGGATGGAGTTGGTCTATAAGGTGCAAGGGGCATTATAGAGGGGGAGAAGTATTCACAGCAAAGGGGAAATCGAACGTTTTCATCGCAGATACCCGGTTTCTGGCGTGTTTTCCGGCGATTTAGCGCTTGCTTGAGGTTGGGCAACGAGTAAATCACCCTCTTTCGGAGCCCTGCGTAACGCACGGAGCAAAAAAGGCCGTCTTTCAGAGCCCTGCGTAACGCACGGAGCAAAAAAGGCCCTCTTTCGGAGCCCTGCGTAACGCAGGGAGCGAAAAAGGCCGTCTTTCAGAGCCCTGCGTAACGCACGGAGCAAAAAAGACCGTCTTTCGGAGCCCTGCGTAACGCACGGAGCAAAAAAGGCCGTCTTTCAGAGCTCTGCGTAACGCAGGAAGTAAAAAAGACCCCTTTTCTTCTCTCTCTCTACGCTCTACCCTCCGATAATCGCTCCGCTGCCGATGCAGAGGCGGTGATCCTGATCATAGACCACGGCGAATTGCCCCGGGGCGATGCCTTGGATCTTCTCCTCGCTGTCGATTTGGTAGCCGCCCTCCACGCGACGGATCGTGCCTCGCGTAAAGTCGGGCGTGTGTCGGATCTTGAATGTGATCTCACGCTCATCGGTGAAGTCGCCCCAAGGGTCGGCGGTGATGAAGTGGAAGCCGGCGGTGCGGATCGTCCGGCCATACTGCGTCTCGGGGTCGTAGCCGTTGGAGACGTAGACGATGTTCGCAGCGGCGTCTTTGCCGACGACGAACCACGGTCCGCCACTCATGCCGAGGCCTTTGCGTTGGCCGATGGTGTGAAACCAGAAGCCGTGGTGGCGGCCGACGGTTCGGCCCGTCTCCCACTCCACGATGTCGCCGTCGCGGCGACCGAGGTAGCGCTCGATGAAGTCGTTGTAGCGGATCTTGCCGAGGAAGCAGATGCCCTGGCTGTCCTTGCGATGCGCGCTGGGTAGGCCGGCCGACTCGGCGATGGCGCGCACCTCATGCTTCATTAGGTGGCCGATGGGGAAGATCAGCTTGGCGACTTGCAGGCCGGTGATCTGCCCGAGGAAATCGGTCTGGTCCTTCACCGGATCGGCGGCGGTGGAGAGCCACGTCTGGCCGTCCAGCTCGGTGGTGGTGGCATAGTGGCCCGTGGCGATGCGGTCGAAGTCGCGTCCCCAACGCTCCTCGAAGCAGCCGAACTTGATGTAGCGGTTGCACATCATGTCCGGGTTGGGCGTGAGGCCGCGGCGGACGGCGTCGATGGTGTAGCCCACGACGCGTTCCCAATATTCTTCGTGCAGGGAGACGACCTCCATGCGGCAGCCGTATTTGCGGGCGATGTAGGTGGTGATTTCGATGTCTTCCTCGGCGGGGCAATCGATGGTGCCATCGCCCCGCTCCATGCCGATGCGGATATAGAAGATGGTGGGCGTGTAGCCGGCTTCCTTCAAGAGGTGCACCACGACGGAGCTATCCACGCCCCCGGAAACGAGTGCGGCGATTTCCATTTCGGTTTACGACCGGTTCTGCCGCTTACGCTCGAGCTCGTCGAGGATCACTTTGCGCATACGCATATGGTGGGGCGTTACCTCGACGTATTCGTCGGCCTTGATATACTCTAATGCGTCCTCGAGGCTGAAGACTACCGGCGGCGCCAGCGACACTTTGTCGTCTGACCCAGCCGCGCGCATGTTCGTCAGCTTCTTCGACTTCGTAACGTTCACGACGAGATCGCCCTCCTTCGTGTGTTCACCGACCACTTGCCCAGCGTAGACGTCTTCGCCCGGAGCGATGAAGAAGCGGCCGCGCGATTGCAGGTTGTTCAGCGCATAGGCGAAGGCGTTGCCCGTCTCCATGGCGATGATGGATCCGTTCTGTCGACGCTCGATGTCGCCCTTCCACGGCTGAAACTCAAGGAAGCGGTGCGCCATGATCGCTTCCCCAGCCGAAAGCGTCAGCACTAAGTTGTTCAGGCCGATGATGCCGCGCGAGGGGATGTTGAAGATGAGGAAGACGCGTCCGTTCTTGCTCTCCATCGAGGTCATCTCGCCTTTGCGGCGGGTCACGACGTCGATGATCTTGCTGGCGCTCTCCTCGGGCAGGTTCACCGTCAGTTGCTCCACCGGTTCATGCTTTACGCCGTCGATCTCCTTGATGATCACCTGCGGCTGACCTACCTGAAGCTCGTAGCCCTCGCGGCGCATCGTCTCGATCAGCACGGAGAGGTGCAGCACGCCGCGTCCGAAGACGTTCCACGCGTCGGCTGAATCTGTCGGCTCCACACGCAGGGCTAAGTTTTTGTCTAACTCCTTCATCAGCCGATCGTGGATGTGGCGCGAGGTGACGTACTTCCCATCCTTGCCGAAGAAGGGCGAATTATTAATGGTAAAGAGCATCGACATGGTCGGCTCGTCGATGGCGATGGTGGGCAGCGCTTCGGGTGTGGAGACGTCGGCTATGGTTTCGCCGATCTCGAAGCCTTCGATGCCGATCACGGCGCAGATGTCGCCCGATGCCACAGCGTCCACCTTTTTGCGCCCCAGCCCCTCGAAGACGTCGATCTCCTTGATCTTCGACCGCACCGCGCTGCCATCACGTTTGCAGAGGACGATGTCTTGCCCCTCACGCAGCTCGCCTCGGTGCACACGCCCCACGGCGATGCGCCCTACGTATTTAGAATAGTCGAGCGATGTGATCAGCATTTGCGATGGCCCCTCAAGCGTCTCCGGCTCGGGGATATACTTAATGATGGCGTCTAAGAGCGGGCAGATGTTGTCCGTCGGTTTCTGCCAGTCGTCAGACATCCATCCCTGTTTGGCTGAGCCGAAGATGGTGGGGAAGTCAAGCTGATCCTCCGTGGCGTCGAGGCTGAACATGAGGTCAAAGACCATCTCCTGCACCTCTGAAGGTCGGCAGTTCGGCTTGTCCACCTTATTGATCACCACGATCGGTTTCAGTCCCAGCCCGATGGCTTTTTGTAGCACGAATCGCGTCTGCGGCATAGGTCCCTCGAAGGCGTCGACCAGCAGCAGGCAACCGTCGGCCATGTTGAGCACGCGCTCCACCTCGCCGCCGAAGTCAGCGTGCCCCGGGGTGTCGATGATGTTGATCTTATAATCCTTGTAATTGATGGAGACGTTCTTGGCGAGGATCGTAATGCCTCGTTCGCGTTCCAAGTCGTTGTTGTCCAAAAATTGATCCGGCTCGGCTTGTCCCTCGCGGAAAAGTTTCCCGGCCAAAAGCATCTTGTCTACCAGCGTCGTCTTGCCGTGATCGACGTGTGCTATGATTGCAATATTCCTAATCTTCTGCATCGTCTCTGTTATCTCTCGTTGAAAAATCGGGTGGCAAAAGTAAACGCCTCACTGAATGCGCCCAGTCAAATAATTATCGCTCCGGCCTGTTCGTCCTTGCGCGGCATCTTCAAAGAAATACCTTTGCCGCGCTTAAATAATATGGTATCAATTTATTCATAAGTAAAAGTCATGTATTTAGATTCTAAGAAAAAGGAAGAGATTTTCGAGAAGTACGGCAAGTCGAAGGCAGACACCGGGTCGGCCGAGAGCCAGATCGCATTGTTCACGTATCGCATCAGCCACCTGACGGAGCACATGAAGGCCAATCACAAGGACTTCAACACCTCGCGGGCACTGAAGATGCTGGTAGGTAAGCGTCGCCGCCTGTTAGACTACCTGATCAAGATTGACATCGAGCGTTATCGCGCGATCATCAAGGAGTTGGGTATACGTAAGTAATCCCCCCGGTGCTTCCGCGCCGCGCATGTATCAACAGAAGGTGTGCCTCCCATTGAGGATGGGGCGCACCTTTTTTTATGGTATGGCGCGGATGGAATTGTAAAACGGCCTCTCAAGGGCCGTAAGCCATTCTCTCCAACAAAAAGAAAAAGGTTTGCACCCCCTTTTCATAGTGTATGAAATGACTATGCATGGCTTGCATGGCGCCGTCGCAGTGTATGAAATGACCATGCAAGGCTTGCATGGCCTTTTTATAGTGTATGAAATGACTATGCAAGGCTTG
>MIQB01000007.1 GCA_002890585.1 Tannerella sp. oral taxon 808
GTGAAGTGAAAAACGAAAAATGAAAAACTAACAATGCCGGGTACCCGCAAGGGAAGCCCCCACAGGTATCCGGCATTTTTCATTGTTCGTTTTAGATTTTCGTTCCCATAATAATGCCGGGTACATGGATGGAAACCCCATCACGTGTACCCGGCATTTTTTTGTGCACCTGTGTACGCCCCGAAGGGGCAATTCAACCCAGCCCAGGGTAACACCCTGGGTTCGGACGGCGCAAAAAACCGCACCCTCAAAAGCCTCCCCCCACCCTGCTCCCAGCAGGGCGGGGGGAGGCTTTTGAGGGGATCTGGCCGGGCATCGCATTCCCAGGGTGCCGCTCCGCCCGGGGGGCGTCGCTCTACCCTGGGCTGGTGATGAACTGGGCTTTCAGCCCGTCAATAGATCCCCCCATAACCCGGACACACGCACACCCCATCACGTGTGCCCGGCATGTTTCATTGTTCGTTTTTAGATTTTCGTTTTTCGTTTTCCCGATAGAGGGGGTAGGCGGCCTGCCAGACTTTGTTGAGGAGCAGGGGCGGATAGCTGGGATTGGCGTCAAGGAAATTGAGGAGCTCGCGGTAGGCCTCGGGGCTGCGGTGGTTGCGTAGGAGGGCGCCGACCCAGTCGCGGGGGAAGAAGATGTCGCCGGTGCGTTGGACGTCGCGGAGGGCGTCGAGGGCGGGGCGGATGTAACGGACGGCGTGGCGCTCGCGGGTGGGGTGGTTGAGCCAGCCAAGCAGGGCGGAGGTCCAGGGCTCGATGCGGCGGTTCTCGGGGATGAGTAGCGAGCGAAAGAGGGTGTCGAGGGCGACGGTGTCGGGCGTCATGGCGCGGGCGATGAAGTCGAAGCGGCGTATGCGGTCGGGATCCGTCAGGCGGGCGCGCTGGGTGCGGACGATGGAATCGCTGCGGTCGGGAAGGCGCACGGCGAGCGAGTAGGCGAGATCGGTGTAATCCCGTTCGTTAAGGAGCGGCTCGGAGCGGTCGCGCCAGATGGCGTAGAGGCGGGCGAGGGTGGCAGGCGAAGCGGCGCTGTGGATCAGCATGCGGAGGAGGCGCTGGCGGGAGGATCGCTGCGGGTGGTTAGCGCTGAGGCGGAGCAGGATCTCCTCGGGGCCTTCGCGGCGCGTGTCGGTCAGGGTGCGTAGGGGCCAGGGGAGGTAAGACGTGATGGTGGAGAAGATCAACGCGTTGGGCTCCGTGTGGAGGCCATTCATGAGGGCGTCGAGCCAAAGGGGGTCAGGGATGAGGCAGGCCTGATAATTCTCGTTGAGGAGCATAAGGCGGGCTAAGCGGGCGGTCTCGTCGGTGGTTTCGTGCCAATGGGCGAGGAGCCAGTCGCGGCTGGCGCTGTCGGGGATGAGCAGGCCGTAGGCGCGGCCGTCGGTGTTGGGCAGGATGCGTTCGGGGGTGAAGGGCAGGGTGAGGCGTACGAGGCTATCGCGCAGGTTGACCTCGAGGGTGGTGTCCGTTTGCCACTTGGCGGCGAGGGTGACGGCAAAGCGTTGCGGGCGGACGATGCCGGGTGCATAGCGATCAGTTTGGCGGATCTCGAGCATGTTGCCGCGTGGCGTGAAGCGAATGATGGGCATGCCTTTACGGTTCACCCAGGCGTCGTTGAAGGCGATGAGGTCTTCGGGTGTGTGGCGGTCGAGGATGCGGATCAGGTCGTCCCACGTGGCGTTGCTGTAGGCATACGTGCGGAGGTATTCGCGGATGCCCTCGCGGAAGGCGTCTTTGCCCATAAGCTCGATGATTTTGCCCATCACTACGGGGGCTTTGTTGTAGATGATTTGCCCATAGATGAGTCCGGCGTTGCGGAGGTTGTCCAGCTCTTGGTGGATGGCGTTCGTGCCCGGGGTGCGATCTTCGGAGAGGGCGGAGGCGAAGAAGGTGCGCATACGTTGCAGCTTGTGGTTGACGGAGGGGAAGAGCGGCTCGGTGATCCAGGCAGAGAAGTGGTTGGCGAAGACCTCCTTCGTCCATACGTCGTCGAACCAGTCCATCGTGACGAGGTTGCCGAACCATGCGTGGGCCGTCTCGTGCGCGATGAGTTGAATGCGTCGCAGCTCCTCGTCGGGCGTAGGGTTGGGGCCGAGGAAGAGTTGTGTGTCATTATATAAGGTAGCGCCGACGTGCTCCATGCCGCCGAATTGGAATCCGGGCAGGATGATGAAGTCTTGTTTGTCGAAGGGGCAGGGCATGCCGGTGTAGGCCTCGAGCCAGGCGAGTGCGGCGGTGGTTTGTCGGAAGATCGTGTCCAACTGGGCAACCTTCTGCGGGTCGGTTTCGCGGTAATAGGCCGTCAGCGTGCGCCCCTCGCCGCGGTAAGTCCGTTGCTCGAAACGTCCTGCAGCGAAGGCGAAGAGGTATGTGCTCAGCGGCCGTGTCGGTGCGAAGTGGAGCGTCTTTCTGTCGGCCTGTTTTTCCTCTTTTGTGATACGCGTATTCGACACACCAACCCATTCGGCAGGCAGTTCGAGCGTAAGCGCGAAGACGGCCTTCAGGTTGGGCTGTTCGAAGCACGGGAAGATCGTCCGCGCACGGTCGGGCACGGAGAGGGAGTAGAGGAAGTCGTCGTTGCGGTTGAGCGACTGATCGCCCGCGGTGAATCGCACACTGATCGTGTTCTCACCCGCCTGGGTTAGCGTGGCCGGTAGGATAATGTGCTCGTTGCGGAAGGTGTATTCGGCCGCTTGTCCGTTCACCTTCACCTCGGCGATCTTGTCCTTCGCCTCGCGGAAGTCGATGACGATCTCGGTGGGTGCATCGAGTTGGAAGCGGATGCGCCCCTCGCCCGTGACAGGCGTGTGTTTGTCTCGGGGGATGGAGAAGCGCAGGTCGTAACGCAGGTCTTTGATCTCTTGCTTGCGCAGTTGAGCGAGTTCGCGTGAGACGCCAGCGTCGTAGCGATGAAGTGCAGGTTGGCCGGCCGCGAACAGGCTGACGGCAGAAAGAATCAGCAGCAGAGGGTATGGTTTCATGATGAAGAAATAAATGTTTAGGGGGTAATGGTAATTCAGGGCAGCAAAACTATGGTGGCAAAATCAAGCGGGGGCAACCGGGCGCCTCGTTTTTGGTGCTACTCCGAGAAAAAGCGACGCTGGAACCTCAGGGTTCAGCTTCACTTTTCGAAAAGCACCCCTGGGACCTCAGGGTTTAGCCTCACTTTTCGAAAAGTAGCCCTGGAACCTCAGGGTTTAGCTTCACTTTTCGAAAAGTAGCCCTGGAACCTCAGGGTTCAGCTTCACTTTTCGAAAAGTAGCCCTGGAACCTCAGGGTTCAGCCTCACTTTTCGAAAAGTAGCCCTGGAACTTCAGGGTTCAGCTTCACTTTTCGAAAAGTAGCCCTGGAACCTCAGGGGTTAGCCTCACTTTTCGAAAAGTAGCCCTGGAGCCTCAGGGTTTAGCCTCACTTTTCGAAAAGTAGCCCTGGGACCTCAGGGTATGGTGGCAATTCGTTTTCATAAGACTATGTTCTCTCGTCGTTGCGCAGTCTACACGGTTAGAATTCCACTTTTGGGTTTCCGTATCCGGATCGCCACTCTATATTTGCCGCGCTTTTGAGGTTACTCCGTCTGGGAGTGACGAGCCTTTGGCGTATCGTAGAGCAAGCAAGGAAACATGAAGCCGATTCGTTTTGCTGTCGTGGGTTGCGGCCACATAGGGAAGCGCCACGCCGAGATGATCAGCCGTGAAGGCGGCGCCGAGCTGGTGGCTTTATGTGACACGCACCCGAAGTCGGAGTTGGCCGTCGATGCCTACGCTGATGTGCCGTTTTTCAGCAGCCTGGGCGAGTTGCTTGCCAGCAACCTCTCCTTCGATGTCGTAAACGTTTGCACGCCGAACGGCTTGCACGCCCAGATGGCTATCCAAGCGATCGAGACCGGTCATCACGTCGTCATCGAAAAGCCGATGGCACTCACCACAGCCGATGCAGAGAAGGTGGTTTACGCCGGGCTGAAGTATCGCAAGCAAATTTTCTGCGTGATGCAGAACCGCTATTCGCCGCCTTCTGTGTGGATCAAGGATCTGATCGAATCCGGTCGGTTGGGACATATATATATGGTGCAGCTCAATTGCTATTGGAACCGCGACGCGCGTTATTACCGTCCCGGCGGATGGCATGGCACAGCCGACTTAGACGGCGGAACGCTCTTCACCCAGTTCTCCCACTTCATCGACATCCTTTATTGGCTTTTTGGCGACATCACCGATATACAAGCGCGTTTCGCCGACTTCAATCACGAGCACCTCACCGACTTTGAAGATTCAGGCATCGTCAGTTTCCGCTTTACGAATGGCGGCCTCGGTTCGCTCAATTATTCGACGTCGGTATGGGATAAGAACCAAGAGAGCAGTCTGACGATTATCGCCGAAAATGGCAGCGTTAAGATCGGCGGGCAATACATGGACAAGGTCGAGTACTGTCACATCAAAGACTACACGATGCCCGATCTTCCTCCCACCAATCCCGGCAACGATTATGGCGCCTACAAGGGTTCTGCACAGAATCATCATTACGTAATCCGGAACGTTGTCAACGTCCTCTCAGAGAATACAACCGATACGATCACGACAAACGTTCTCGAAGGCATGAAAGTCGTGGATATGATCGGGCGGATGTATGCGGAGAAAAGTAAGGCATAGGGTAAAGCCAGAATGGGGAAGAAAGCGATTGCGGTAGTTGGATTAGGTTACGTCGGCTTGCCATTAGCGATAGCGTTTAGCCGCAAGTACAAAGTCGTAGGCTATGATATAAATCCGCAACGCGTTGCAGAACTTTCTTCCGGCACGGATCGGACAGCAGAGATTGAGTCCCCCTTGTTGCATGACTGCCTCACTTCACACCAGGATAGCGAAAGAGGTCTGCTCTTGACATCCCGAATTGAGGATATATGTTCTTGTCAGATTTACATCGTTACAGTCCCGACACCAATATCTAAGCTCAAAACGCCAGATCTTTCATTCCTGTTGAAAGCGACAAAATCAATCGCTCAGATCCTAAAAAAAGGAGACATCGTGGTCTATGAATCCACTGTTTATCCGGGATGCACAGAGGAGGAATGCATGCCTGTATTGGAACAAGAATCTGGGCTGAAATACAACCAAGACTTCTTTTGTGGCTATTCTCCGGAACGGATTAATCCGGGCGACAAAAGGAATACGCTGACTACGATCAAAAAAGTAGTTTCAGCTTCTACTTCAAAGGTGTTGGATGAATTAGAGAATCTATATGGTTCAATTATTAACGCGGGAACATACCGGGCGCCATCGATTAAAGTGGCGGAGGCCGCCAAAGCAATAGAAAACGCTCAACGAGATGTCAATATCTCATTCGTAAATGAGCTGGCATTGATCTTCGATAAAATGGGGATTGATACGAGTGAAGTGCTGGAGGCCGCATCCACCAAATGGAACTTTTTGAAATTCACTCCAGGTTTGGTCGGTGGGCATTGCATTGGCGTTGATCCGTATTATTTATTGCACAAATCTCAGAGTTTAGGATATAATCCTCAGGTCATCCTTTCCGGACGGAATGTAAATGATAAGATGGGGAGTTTCATCGCCCAAAAAGTGATCAAACTCATGATCCGAAAACAAATTCGGATAGCCGGGAGTAAAGTCCTCATTTTAGGATTCACCTTCAAAGAAAATTGCCCAGACATACGCAATACGAAAGTTATTGATGTAGTACGTGAATTACAGGAGTATAATGTCTCCGTTGATGTTTATGATCCCTATGCGTGTCGTGATATCGTCTCAAAAGAATATGGCATTAGCTTAATGCAGGGTAAGCCCGAGTTTCGACAATATGACGGGATTATATTGGCCGTAGGGCATGATGAGTTTACTCGGATTGATTTTTCGTTTATGAAGAATCGACGAGGCATCCTTTTTGACGTGAAGGGTGTGTTGCCTCGTGAATGGATTGACGGAAGATTGTAAGAATGGATTCGCAAGCTGTACAGGAGGAGCTTCAAGAAGAGCCTTCGCTGAAAGAAAAGACGGCGAAAGGATTATTCTGGGGCGGAATCAGCAATTTCGTCCAGCAAGTGATTGGTATGGCTTTTGGTATAGCCATCGCTCGAATCCTTTCCCCTGATGATTATGGACTCGTTGCGATGCTTGCCATTTTTACTGCTATAGCGAATACGGTTATGGATAGTGGTTTTACTACAGCATTGATCAATAAAAAGACGATAGAACATCGCGATTATAACGCTGTCTTTTGGTTCAATGTGTTTGCAGCGGTGGGGATGTACATCATTCTGTTTTTTGCCGCACCACTAATTGCACATTTTTATAAACAGCCGATCTTAACCAATCTGTCTCGGGTTCTTTTTCTCAGTTTTATTATTGCTGCTGTAGGAATTGCACATAATGCATATCTGCTAAAGAAAATCATGGCCAAGCAGCGCGGTATTATTGATATGGCCGCGGTGTTTTGTTCGGGTGCAGTTGGATTAATATTGGCGTTAAATGGCTTTGCCTTTTGGGGATTAGTTGTCCAGCAATTAACTCAAATATCCGCTGCTGTATTGCTGCGTTGGTATTATTCACCATGGAGACCTACATTAGAATTTGATTTTACACCGCTGAAAGAAATGTTCGGGTTCGGAGTTAAGATATTTGTCGGTGTTATTATTGGCATGTTATCCGCCAATATATTTTCTGTCATATTAGGACGTTATTATGGAAAAACGGAAACGGGCTATTATAGTCAGGGAAATAAATGGGCTTCTTTGGGTAATTCTGTTTTGTCGGGAATGATAACAGGGGTAGCACAGTCTGTTTTAGTAGAAGCTTCAGATAATATACATCGACAGGCTAATGTGTTTCATAAGTTAATAAGATTCGGTGCTTTTGTTACTTTTCCTGCAATGTTTGGATTATTTTTTGTCGGAAAAGAGTTTGTTTTATTGACGATAGGTGAAAGATGGATTGGCAGTGTTGTGTTTTTGCAGCTATTTTGTATTTGGGGAAGTTTTAGTTTCTTGGAATCGATCTATGTGTATTTGCTAATTTCCAAAGGGAAATCGGATGTTTATGTCTGGATCATTACTGTAATGTGTTCTTTGCAGATATTAAGCGCCTTATTAATGCGACCATTAGGAATTGTGCCGATGATCGCTGCTTATATTGTAATTCGTTTAATGTGTTTTTTTCCAAATCATTACTTTACGAACAAACTAATTGGTGTTAGATTCTTGTCTATAATAAAAGATGTGTTGCCATATTTTATGGTTGTGATCTTCTCTATTGGGGCAACATGGTTTATTACTAAAAATATTGGAAACATATACATGTTGTTCTCTATTAAGATTCTATTAGTCGCGACTTTTTATATTGGAATATTATGGATGACGAATTCGGTTCTTTTTAAAGAAAGCCTTGGTTTTGTTACAGGAAAAGTCAAATCGCTATAATGCAAACAATATTGGTTACCGGAGCAGATGGATTTATCGGTTCTCACTTAACAGAAATGTTATTGGAGCAAGGCCATCACGTAAAAGCTTTATCCTATTATAACTCATTTAATGACTGGGGATGGCTTGAAGGATTGGATCATCCTGAGTTGGAAGTGGTGACGGGTGATGTACGCGATCCGTACTTTTGTAAACACCTATCGAAAGATGTGGACACGATCTTCCATTTGGCAGCGCTCATCGCAATCCCTTATTCGTATATAGCTCCCGATAGCTACGTAGATACAAATATTAAAGGGACATTGAATATCTGTCAGGCAGCAAAAGAAAATGGAGTAAAGAAGGTGCTAATAACTTCGACTTCCGAAACGTACGGCACAGCGCAATATGTGCCGATCGATGAGAAGCATCCGAAGCAACCGCAATCGCCCTATTCGGCAACGAAGATTGCGGCCGATGCCATGGCGATGAGCTTTTACAATGCGTTCGAACTGCCGGTGATCGTTGTGCGCCCTTTTAATACGTATGGGCCTCGCCAATCGGCACGAGCCATCATCCCTACTATCATAACGCAGATTATGAGTGGAATGAAAGAGATACGTCTGGGTGATCTAAGCCCTACCCGAGACTTTAATTATGTTAAAGATACCTGTAGAGGGTTTGTCGAACTTTCGAATTGTGATCAGGCCATCGGTCAGGAAATCAATCTTTGCAGCAACTATGAGATATCCATGCGTGATACATTTGAACTGATAGCCCGACTCATGTTGGCTGATGTAAAATTCATTGAAGATACACAACGTCTGCGTCCCGCAGGTTCTGAAGTCTTCCGTCTATGGGGAGACAATACGAAATTAAAGTCTCTTACCGGATTTACCCCTTTATACTCGATCGAAGAAGGACTTAAAGAAACGATCGAGTGGTTTAAGAATGACAAGAACTTAGCAAAATATAAATCCGGGATATACAATGTGTAGCGTCTATGGAGAGCAGCTATAAGAAAATAACAGATTTTATTCATGACTTATACGGAGCTCCGGAAGTCTCTCTTCATGCGCCTTGTTTCATTGGAAATGAAAAAAAATATTTGGCCGAATGTGTTGACACGACATTTGTATCCAGCGTAGGTCAATTTGTTGATAGATTTGAGGAAAAGATGGCCCAGTATACCGGAGCGGCAAGGGCTGTTACTTGTGTGAACGGCACCAATGCCTTGCATCTGGCGCTGTTACTTGTCGGGGTAGAACAAGGAGACGAAGTCCTGACTCAAGCACTTACGTTTATCGCTACATGTAATGCGATACGTTACATCGACGCACACCCGGTCTTCTTAGATGTTGATCAATCGACTATGGGACTTTCGCCGGATGCGATGCGTGATTGGCTCTTCAGAAATGCGGAAATGAAAGATTCGCAGTGTTTTAACAAAAACACCCAACGTCGGATAAAAGCCTGCGTGCCAATGCATACATTCGGGCATCCTGCAAGAATCGATGAGATTGCGGCGGTTTGTAAAGAATATCATATCGAATTAGTTGAAGATGCGGCAGAAAGCCTTGGCAGTCTATATAAAGGACAGCATACCGGACTTTTCGGGCGAGTCGGTGTGATTAGTTTTAACGGAAACAAGACGATCACGACCGGTGGTGGCGGAATGTTATTATTGAACAACGAAGAATTGGGAGCTCAAGCCAAGCATCTTACCACACAGGCGAAAGTGCCTCATCGTTGGGAGTTTATTCACGACAGGATCGGCTATAATTATCGTATGCCTAATATCAATGCGGCATTGGGATGTGCGCAATTAGAGCATTTGGAAGAATTCGTCATGAATAAACGTGAAACGGCCGAAAAATATCATGCGTTTTTTGCGACAATAGATGATATGGATTATTTTGTCGAACCTGAAAACTGTCGATCGAACTATTGGTTAAACACCATCCTGTTGAAAGACAGACAAGCTCAACAGGATTTTTTGCAGTATACGAACGACCATGGCATCATGACACGCCCTGCATGGCAGCTTATGAATCGATTGGAAATGTTTAAAGGATGCGAAACCGATGGCTTGAAACATACACAATGGTTCGAAGAACGAATCGTAAATATCCCTAGTAGTGTAAGACGAAAGTGAAACGGAACCGGAGCCTAATTCTTATAGGAGGTGGAGGCCATTGCAAATCTGTGATAAATGTTGCTGAATCTGCTGGTTATACTATTCTTGGGATTTTAGATACCGTAGAACATATAGGAAAAGAAGTGTTGAATTATAAAGTTATCGGTACGGACGAAGATATTTGCAGACACATCGATTATGCTTCTTTTATTGTTACTGTCGGTCATATAAAAGATGCTTCTTTGCGGATAAAGTTACATGAAAAGATTATCTGCAGAAATGGAATATTAGCCACCCTCATCTCTCCTACGGCAATTGTCTCTCGGTATGCCGATATAGGAGAAGGCTCCGTAATAATGCACCAAGCGGTAGTAAATGCAGATGTCTGCATTGGGAAAGGATGTATTATAAATACATTTGCAAACATAGAGCATGATTCTGTAATAGGAGATTACACTCATGTGTCTACGGGAACAATGGTAAATGGAAATTGCTGCGTAGGAAATGCCTCTTTTTTGGGCAGCCAATCAGTAATGGTGAATGGGACAAGTATTACGGATGGATGTGTGATTGCTGCAGGATCTGTCGTGAGAAAAGATATAAAAATAAGAGGTATCTACTCAGGAAATCCCGCTTTATTAAAAGTCAGACTATGAATAAAACTATCATCATTGCAGAAGCTGGTGTAAATCATAATGGCGATATACGGATCGCGAAACAGCTGGTTGATGCCGCAGTAATGGCGGGAGCTGATTATGTAAAGTTCCAGACATTTAAGACCGAGGAACTCGTTTCAAAAAATGCCCGAAAAGCTGCCTATCAACAACGAAATATGTCTTCAACTGAGGATCCTTCGCAATATTCGATGTTGAAGAAGTTGGAATTGTCCAGAGAGCATCATTGTGAGCTAGTCACATATTGTAATCAGAAAAGAATAAAATTTCTTTCTACTCCTTTCGATTTGTCGAGCATCGAATTCTTGGCCTCGTTGCATTTAGGTTTATGGAAAATCCCGTCCGGGGAAATAACGAATTATCCGTATTTAAAGAGGATTGCATTATGGCATGAACCTGTGATTTTTTCTACAGGTATGTGCGAAATGACAGATATAGAAGAGGCCATCAAGGTCTTATTACGAAACGGATTGACGAAAGAACAACTAATCGTGCTGCATTGTAATACGGAATATCCCACGCCGATGCGCGATGTGCATTTGCACGCAATGAAAACAATCGCGGATCAATTAGGAGTTAAAGTAGGATATTCGGATCATACCTTGGGGATTGAGATATCCATTGCGGCCGTTGCACTTGGAGCATGTGTCATCGAGAAACATTTTACACTCGACCGAGAGATGGATGGGCCGGATCACAAAGCATCCTTGGAACCGAAAGAACTTGCCCAAATGGTATCGGCCATTCGGAATGTAGAGAAAGCGTTAGGAGGCACAGAAAAGAAGATCAGTGCGTCGGAAGAGAAAAACAGATGTATTGTTCGAAAGAGCATCGTTGCGGCATGCGACATTAAAAAAGGAGACGTCTTTACAGAAGAGAATCTCACTGTGAAGCGTCCGGGAGACGGCATTTCGCCGATGCTATGGGAGCATGTATTAGGTAAAAAAGCGAAGCAAGACTTTGCGACGGATGATTTAATCGTATTATGAGGAAGGTTTGCGTTGTTACAGGAACTCGTGCCGAATACGGCCTGTTAAGCCGCTTGATGTGGCTTATCCGGGCGGATCATGATTTAACGCTTCAGATCATTGCGACTAATATGCATTTGTCTCCGGAGTTTGGCCTGACCTATAAAGAAATAGAAGCGGATGGTTTTACTATTGATAAAAAGGTGCCGATGCACAAGCTTGCTGACACGAGTAATGGTATTGTAAAGTCTATGGCAGTAGAACTTTCAGGTATCGCGGATGCTTATGAAGAGTTGAGACCTGATTTAATCGTCATACTTGGTGATCGATACGAAATGTTGATTGCGGCTACGGCAGCCTTAGTCTACAAGATACCGATTGCTCACATACATGGAGGAGAAATTACAGAAGGTGCTTTTGATGACGCTATTCGTCATGCTATTACAAAAATGAGTCATCTGCATTTTACTTCGACGGAGGAATATAGCAGGCGTGTCATTCAACTTGGCGAGCAGCCGGATCGTGTCTTTTATGTCGGTTCTCTTGGTGTTGAAAACATCAAGAAGATAACTTTGATGAGTAAAGATGAAATCGGAAAATCATTAGGTTTTGAATTGAATAAAAAGACTGTTATCGCAACGTATCATCCTGTAACAGTAACAAAAGGAAACAATCGAATAGAAATAGACGAATTTCTTACGGTATTGGATGAAGAAAAAAACATACGCATTCTTTTTACAATGCCGAATTCCGACACGGGAGGTGCATACATCTCAGAGAAGATCAATGAGTTTGTTGCCAGAAATAAAGAACGCGCTATCGCTTTCACATCATTGGGAGTAAAACGATACCTGTCTGCGATGTCCCATGTCGCAGCTGTTATTGGAAACTCATCGAGTGGAATTATTGAAGTCCCTTCACTGGGAATCCCTACGCTGAATATTGGTGACCGTCAGAAAGGTCGGGTGATTTGCGATAGCATTATAAGCTGCCATGGCAATAAAGACTCTATAAGAAATGGACTTAAAAAAGTTTTATCGAAAGAGATGGTTGAAATTGCAAAAGAGGTTCGCAATCCGTATGAGAAAGAAAATACGACACAATCGATTTTTAATGTAATTAGAAGTTGCTCATTAAATAATTTGACCCAAAAATCTTTTTACAATCTTTGAAATGAAATTACTTCTTACAATTTGTACTCGAGGTGGTTCAAAAGGGATACCTGGAAAGAATATAAAAAAACTCAATGGAAAGCCATTGATTGAATATTCTATTGAAATAGCAAAAAGATTTCGCGATCTTTACGAAAATGTAGAGATCGTATTATCGACAGATTCTGATGATATAATGAAGGTAGCAAAAGAATGCGGTTTACACAGTGATTATAGACGACCTGATTTCTTAGCGAATGACATGGCGGGTAAAATTGATGTAATTAGAGATATTTTACTCGTATGTGAAAAACGAAATAAAAAAAGATATGATTATGTCTTAGATTTGGATGTTACTTCTCCTTTACGAACAACTGATGATTTACTAAGGGCATTAGAAATAATAGAAAAAGATACTGCCGCAGTAAATATTTTTTCTGTAAGTAAAGCAGGACGAAATCCGTATTTTAATGTTGTCGAAAAAAAATCAAACGGGTACTATGGAATAATAAAGCAAAAAGATGAGTTGATTTTAACTCGTCAATCTGCACCAGAAGTATATGACATGAATGCATCGTTTTACTTCTACCGTCGCTGTTTTTTTGATTTAGGATATAAAGGAGTCGTAACCGATCGATCATTAATATATCTTATGCCTCATATTTGTTTTGATTTGGATCATCCGATAGATTTTGAAATAATGTCCTACTTATTAGGTCAGGATAAACTCGATTTTGTTCTATCATGAAAGCCTTAATTGTTGGGTTAGGTTCAATTGGTAAAAAACATGTTGATGCCATAAGATCAATTGATGATACCATCGAAATATATGCGTTACGCTCCTCTAATGAGTCAAAAAAGTATGCTTCTATTGTGAATCTATATTCAATGAATGAGGTGAATGAATACGCGTTTGATTTTGCGATCATATCCAATCCGACCTCAGAACATAGAAAAAGCATCCAAGAGTTAAGCGCATTAAAGTGCCCTTTGTTTATCGAAAAACCCATTTATCATTTTTTATCAATAGAAAATGAAGTAAAATACATTACTTCAAACAATATAATTACTTACGTTGCTTGCAATATTCGTTTTCTAGAATCAATTAAATATTTAAAGAAAATGATTGACAAAAACAAAGGCAGTTATATTAATGAGGTTAATGTATATTGTGGCACGTATTTACCAGAATGGAGAGAAAATCTGAATTTTAAAGAATGTTATAGTGCAATTCCAGGATTAGGAGGAGGAGTTCATATTGATTTAATCCATGAAATAGATTATTTATATTGGATATTTGGTCAGCCGGACTTTACACATAAAATATTTTCTAATAAATCAAGTTTGAATATTTTATCATATGACTACGCGAATTACTGTCTAGAATATCCAACATTTAATGCTAATATCATTTTAAACTACTATAGACGAGACTCAAAGAGATTTTGTGAAGTCGTCTTTGATAATGAGTCTGTGATTGTTGATCTACTGAAAAACAGCGTATTGAATTCTAATGGGGAAGTGTTATTCAGTTCTACCCAAAAGATTATAGATACCTATAAAGATCAAATGATGTATTTTATTGATCGAGTTAAGGTCCAAAAGGACACATTTAATACGATAAGTGAAGCGTATAATGTATTAAAAATTTGCCTGGAATGATAAAAATAAAAGAAAAAATTGTAATTGTTACAGGAGGGAGTGGCTTAATTGGCTGTGAGATCATAAATCATTTGAAAGAAAATGGAGCACATGTTATTAATGCAGATATTAATGTAGATGACAATATTAATAACGGAAGGCTAAATTGCGACATCACCTCTGACATTTCCATAAAGAAGACAGTCGAAAAAGTCATGTCTCATTATGGAAAGATTGACGGTTTAGTTAATTGTGCTTATCCAAGGACTGATGATTGGGGAGAGAAATGGGAAAATATAAAACCTGAGTCATGGCGTAAAAATATAGATATGCAATTAAATAGTCTATTCGTTATATGTCAGATCGTTTTAGAAATAATGAGAAAGCAAAGGACAGGGTCTATTGTAAATATAGGATCAATATATGGTGTTGTGGGAAATGACTATACTATTTATGAAGGTTACGGAGGAACTTCACCTGCCGCATATTGTGCAATTAAAGGGGGAATAATAAACTTGTCTCGTACTTTGGCTTCATATTATGGGAAATATAACGTTCGAGTCAATTGTGTTTCACCGGGGGGTATATATAATAAGCAGAATCCTTCTTTTTTAGAAAGATATTGTGCAAAGTCATTACTAAAGAGAATGGGAGAGGCAAAAGAGATTGCTCCCGCTGTTACTTTCTTGCTTTCGGATGATGCTTCATTTATTACCGGGCATAATTTAATGGTTGATGGCGGCTGGACTGCAATCTGAATTGAAATATAAAAGAGATATGAACAACTTGGACTCCCATATAATTGGTAAAAATACCACATTGAAAGATGCTCTTATTGGGCTTAATCAATTAGGCAAAGAGTCTTTAACCTTATTTGTCGTAGATTCTAATAACACAATGATTGGGACCCTAACAGATGGAGATATTCGGCGTAAATTAGTAGAAGGTATTTCTTTAAGCACACCTGTGGAAGAGGTAATGAACAAATCATTTAAATATATTGTCGAAAGGAAGAAGGATGTTCGATTAATTCATGAGTTCAAACAAATGGGAATAACACTTCTTCCTTGTTTAGACGATGAAAATAAAATTGTAGATTTATACGATTTAAAGAATAACTTATCAATCCTACCTATTGATGCTGTTCTAATGGCTGGAGGAAAAGGAGAACGCTTGCGTCCTCTGACCAAAAAAATGCCCAAACCTCTTTTACCCATAAATAACAAAGCAATTATAGATCACAATATCGAACGATTAATAACATATGGAATAAAGCACATATCGGTAACGGTCAACTATATGAAAAAGGAAATAGAACAACATTTCTCTAAAGAATATAATGGAATAAAAATACAATGTATACCTGAACCAAAGTTTTTAGGAACAATTGGTTCTATAAAATATGTAGAAATATTTTATAATGATATAGTTCTGGTTATGAACTCTGATTTGTTTACAAACATCAACTATGAAGAGTTTTATCTTCATTTTATAGAAGAAAAAGCAGACATGGCCGTAGCAGTGACCCCTTACTTAGTTTCCATTCCCTATGGAATAGTTGAATTGGACAAACAATACATAAAAAACATAAAAGAAAAGCCCACGTATAGTTATTATATAAATGCCGGAATGTATTTGGTAAGAAAAGAGTTATTAAGTCTGATTCCTGATGACACATATTTTAACGCAACAGATTTGATAACTCTGTTTATTCAACGGAGATTAAAGATAATTCGATATCCAATAACCGGATATTGGATTGATATTGGAAAGATGGATGATTATGAGAAAGCAATAGATTTAGCAAAACACATAAAACAATAAAAGATGAAAACAGGGGTAAATCCAATTGTGTATATTGTTCATCATGTTGACACGGAGGGACCTTTGTGCGAATCTGTATTGGAAACATTTAAACGGATAGAAGAAATTATAGGTATCAGTATTCCTCTTTTACCTACAAAAAACAACCTGATAAAATTACAGAAAGGGGATGTTGATTTTCTCCGTCCGGATGAAATAGAAAAAATGAAAGTCATCATTTCTCCACATTTACTTGAATACAAAAGTTCATGGTATGAAGTAGACGAAATGCTTTTTAGAATACTAATCGCTGATTTCAGAAATAAGTATAAAGACAGCTTTGGTAACGGATGGATTTATAATTGGCATATTATGGATCATGCTGGATTTAAAACAAATCCGAGGCATAGAGATATGGGATATCTGAATATCTACGACCATTATATGGAAATATTCAGCCAGTCAGAAGATTGTCAAGTTGATGCCGTAGAATGGCATTTTCATCCGATACATTATAAGAGGCAAGCTAATCTTTATGCAACATCGTATGAAAACAGTTCATGGGAATTAAATCAGGTATTATGTCGTAGGCTCATAGAAAAGAACTATTTTCCTCTTGTTAACAGGGCCGGATTTCATACTGAACGGCCTGACTCGAATTGGTTCCTTGAGCAATGGATTCCTTTCGATGCCTCAAATCAATCAATAGAAAATGACGATTATTGTTCTAATGCTCGTTTTGGAGATTGGGCAGGGGCTCCCCATGATTGGAGTATATATCATCCGGATATTTATGATTGGAGGAAAATTGGGAGGTGTAACCGATATATTGCACGCGTTCTGAATTTAAAGACAAGATTTCGGAATATTACAATTGATGAGATTCGGAAGGCCTTTTCAAAAGCCCGAAGAGAACAATGTAGTGTATATCTGGGAGTCACGGATCATGATTTTAGAGAAATATCGGTGGAAATTGAGGAGTTTTACAAAATGTTACTTGAAGTTTCAAAAGAGTATGGCGATGTTGATTTCTCCTTTGCCCGTTCTATCGATGCGTTTAGAAATGTGATCGGCATTACAGGGCAAGAGGAGAAGATCGATCTGGATTTCAAAATCGAAGAAAATCTGTTGCAATTAGATATTATTTCAGGAGAGCCTTTTGGCCCTCAACCTTTTCTGGCTATTAAAACAAAAAGTGGAAAATATCTCCATGATAATCTCGACTTCGGAAAATTCAAGCAAGAGTACTATTATACATTTGATGTTTATACTGTACCGTTAGATGAAATAGCATCCGTAAAAATAGCATGCAACGATAAATATGGGAATCAATGCATAAAAACAATTATTTAAATGATAAGCAATAGGCGTTATGAATCAATTCAAGTTTGATACATCTTATAATCAATATTGGAAAGATCGTGTAAAGCATGCTTCTGATGGGACAAAAGTACCCGGATTGGAGGTTATAGAAGAGCTTGTTGCCGAGCTGAAGATATCCTTTAAAGATAAAGTGTTGGATTTAGGGTGTGAACAAGGTCGTATATTCCCGGTGATAAAACATTATACGAATATTATATTTGGTATTGATATAGACTTATCGATGATTAATGACGCAACGTTATATGATTATACATCATTGCATGTTGCTACATGCAGAAGATAGTAGATACCCTTATAATTATTTCGATAAAATAATTATGTTGGGAACATTTGATGTAGTAGAACAGAAAAAAACTTGGCGGAAATAAACAGGATACTTAAAATCGGAGGAACATGTCGGGTAAGAACGATACTTATTGTAAAGACGATGAAAAGGCTTTTATTTATTGCGGAAAGAAATGCCAAATCAAAAAACTTCCCCAATCGTTTTACTGATGTAAAAAAATTAATCGAGCATCTTCCTGTTTTAGGGTCTTCGTGTGAAAAGTTAAATATATTTATTCGGAGAGGAGACTTTGGGGACAATAAGAAAACAAGAGTTGCAGAGAATTGGATCCCTGAATTTTGTAAATATTGTATTATCTTAAAAAGGGCGCGCAATGCTTCGCGAATCGATGTTCGTTTTGCAAGCGAGTTTTCTAAAACAGCCAAAGATATGACAAGAGAATGAAAGGAAGACTTCTTCAAAGCAAATAAGAATCATCTATTTGTAAATAGAAATTCAGACGATGATGCATAGAGTAGATATTTTAGATTTAGAATATAGTAGTAAAGGACGTGATGTAGATATAGCAGAACCTATTTTGTCCTATTTAGAACTGAAGTATAATTTAAAGATTGTACGCAAATGCAGCGCTTTGGATTGGCAATATTATTTGTTGAAATATCGCCCTAAAATTGTTTTTATTGCAAATGGCGTGGGGTCTATTTCTCAGTTTTATATTGTAAAAACAGCATATTTTCTAGGCGCTAAAGTTGTTACACATTGTTCTGAGGGAGATTATCAAGAAACGAAGAATGGTGCAATTGATTTTTTTTGGGGGTGGAATAAAGATCGGATTTTATATGAAGACTTGCATTTAGAATGGTCGCAACGAAATATAGACTTGGTAAAAAAATATATTGGGAATTTCTCCAATATAAAACTATCAGGAGCCGTCTTGTTTGATAAGTACAAACTTCTTCGAGGACGATTCCTGAAGAAAGAGGATTTTCTAAAAAAATACAACAAAACTGTATATGATAAGGTAGTCGGAATTGCAGGATGGGGGTTCGATCTGTTTACAGACGATAAAATTAAAAACAGCATATCCGGTAGATTTTCAGAAGAAGAGAGATCTAAGATATTATTGTCTAAAGATGCAGTAAAAGGAATACTAGAACAAATAATACAAGATAACCCCGACATTCTATTCATTTTAAAATATCATCCATTATCCGTCGATAAGCAAGCGTCGGAATTTTACGGTATATCGGAGCTTCCCAATGTTCTTATATTACAAACAGAAGAGACTATCTTTGATTTAATCAATGTCTGTGATGTTTGGGGAGCTTACGAAAGTACGACAGCAATGGAAGCATGGCTGATAGGCAATAAGCCTACGTTTTTAATACACCCTATTGATGATGACTTTGTTCGTTCTAAAATATCGGAAGGTAGCCCTAGAATTAAAAATGCACAGGATTTACAAAACTTCTTAGACGAGTATTTCACAATAGGTGAGTCTGCTTCCTTTAAACAGTTAGAATCTAAACGACAGAAGATCATAGAACGTATTATCCAATGGTCTGATGGACGAAATTATCAACGGGCAGCTGAGTATATTTACAAACTTTATAAAAGCGAAAAAAAAAGGCTCGTAAAAATCAATCGATTTGTTTTATGTGTTTATTCTAGATTTATCTATAAGAAAATAACCCGCCAGATTAGAAGGTTATTAAGATTACCTTTATATGTGGACGGACGTTTTACGGATAACGAGAGAGAAGAATGGCATCAGATATATTATAAGGCCGTAAAAAGACACGAATGACAGTATGGACTTAAAAGGTATTTATGTTAAATTACTTGGTTTTTATGATAAAAAAACCCAGCAAAGGGAGGACGAGATGATCCTCAATTTTTTGCGCAAAATAGATGACAAAGAAAAACTTTATATTGAAATTGGAGCTGGATTGGGACGCTTTATTCGTTTAGTGAAAGAACGATATCAATTTCAGTGTTGCGCGGTGGAAATTAATAAGGATTTGGCAAAGAAGGTAGAGCAGATGGGGATTGAAACGTATAACATTAATTTTCTGAATAATAAGTTTCCCGAGAACCATTTTGATGTTGTACATTGCTCTCATGTGATAGAACACGTCGCATATCCCCAAATCATTCGGTTTCTAGACGAACTTATTCGTATTACGAAACCTGGCGGACATATTATTATCCGAAGTCCATTATTAACCGCGGATTTTTTTACTTGTATTGACCATATCAGGCCCTATCCGCCTAAGACTATTCTCGATTACTATTCGAATCCACAACAACAAATTCCAGGAGAATATTCTATCTCCCCTGTAAGAATAAGGCTGAGACGTGGGGCTTATCAAGTCAATCCTTACTCATATAGTATATTGTTTAGGATTATCAACCTGATTTTTAAGCTGTTATGGGGAGTCTCTGGATTTCCATTTTCAAAGCCAAATGGTTATATGGCTGTTTTTCTGAAAAATAAATAAGATCTAAAGATAGCACCTGTCTAACTGATAGGTAATAGATAAGGAGAATCCTTGCTACGCAAGGATCTCCAAGCATCGCTGCCGCCAAAAAGCCGAGCCGATATACCATAATTGAATCAACACAATCGATCGTAAAATAAATCCCAATCATGGCACAGCATAGAACTAAATGAAGACCGAATTATTGCGACTTTATGATCGAGATCCACTCTATAAGACAAATTTCTCTTCCAAATCGAGAATCATCGACTAACGGCCGATCAACACGTGCCTCAATTGGAGGCATACTAAGACGTAAAATGCCGTGGGCATCCGGCTTACCCGGCGCTCATGTTCAAAATCCTGCTGCTTGTGCTTGGAATATGGTATGATGTGGGTGACGAGGCCTTGGAAGAACGCATCAATGATTCGATCTCCTTCCTTCTCGCGTTTTCGAGAATAATATGGATAAAAAGGCTCCCGACCACAGCACAATTTTCCACCTCGAGACCTCTGCAAAACTATTCGATGCCCCTCCTTTCGTTTTTAGTAGCTTTATAGCATGAAACAACAACCTTTTTCTCTGAGTTTTGCCGATTTACTTCTCGGCCAGCGAAAGATCAAGCATGCCTTCTTCTCACAGATAGACAAGATTATTGACTGGATTCCGTTCTGTGGAATCATCGAGGCAGCTTATACTAAAGGCCACAAATCCACAAGTCGTCTCGGTTACGCTATCCATGTGTTGTTCAAGACAGAACTTCTTCTCAACTTGGTATGGGTTAAGTGATGGCGAGGTTGAGGAACAAGTTAATGACCGTTTGTCCTTCAGCCGGTTTGCAGGTCTTGGTATGGAAGACTCTGCTCCAGACAGTACAACGGTCTGCCGGTTTCGCTCTATCCTAGTAGAGGCCGATCTCTATGATAGAGTACTGGATGAAATCAACAGGCAGTCCTCAGCGCAGGGGGGGGCGCTGTCAGCGCGCGGAGTCATCGTTGATGCAAGCATAACTGGCACACCCCGTCATCCTCGTGGACGCAAAGAGGATGAGGGTGTTACGGACAGGGAAGAGGAAGGTGCTATGGAAGCCTCAGAGGAAGCTATGTTCAAAGAAATCACTAAGCCTAATGTAGATGCAGAAGCTAGAGATGAGTGAAGAAGGTAGGAGAACTACATTTTGGCTATAAGCGCCATACGGTTACGGATGAGAAAGGACTCATTCTAGCCGAGGTAACCACCGTTGCCAATGAAAGTGACATCAAACATCTCGAAAACCCTTTGAAGAAGACAAAGCTACTTGGGGGGAGGCTTTGCAGACAAGGGATACGACTCAGCCGAGAACAGGAAGATACTCATCCAGATAAAGCTGAGGAGCCGCCTCATGCATAAAGGCACAAGGACACACAAGATTACCGAAAGGGAACAACGGGAGAACGTGGCTGTCAGCAGAACCAGATACAAAGTAGAAAGGACCTTTGGTTCCATACACCGATGGTTTCGATCGGGAGTTGCCAGATATGTGGGGCTTGCAAAGATCCATACGCAGCATATGATGGAAGCAATAGCTTATAAGCTCTACCGGACTCCTAGGATAAGTGTGTCCAATTCTCTCAAATAAGGGGGGAAATATCCCCCCCTCAAAAAAAGAAAGTTGAAAAAATAGGAGAAACTATCCAATGTAGACATATTTCTAAGTAAGAGAATGAGCTATCACACAGAGATGAACTCGTTTTGCAGAGGCTTTGAAGTACATCAAGACTTCTGCAATTGTGGGCTTCGATGAAAGTGATTGCTACTGCAACAGCGACTTGATCGAGCTTGGATCGCCTAAACTGTACAATTTACCCTGTTGTCCCAAGCCTGCTACATGGGATGCAAGGTGTTGGAAAACATGTTTGCTGCCTCCTTGAAATACATGACTGCCGTGACAGATCGACACAATGCCTACTTCGCCCATCACCAAGTTTGCTTGGTGAACCTCCTAAGAGAGCTCCAGTATCTCAATGAATTAGACAAGGATCAGTGGTTGAAACAAGCAGAGTCCCTTTTCGAGGGAGCTATACATACACGCAAGGAGAGGTTGAAAGTGCCCATCAACAGTCGGCCGTGGGTAACGTGTTTGGACAACAAGCTCAAACAAAGTGTCGTCCATTTGAAGAAACCCTTCGGGTGATTAAAGGACGAACTCATAAAGTGTTGCGACTACATCTTCAACTTCTTGGAAGATTTTCTTATCCTTCCAGACAACAATGCCAGTGAATAGGGAATTAGAAAACTCAGAATCAAGTTAAAGAATTCCGGAATCTTCAGGTCTGAAGGTGGTGCAGATATTTTTCTTAGGCTACATCTCCAATTATGGAAACAACTAAGAAGCTCCGTCTCTCACCACATAGCTATCCGTGTCCTCTTTGATGGTACGAACAGACTGGTGGTGGGCTATTGCTGAATAGTTACTAGACGATAGCCCATGTTGAATGTATATAAAGATGAATTAAATATGAAAATAGCAATTATAGGATTAGGATATGTGGGATTACCGTTGGCGGTAGCGTTTGCAGAGCATTATCCAACTGTTGGCTTTGATATCAATCGTAAACGGATCGACGAATTGCAGAAAGGGCTTGATCACACCCAAGAAATGGATCGTGACAGGCTGCAGGGTGTCCTATCCAATACAGAAGAAAAAGGCTTGACACTGACTGACGACAATGAGCAGTTAAGTGATTGTACGGTATTTATTGTGACCGTCCCAACGCCGATTACGAAATTTAAGACCCCTGATTTAGCTCCGCTATTGGCTGCGTCGGCTACGGTAGGTCGGGCGTTAAAGTCTGGGGATATTGTTATTTACGAATCGACGGTTTACCCCGGATGTACGGAGGAGGACTGTGTGCCTGTCTTGGAAAAAGCCTCAGGGTTAAAGTATAATGTTGATTTCTTCTGTGGTTATTCTCCTGAACGAATCAATCCCGGCGACCGAAAAAACACATTAGAAACGATCCAGAAGGTTGTTTCTGGTTCGACTGAGGAGGTCGCCGAGAAAGTGGAAATGCTTTATCGATCAATTGTCCCTGTAGGAACGTTTCGTGCGTCGTCGATTAAAGTTGCCGAAGCGTGTAAGGCGATCGAAAATGCACAACGTGATGTGAATATTTCGTTTGTTAACGAATTGTCGTTGATTTTTGATCGTATGGGAATAGATACACAGGAGGTACTTGAAGCAGCTGCCACGAAATGGAATTTCCTGAAATTCACTCCTGGCTTGGTCGGCGGACATTGCATTGGTGTTGATCCTTATTACTTGATGCATAAGTCGCAGTGTTTAGGCTATAATCCTCAGGTGATCCTTTCCGGCCGCTCTGTCAACGATGGGATGGGGCGTTTTGTGGCTTCAAAGACGGTTAAATTGATGATTCGTCACGGGATTCGGATTGTTGAAAGTCGTGTATTGGTGCTTGGATTTACATTTAAGGAGAATTGCCCGGACACACGGAATACGAAAGTTGTTGATGTAATCGATGAGTTGAAGGATTTCGGCATTCATGTGGATGTGTATGATCCTCATGCATTGCGTGATGAAGTAAAAGCAGAATATGCCATTGATTTACTCTCTCAGCAGCCTGATCCCAAACAATATGACGGAATCATTTTAACGGTTGCTCACGACGAATTTCGTTCGATTGACTTCAGTTTTGTGCGTAACCAGCCTACTGTTTTATTTGACGTAAAAGGGATCCTCGATAAATCGCTTGTCCACGGGCGACTTTAATCGATTTATTTGTCCTTTATGATGCGGTTAGCACCTATAGTACTCTTCACATATAATCGTCCGGTGCATACTCGCCAAACAATCGATGCATTGTTGAAAAACGAATATGCTTCGGAAAGCGATTTGATTATTTTTTCGGACGCTCCCAAAAACTGCGTTGCCGAAGATGGGGTGCGCCAAACAAGAGCATACTTAAGAGGGTTCACCGGTTTTCGTTCAATCAAGTTAATCGAGCGTGCAGAAAATATGGGACTGGCAGCAAACATCATTGACGGAGTAACTCAAGTCGTGAATGAGTACGGCCGAATCATTGTTTTGGAAGATGATCTGTTGACATCGCCGTACTTCCTGAAATATATGAACGAGGCGCTTTCGATGTATGAACATGCCGATGAGGTTATTAGTGTGCATGGGTATGTTTATCCAGTAAAGAAGTTATTGCCGGAGAATTTCTTCTTAATCCACACAGATTCACTTGGTTGGGGTACATGGAAGGATAAATGGGTGTATTTTAATCCCAATGGAGAAGAACTTTTGCGCCAGTTGACTCAAAAGAGACTTCTTCGTCAGTTTAATTTTGATGGATCATATGATTTTGCAAAAATGCTTAGGAGACAGATTAAGGGAGAAAATAACTCGTGGGCAATTCGTTGGTATGCTTCCGCATTTCTGAACAATAAACTCTCTCTCTATCCGGGACGTTCTCTTATTTTTCATAATGGTAGTGATGGCAGTGGAACGAATTATGGAGGCGACAGTGCTTTAGACGTCGAATTGTCCGATCGTCCCATTTTGCTAAATCCACTTGCTTTCCATGAAGATTCTAAGGCTAAGCAGGCCTTTATTCATTATTTTCGTTATACGGTACTGTGGCATAAAATACGATATCGAATAAAACATTTGTTACAATGAGAGTAGCACTATCAAATTGCTGACAATAATTATGAGAAGATACAGAGGTGTATTTCCCGTGAATGTTTTTCTTCGAATTGCAACTGTCGATGGTGTTTACGATCTGCTTTCACTTGAATATAAAGACCAAGATCATCGAGTTACTATTGGGATAAGGGTGCTGGGAAGATGAAACTAAAATCCTTTTTCCAGCATCTGCTAGATCGATATGATTATATCCGATACAAGGAGCGTATTGTAATTGGAAATGCGAATTATTACTGGTGCAACATTCCTGTACCTATTGGTTATCCCAAGCAGAGCCAGACACACCCATCAATATTATTCTTTCCAAAGAAATGGCATGGATACTCTTATTGGTTGGCCTCGACTCCCTACCCGGATGAATTGGTTGAATATGAGAATCCATGTATTTATCGATCGAATGATCCGACAGTTTTTCATCCGATCAGTCAAAATCCCATATTAAAACATCCGGGTGGGGATGCATATAATTCCGATCCAGAACTTTTTCTTTTTGAAGATCGACTATATTGTATAGTGCGAGAAAATGAGAATAGTCATTATTTGCGAGAAATAAAGCTATTGAATTCTATCGATGGACAGAATTGGAGTAAGCCACTTAGGATTTATACAAGCAATGATGAGGATCGACAATTGCTATCACCTTCTTATTTGAGATATCGAAGCAAACATCTCATATATTTCCTAAACGGAGATGCTGGTATTGGACGAAATGGGAAATGCACTGGCATTGAAATAGCAGAGACTGATGATTTAAATAGATCGTTTCGCTTCTCCTCTACGGGAGATTTCTTGAACCAAGAAGACGTGAGAATTGAGCCTTGGCACTTTGACCTGTTTGAATACAAGCACAAATTGTATATGGTATTATGTGCTCGAGATCGGAATAGAAAAACCTTCAGGAATCCAATGTATACCTATTTAGCAGTTTCTGAAGATTACGTCAATTTCCACATCTATAAAAAACCGATCATCCGTTATTTAAAATCATACCGCCCTTCTGCGTATGTGGATAGTAGTGGCGTTTTCCATTTGTATTTCTCCATCATTGGGAGCTTCCTAAAGGATCATTCGGATCGCAACATTGCTTGGACAAGTATGCCGTTTGATTATTTGTTGAATATAATCTCAGAACGAATAACTCATGAATAAGTTATTTCGTGAAATCAAGTTTCGCAAAGATTCCTTATTGGGTAAGGAGTACAATTTTCCAATACAGCGAGAAATGAAGATACAATGGGTTGGAGATCACAATTGTGGTTTTTACATTGTCCCTGAGCTTTTACACGACAAGAGTGTCGTATATTCTTTCGGAGTCGGGGAGGACATTTCTTTTGATGAGGATCTAATAGAAAACTTTCATTGTGAGGTATTTGCTTATGATCCAACACCAAGGTCAAAAGAATTTATCCAAAAGAAAAGTCTCTCTTCTTTTCATTTTTCGGATGTCGGCATTTCAGATTTTGATGGGACAATGGAGTTTTATTTTCCTGAGAATGATGAATACGTCAGTTGCTCGACATATAATCGTTGGGGATACGATGAACAAAAGCGGAGGCCGATTCAAGTCCCTGTTAATAAGTTGTCTTCGCTGATGGCGAAGAACCATCATAAGCAAATCGATTTGCTGAAAATGGATATAGAGGGAAGTGAATATGCGGTGATTGATGATTTGTTGAAAGAAAGCGTGCCAGTCACACAAATTTGTGTAGAGTTTCATCATCGCTTTAAGGGAATCGGAATACAAAAAACAAAGGTGGCTGTAGAGAACCTCAATAAAAATGGTTTTGATATAGTTGCAATCTCTGATTCAAAAGAAGAATATACGTTCGTTCGTCGATGAGAGTCCTATTCCTCAACACGTCAGATTCGAAAGGAGGAGCTGCGATTGCTGCAAAACGTTTGATGGATACTTTGCGAAAAGAGGGGATTGATGTCTCGATGATAGTGAGAGATAAAGCGACTGATGATCCAGCTGTCATTAAAATACGGTCGTCTAAATGGATGAATAAGATTCGCTTTATGTATGAACGTTTGGGTATTTTCATTCACAATGGATTTAATAGAGAGAATCTTTTTGCCGTTTCGCAAGCAAATACAGGGGTGGACATTTCTCGATATAATGAAGTCAAACGGGCAGATATTATTCATATTCATTGGATTAATCAGGGTTTCCTATCGCTGAAGGACGTTCAGCGATTGGTTGCTATCGGTAAGCCTATTGTGTGGACAATGCATGATATGTGGCCATGTACAGGGATTTGTCATCATGCTCGAGACTGCGTGTCTTTTATGAGCCAATGCGGGGGATGCTTCTTCTTACAATCAAAAAAGGAGCGGGATTTATCTACTGCCGTTTTCCAAAAGAAACAGCAGTGGATTTTTTTTGAAGAGAATATTACGATGGTGGGGTGCAGTCAATGGCTGGCTAGGAAGGCGAAAATAAGTGCTTTGACTAAAAACCATCGTGTCGTCTCAATCCCTAATCCAATTGATATTCAACAATTCAAGTCTTATTCAGATAAGGAAAACTGTCGTAGACGATTAGGATTGCCAGAGCACAAGCAATTAATCTTATTTGGAGCAGCGAATGTCACGGATAAACGAAAGGGAATTTATTATCTGATTGATGCAATTAATCGATTGTTAGTTGTCGATCCATGCCTTGCTGAAAAAATGGGGATTGTTGCTTTCGGGGAGGCTAAGGCAGAGTTTGTCAACCTCGTCAAAATCCCTGTGTATCCGTTGGGTTACGTGTTTGATGTCAGTCAGATCGTGGCATTGTATAATGCGATCGATGTTTTTGTGACGTCCTCATTGGAGGAAAACTTACCGAATACGATTATGGAAGCAATGGCATGTGGAGTGCCGTGTGTCGGTTTTCGTATTGGTGGTATACCCGAAATGATAGATCATAAAGAGAACGGCTACATTGCCGCGTATAAGGACGCTGATGATTTGGCCGCGGGGATAGATTGGATGCTGAATAAGGCTGATCGTGATGAACTCTCGCGGAATGCACGGAGAAAGGTGGAGGAGAATTACAGCGAAGCGGTTGTTGCTAAACAATACATCCAGCTTTATCAACGTTTGTTGAGATGATTGTTACTGAAATAGTTGGATAGGATGGAAGAAAGAATTACGAGAAGTGAGAAGAATTCGGCTCGGAGTTATGAGGCTCATATGCATCATCATGAAAAGCATTTTGCGGAAGGTCAGGATTATCTATATGCATTGAAAAATCCAGGATCGTTAGCTCACAAAACATTGTGCCGGATTTACGATGTTTTCCACTCTCTGTTGAAAGAGTCTTGTTCTTGGTTGACCATTGGAGATTTTACAGGAGTTGAGGCGATGTATCTTACGGAACAAGGCCAGAAGGCAATGGCGTCAGATATTTCTGATGTCTTCTTGAAAGAAGCGCATCGTTTGAAGTTGATTGATGCATATGATCGGATAAATGTCGAGCAAATTGAATATGACGAGGATACGTTCGATTACGTCTTGTGTAAGGAGTCTTTCCATCATTTTCCACGCGCTTACTTAGGATTGTATGAGATGATTCGAGTGGCCAAAAAGGGCGTGGTGTTGATTGAGCCGACGGATGTGTTTTGTAAGATGTCCTCTTTGGTCTTTTTGAAGAACTTCTGCGACCTGTTCAACCCGAATTTGATCAACAAGCTATGGAAGAATCGTTATTCATGGGAAGTAGTCGGCAATTATGTTTTCAAATTATCGGAAAGAGAAGTCGAGAAAGTTGCGATGGGAATGGGGCTTCCCTGCATTGCTTTTAAGGGTGTCAATATCCGACTGAAGCCGATACCTGCTTCTTGGGGTGATCAGAAGAAAATTCCGATCGATAAACGGTTGGAACGTAAATTGAATAGATCCTTCTTTTTCTGGGATCTGATTTGTAGACTTCGCATTATTCCTCATAACAATCTATGTGCCATAATCTTCAAAGAGATGCCAGGCACAGAGTTGCTGGAGGATTTGCGGAGGAATCATTTCCAAGTGCTCGAGCTTCCTCACAATCCCTATCTGCACTAATTGTTATTTCCCTGTGCCCCCCCTCTTCTCTATCATTACGGTTACATACAATGCCCGGAAGGTGCTGGAACGGACGTTGCAGAGCGTCGGTGAGCAGACGCATGGAGCAATGGAATACCTCGTGATCGACGGAGGATCGACGGACGGAACGATGGAACAAGTCGCACATTGGGAGGCGGAGATGGGGGAAGAACGCATGCAGCGTGGCATGGAGCCGATGCGTTGCGTGACCGTTTCGGAACCGGATCGCGGGCTGTATGACGCGATGAACAAGGGACTAAAACGGGCAACGGGCAATTACCTGTGGTTCCTGAATGCCGGAGACACTTTTAAATCGCCGGAGACAGTGGCTCAGCTGGCCGAGGTGGCCGAACGGAATGGGATGCCTGACATCCTCTACGGTGAGACGGATGTGACCGACAGCGAAGGACGGTTTATTGCGGCACGTCGGTTGAAGGCGCCGGATGTGCTGACGTGGCGCGGATTTCGTACCGGGATGCGCGTCTGTCATCAGGCGTTTGTTGTGAAGCGCAGCGTGGCACCGATGTATGATTTGCAATACCGCTTTTCGGCCGACTTCGACTGGTGTATCCGTTGCATGAAACAGGCGCAGCGGATCGTCAATTCGCGGATGCGGTTGGTGAATTATGAGGCCGAGGGCATGACGACGCGTAATCGCAAGGCCTCTCTGGCGGAACGTTACCGCATTATGTGCCACTACTACGGGACGTTGCCGACGCTTGGGCGACACATGTGGTTTGCTGCGCGATTCCTGTGGGCGAAAGTGAGTGGAAATAAAGCGTGATGCACGTATATATGAACGGTTAGCATCCAGTGCATGACTTCAACTAAAACAAATGAATTGAGAAAGCGGCCTTTAGCGAGGCCGCTTTTTTTGTGGATTGCCGGCACCCTGTGTGAGGTCTGTTACCCGCTCCAGCAATGGTCTGTCCTGCTGTTGATCCCTGCTGTTGTGGTGCTTGCGTGCTCCCTGCGACGTGGGGAGGCGCCGCGCGAGCTCCGTTTAGCAACGCCGAAAATCATGGGTGTGGTACTGGCATGCCTCACCGTTTTCTTGGCCATACAATCGACGGCTTTGGCTGAGCGGCGGCTTGATGATCCGGGGCGCACGCAGCCGTCGCAATGGCAGCAGGCGGCGCGGGAAGTGCAGGGGCGCGTAGTGGAACGGCTCGGGCAGCTGCGCCTTTCGGCCGATGAGCACGCCGTGTTGGCCTCGCTCACGGTCAATGAGCGGAGCGCCATGACGCGCGAGTTGAGGCAACGATTCTCCGTCGTTGGGGTGGCGCACCTTTTGGCCGTCAGCGGCTTCCATGTGGCACTCGTCAGCGGCGCGCTTGCCCTCTTGCTCTCCATCCTGCCCCGGACGACGCCTTTCCGAGTCATTCGCTGCGGCTTGATGATCGTCGTTGCGTGGGGTTACGCTGCTGTGTCGGGGCTTTCGGCGCCGGCTGTCCGTGCAGCCACCATGTTGACGATCTACCTCATCGGTGTGGCCATCTGCCGCAATCCTGAACCTTACAATACGTTGGCCGCTACAGCGCTGCTGATGCTCGTCGGCGACCCGCTCCGCCTCTTCGATGTCGGTTTTCAGCTCAGCTTCGCAGCCGTCTTCTTCATCCTGTTGCTTGCTCCCCGCATCACGCGCCTTATCGACGTGCATCACCCGCTGATCGCTCCCCCTTGGCGCCTCGTGGCCATCAGCTTGGCCGCGCAGATCGGCACCTTTCCTCTTTGTTGTTACTATTTCGGCAGCGCCTCGCTCGTCTTTCTCTTCTCCAACTTCTTCCTCTCCTTGGCCGCCACACTGCTCATCCCCGCGGCCCTCGTGTGGGTTGCCTTGCCGGTGGGCACGCCCGGACTTTCGGCCTTGCAAGTTGTCGTGGAGCAGCTCACGCATATGCTTGTCGCTGTTGTCGATCGCTTCAGTTGCCTGCCTTGGGCCTCCGTCTCGGTGCGCTTCGACCTCGTGCAGCTCATTGGGGTTTATGTCGTCCTCTTCTTCGCCCTGCGCGTCGTCATTGGTCGCTCGCGCCGCTCCCTCTTTGTCGCCCTCGGGGGGGTATTGGCCTTGATGGTTTACGCCGTCGTCCGGCAGTTTGTGGGATAGTGGCCTGAAGGGGCGCTGGATTATAGTCCAAGGTGCCTGTCCGATTCCCTGCCCTCTTGTATAATCAATCCCTTGCCTGCTGGGGCTGATTTGCAAGGGGGCGGGGATTTTTTTTGTTTTCGCCCCTTTCCCCGGGGTTTCGCCCCGGGCTATCATCCGGCGACCTTCCAGGCCGCCCCGGGTGCATCCATGATTCGCAATCCATTATAAGAGAGACGCAACGCATGCTTTGTCTGTGAGTCATTGGGAAGGGCGTCTTCCCCGAGGCAGGAAGAGTGTCTTCCCCGAGGCGGGGAGGGTGTCTCCCCCGAGGCGGCTCTTCAGGTCGCATCGGTTGACGATTGACAATTATCCATTCACCATTAATCCTCCCCCTTCATCAGCACTTCCGCGAGAGCAAGATCCATCGGTGTGGTGAGCTTGATGTTCTCGCGGTTGCCGGGGACGAGGCGGATGGGCGCGCCGGAGGCTTCTACGACGGAGGCGTCGTCGGTGAAACGCGGATCGTAGGGGCGGAGGTAGGCGGCGCGGAGGATGTCGACGCGGAAGACTTGCGGGGTCTGGACGATGCGCAACTGCTCGCGGTCGATGGAGTGGCTGCGGCCATCAGCGTCGACTTGGCGCACGGATTCGATCATGGGGAGGACGGGGATGGCTGCGCCATAAGCCTCCGCTGCTGCGAAGCATGCGGCAATGACGGACGGGGAGACGAGCGGGCGCACACCGTCGTGCACAGCGATGAGGCCGCTGGTGGTGGGGAGGGCGCGGAGGCCGTTCAGGACGGAATGGAAGCGTGTCGCGCCGCCAGAGACGACGCGGTGCGGGCGGCGGAAGGCGTGGGTTTCGCAGAGCTGCTGCCAGGTGTCGCGTTGGTCGGCGGGGAGCACAAGGAGCAGGTCGGAGGTGTTGTCCCAACGATCGAAGGCTTCGATGGTGTGCATCAAGATGGGGCGACCGGCGAGGGGCAGGAATTGCTTCGGCTGTTCGCTGCCCATGCGGGTGCCGCGGCCGCCCGCCACGATGAGGATGGTGTGTGGCATGGGCTTACTCATCGAGTTCGTCGAGGATCTTCTTCACCTCCTCGTCGGCCTTGAGGAGCTTCTCTTTGCATAGGCTGATGAGCCGGCCGGCTTCTTTGACTTTGGCGGAGAGGACGTCGACGTCTAACTCGCCGCGCTCGATGTCTTCGATGATCTGCCGCAGCTTGGTGATGGCGGTGGTGTAGGTTTCTTTTTTGTCTGACATGGGTGGGGGAACTAAAAACGAAAAACTAAAAATGAAAAATGAGGGAATTCTTTGTTGGTAGGTGCTTGGGCGTATGCGATACGCCCCTACAGCCGGGTACAGGAATAATCATTGACCATTAAACGATTTGTGCTTCCCGTTCGCCATCGGCAAAGCGGAGGGTAACGGCGTCGCCGGGGGAGAGCGAGGCGGCGTGCTTGACGATGATGCCGTCGCGGAGGGTGAGGGTGTAGCCGCGACGCAGGAGCAGGTCGGGGGAGGCGAGGCGGATGTGTTGCTCGCTGAGCTCGAGGGTGTGGCGGCGGCGCATGAGCAGGCTGTCCGTAGCGCGACGGAGGCGGAGGGGTAGGGCGGCGATGCGTTCGCGGTGGCGCTCGATGAGCTGGGGAACGGCGGCGAGGCGTGCCGAGAGGCGATGCCACTCTGTGCGGCGGCGTTCGATGTGGCCCGCGACCAAGAGCGGGAAGCGCGAGGCTACGGTGTGGAGGGTTTGTTGCTCACGTTCGATGCGGGTATTGGTGGCACGGCAGAGGCGATCGCGGAGCTCGGTCAGCTCGGTGAGGCGAAGGGCCATGCAATCGATGAGGAAAGCGGCCACGGCCGTGGGCGTCTTGAGGCGGGTGTGAGCCACGAGGTCGACCACGGTGTCGTCGCGCTCGTGGCCGATGCCGGTGATGATGGGCAGGGGGAACTGTGCGCAGTTGGCGGCGAGGGCGTAGGAGTCGAAGCTGCTGAGGTCGGCCGTGGAGCCGCCGCCGCGGATGATGACGACGGCGTCGAACGCCTCATGGTGCGCGTAAATCCGATCCAAGGCGGCGATGATGCTGGCCTCGGTGCGCTCGCCCTGCATGAGGGCGGGGTAGAGCTTGACATAAAACGGGAAGCCGTATTCGTTGTGTAAAAGCTGATCCGTGAAATCCTCATAACCCGCAGCTGTGGCAGACGAGATAACGGCGATGCGCTGGGGCAGGGGAGGGAGCGACAGGGCGCGGTTGAGGTCGAAGACGCCATCGGATTGCAGCTGCCGAATGATCTCCTTACGCCGGCGCACCATGTCGCCCACGGTGAAGGTGGGGTCGATGTCGTGGACGGTGAGGGAGAGGCCGTAGAGGGGGTGGAACTCGATGGAGACGCACACGAGCACTTTCAGGCCGGAGGTGAAGGGGCGTCCGGTCTCCTGCTCGAAGTAGGGGCGGAGCATGCCGAAGCGGCTGGCCCAGATGGTGCCGCGCGCTCGGGCGGCGATCTGGCCGGTGTGCTCGTCTTTCTCGATGAATTCTAAGTAGCAGTGGCCGGAGTAGGCGTTTACGCGCACTTCGCTCGTCTCGGCGCGCACCCAATACGTGTCGGGCAGGGCGCCCGAGAGAGCCTGCTTGATGGTGAGGTTCAGCTCGGTGAGCGTGAGGACGCTGGCGGGTTCGATGGTGGTGAAGGGGTCGGTCATGGGTTACCCATTATTCGTTTTGCCAAGGGCGAGGAATGCGCGTCGATCCTCAGCGGGGAAGCGCTCGATGGCGTAGCGGAGGGTGGTGCGGGGGATGCGCTCGATGTGTGTACGGAGGAAGTCGCAGAGGGTGACGACGTCGCGTTTGCCGGCCTCGCGGAGCAACCAGCCGTTGGCTTTGTGCATGAGGTCGTGCGGGTGGGTGAGGTTGCGGAGGGCCAGCTCGAAGGCGAGGGCGGTGTGGCCCTGCCGGATCCAGTGCATGGTGGCGACGATGGCGATGCGCTTGTCCCACATCCGTTCAGACTCAGCCAGGCGGCGCAAGCGGTCGGCGTCGTTCGTGTCAAAAGTCTCGCGGCCGAGGATCTTGTAAGCCGTCAGGTCGACGAGGTCCCAGTTGTTGATGCGGTGGCGGTGCGCCTCGTAAAAGTCGGCCACGGCGGCGCGCACGGCCGGACTTTTGGCCCGTTCATAATGCTCCACAAGGATCAGCAGGCCGCAGAGGCGCACCTCGTGCAGGGGGCTTTCGAGCAATAGGCCAGCTTCCTCAGCCCGGGTATTCGCTTGATGCGTCCGTGCCACGCGTCGCACGTCTGGCACGGGCACACCGAGGAAGCGGTCGCCCTCGCCATACTCGCCCGGGCCGGTCTTGAAGAAGCGCGATAGGTCGGCCGCCTTTGTTGCCGATCCGAGGGCGCGGAGTTCGTGGGTGATTCTTTCTGTGATCATGGGTGATGATGTGTTGGGGTTGATATGAGGGGTTATTATTCATGGCTCGAATCATTTAGGCCGCAACATGAAGCATTTATGCGTGTGGGCCATGAAACCCACCACGTTTTTGCCTTTGCACGGCGTGCAAGCTCCGAAACTTGCCACGTTTTGCACCTTGCATGGCGTGCAAAGCCCGAAATGACCCTCATTTTGCACCTTGCATGGCGTGCAAGGCCCGAAATGACCCTCATTTTGCCTTTGCATGGCGTGCATGGCATTCAAACGCCCTTCAAATTGTACTTAAACGCTCGGCCTCTGCCAAAGCGCGGGCGAAAATAGAAACATCCGGGGGAGGCAATCGTTCGGGAGGGCGCGCCTTATTGTCCGTTTGATCATAAGGCTTGGGGTTGAGCAAGCATTCCCAAAACAAATTGCCAACCATGCCTCCAAAATTGTCGGGGGCGTGGTTGGCAATTTGCTTTCTGTGTGACGATAAATCACATGTGGAAGATGGCCGACACCGTGATGTTGCGTCCCGGTTCGGGGAGCCACTGGATGGTGTTCTCGGCCGCCTTGGCGTAACGCTTGTCGAAGAGGTTATCGACGTTCAGCTGCAGCGTCCAGAACTTGTTGTATCGGTAGCTGGCCATGGCGTTAGCCACGAAGGCCGGGTCGAAGCGCATCGCGTTGGCCAGATCGGCGTAGGATTCGCTGGCGTAGTCGAAGCCGAGACCGACGCGGAAGCGGTGGCGCTCCGAATTGTTGTTCAAGAAGAGCCAGCCGAAGGCCGTGTGGACGGGCGAGTAAGGCAGGTAGTTGCCTTTGAAAGCGGCCCGGGCAAACTCCGTGCTGGAGTATTCGCCCACCTTGGCCAGCGTCAGTGCGTAGCCCGCGCGCAGGTCGATGTAGGGCGAGGGCGTGAGGGTGGCGTCGATCTCGAAGCCGTCGGAGTGGACGGTGCCGACCTGCCCGATGACGCTCTTCCCGGCTGCGTTCGTGCCAAATTTCTGTACGATGTTGGTCTTCTCGATGTGGAAGCCGGCCAGCTCAAGGGCCAGCAAAGTGCCGAAGCGCGAGTGGATGCCGGCTTCGTACTGCATGCCGCGCTCGGGGTCGTAGACCTTGCCGGTGGAGTTCGGGGAGATGGTGCGGCCTTTGTTGTCTAAGTAGACGTAGTTGTTGTCACCGACGGTGCGGATGGGGCGGAAGGAGTTGGAGACGGAGGCGTAGACGCGGCTGCCGGGCGTGAGCTCGTAGACGAGGCCCACCTTGAAGGTCGGGGCGTTGTCGGTCAGGATAGCGGGCTCGCCCTTCTCGGTGACGACGCGGTTGTCCGACTTGCTGGTCGTTATGTTGCGGCGGAACATGTTGTAGCGCAGGGCGAGCATGGCCGCGAGGCGGTCGGTGACGTTGATCTGATCGAAGGCAGCCAGGGAGTGGTAATACTCGATGAAGTCGATGATGCGCGTAAACTTCTCATTCAGGTAGCCCGGGTTATTGATGGGGTTACGGATGGACATGACGGTGCTGATGGCCGGGCCGGAGAACACCTGCCCCTGCCAGCGCTTGAGGCTCATGTAAGAGAAGTCGTAGCCGAAGGAGGCGAGGTGGCGCATGCCGAGGGCCTCGAACTCGCCCTGGACGGAGAGCTGGTTGCCGGCGAAGTAGTTGTCGTAGTCGAAGTGGAAGGGCTCGCGCAGGATGGAGTCGACGCTGATGTAAACCTTCTCGCTGCCGTTCATGTAATAATGCTTGTATCGGCCGGGTGTCTTCGACGTCAGGTGCGAGAACTCCTCAGACTGCAGGTAGGTGAGTGTGTTGTACGAGAAGCCCAGTACATCCCTCAGCAGCCAGTTCTCCGAGAGGTTGTGCTCCCAGATGTTGGTCGACGAGATGTGCTTGTCGTTCAGGTGGTCGTTGATGTACGTTAGGGTCGTTTTGGCCAGGTCGATGCCCTCGGGGATGTCGCCCTTGCTGTACACCTTGTTGCCGGCCAAGTCGAAGATGTCGTTCTGGAAGCGAGGGATACCCGGATCGGTGTGCACGCGGTTGTCGTAGGCGATGGCCGAGAAGGAGAACTTGTTGCGGTCGTTAGGCCGGAAGTCTAATGCGGCGTAGATGTTGTTCGAGCGGCGGGTGTTGTCCCTCCAACCATCGCTTTGGATGCCCGTGTAGTCCAGTCGGAAGTTGACGGTGGGCGAGAGGGCACCGGTGGCTCCCACTTGTGCGGTGTACGTGTTCCAGCTGCCGTAGGCGATGCGCGCGTCGACTGATGTGCGTGCCGCGGGTTGCTTGTAGAGCACGTTGATGATGCCGCCGATGGCCGAGTGGCCGATCAATGCGGACGACGGACCCTTGATCACTTCCACGCGGTCCACACCGACGAACGATGAGGTCGGCGCGCAGGAGTAGATCTCCGCGCGCTCGTCGCGGATGCCGTTTGAGAGGAGTACGAGGCCGTCCATGCCGCGTGCGCGGAACATGTGGAAGCCGCCGTAGTTGTTCATGACGCGGACGCCGGCCGTCGTCTTGTGGATCTGGAGGAGGTCGGTGATGTTCAGGTCGCGCAGCGCCTTAGCGTCTACGATGGACATCGTCAGCGGTGTCTCGGACAGGGTGACGGGCAGCCGGAAGAGGCTCAGCCGCTTCATGCGGTGGCCGACGACGACCTGCTCTTCAAGATAGAGGGTGGTGTCGACCTCGGTCGGGTCGACTGTCTCGTTCGGTACGGCCTGCTGCGCCTGCAAAGCGCCGCCAGCCATCACCGAACCCAAAAGCAAACTCAGGATGAAGTTCCTTTTCATTTCGGTTGATTTTTAGTGTGTAGTGTAAAATGTTTATGGAGAAAAAATTCTTCTGATGTGTGTGGTGTGTGTAGTGAGGGTCTGCGAAGCCTCAACCGTCTGGGCTGATGATGCCGCATTTGATGGCATACTGTATCATCTCATACGTGTTGTTTATGCCCAGCTTATTGAAGATGTGTGTCTTGTGCGTTTCGACTGTGCGATGGCTGATTCCCATCATCTCCGCAATCTGCTTAGCCGACAGCCCCTCGTGCGAGAGGCGGATCACTTCAGCCTCACGGTCAGTGAAGCTCGGTTCGCTCCCCCGCTGTGTCCGCCGCTTGGCCATAACGATGTTGTACATCAATGTCGAGATGTCGCGTCCGAAGTAGCATTCGCCTTCCATGATCACCCTCACGGCTTTGCTCAGCTCCACCGAGTTGCAGCGCCGCTTGCTGATGAAGCCGTCTATGCCGATCTGTAGCAGGTCTTTGACGGTGTCTGTCGTATTCTCTGACGAAAGGATGAGGATCCGAATGCCCGGGTGTGTCTCCCGCAGCTTTCGGGCAATGTCGATGCCGGTCATGTCGGGCAGTATGATGTCGAGGAAGATGAGGTCGGGGCGCAGTTGCTTTAGCAGTTGGAAGAGTCGTTTGCCGCAGTCGGCCTCGCCAATGATGTGGACATCTGTTTGGCGCAGCGATCCTCGTATGCCGAGGCGGAACAGCTCGTGGTCGTCAACGAGTATCACGTTTGTCATATCGTCGCTGGTTATTGTCGGGTGTGTAGTGTTACGGTGTCAAAAGTATGGATTACGTATAGGCTGTTCGATAAAAAGGATCGGGCACGGGACTCACGTCCAATGCCCGACCACAACAACTAACAATTAAACAATTAAACAAATTAACAGTAGAGACAAAGACTCGTCAGTACCGGTAGATTTCTGATTTGAATGGCCCATCGACGGGGACGCCGATATAGTCGGCTTGTTTTTGTGTCAGCTTCGAGAGCTTCACGCCGATGCGGGCTAAGTGGAGGCGAGCCACCTCCTCGTCCAAGTGTTTGGGCAGGCAGTAGACGCCCGGCTTGTAGTCCTTCTGCCAGAGGTCGATCTGCGCCAGTGTCTGGTTGGTGAAGGAGTTACTCATCACGAACGACGCGTGCCCTGTGGCGCAGCCGAGGTTGACGAGGCGTCCTTCAGCCAGGAGGAAGATGGCGTGCCCGTCGGGGAAGGTGTACTTATCGACCTGTGGTTTGATGTTGAGGCGGACGATACCGGGGAAGTTCTGTAGCTGGTCTACTTGTATCTCGTTGTCGAAGTGGCCAATGTTGCAGACGATGGCTTGATCCTTCATTTGGCGCATGTGGTCGATGGTGATGACGTCGCAGTTGCCGGTGGTGGTGACGAAGATGTTACCCTCCTTCACGGCTTCTTCCATCGTGGTGACTTCAAAGCCTTCCATTGCGGCCTGCAGGGCGCAGATGGGGTCGATCTCGGTGATGAGCACGCGGGCGCCGTAGGAGCGCATGGAGTGTGAGCAGCCTTTGCCTACATCGCCGTAGCCGGCTACGACGACCACCTTGCCGGCGATCATCACGTCTGTAGCTCGCTTGATGCCGTCAGCCAGCGACTCGCGGCAGCCGTAGAGGTTGTCGAACTTGGACTTCGTGACCGAGTCGTTTACGTTGATGGCGGGGACGAGCAGCTCGCCGCGCTCCATCATCTGGTAGAGGCGATGGACGCCGGTGGTGGTCTCTTCGGATACGCCCTTCATCTCCTTCAGCATGTTGTGCCAGCGTGTTGGTGTGGCTTCATGGACGCGCTTGAGTAGGTCGATGATCACTTGCTCTTCCCGGTTGCTCCCTTTGCGATCGAGCAGTGTGGGGTCGTTCTCGGCCGCATAGCCGCGGTGTACGAGCAGGGAGGCGTCGCCGCCGTCGTCGACGATGAGGTGCGGGCCTTTGCCACCGGGGAAGCTCAGGGCTTCGTTCGTGCACCACCAGTATTCTTCTAATGTCTCACCCTTCCACGCAAAGACGGGTACGCCATCGGCAGCGATGGCTGCTGCGGCGTGGTCTTGCGTGGAGAAGATGTTGCAGCTGGCCCAGCGCACGTCGGCGCCGAGATCGAGGAGGGTCTCAATCAGTACGGCCGTCTGTATGGTCATGTGCAGCGATCCGGTGATGCGTGCGCCAGCCAGTGGCTTTTGGCCGGCATATTTCTCGCGCAGCGCCATCAGGCCTGGCATTTCGTGTTCGGCTATTTCAATCTCCTTGCGGCCAAAGTCGGCCAGGTTGATGTCAGCTACTTTGTAGGGTAATTTCTCGGTTGATTCTTTTACCATGATGATACGGTTTCTCTGTTTTGTTTGAATGAATTGGGCGCGAAAGTAGAATAAAAACGATAGGGGGAACGGGCTGAGCGAGGCGCCACATAAGGGCATAAAAAAAGGTCGGACTTCACAGCCAGACCTTTCTTCAAATCAACTAAAACAAACAACTATTTATCTATAAGAGGCTGGGGTCTCAACTCCCAACCTCGCATATAAAACACCCCTCAAAGTGGAAGGTTCATGCGGCGGGCTGTTTTTTGCAGTCTTTTAAGGGATGGTGGGTGTTTGTTGAGGATAGTGGGTGGGGGTGGTAGGGTATAAAAAGGTGGGGAAAAGGGCGTCGGCACGCGGCGTGACGGTGAAAATTGCTTGGAAATGTCGGCACGTGGCGTGACGGGAAGAAAATTCTCGAAAAAACGTCGGCACGTGGCGTGACGAGAGGAAAATTCTCAAAAAAACGTCGGCACGCGGCGTGACGGGAGGAAAATTCTCGAAAAAGTGTCGGCACGTGGCGTGACGGCGCAAAAAATCTCATTTGCTCGTCGGCACGCGGCGTGACGAGAAGAAAATTCTCGAAAAAGCGTCGGCACGTGGCGTGACGGGAGGGGGAGGAGCCTTAGAAGCCGCTCCGCTGAAGTGCGCTTGATGCTTTGCCCCCTGCCCTTCTATTTTTGCCCCCCGTTCATCCATAGACATTCAATACATCATCATGAAGCAATATTTAGATCTGCTGAACGACGTGCTCCGCGAAGGATGCGTGAAGGAGGATCGTACGGGGACGGGCACCGTCAGCGTCTTTGGCCGGCAGCTCAGGTTCGATCTGAGCCAAGGCTTTCCGCTGCTCACCACGAAGCAGCTGCACCTGAAATCCATCATCTACGAACTGCTCTGGTTCCTCCGGGGCGATACGAACGTGCACTACCTACAGGAGCATGGCGTGCGCATCTGGAACGAGTGGGCCGATGCCAACGGTGACCTTGGGCATATCTATGGCTACCAGTGGCGCTCTTGGCCTGACTATGCCGGCGGGACGATCGATCAGATCAGCGAGGTGGTGGACGAGATTAGGTGCCGGCCCGACTCGCGGCGGCTCATCGTCAGCGCGTGGAATGTGGCTGACTTGGGGCGCATGAACTTGCCGCCTTGCCATTTGCTCTTCCAGTTTTATGTGGCTGACGGGCGCCTCAGCTTGCAGCTCTACCAGCGTAGCGCCGACCTCTTCTTGGGGCTGCCGTTCAACATCGCATCCTACGCGCTGCTGCTCATGATGACGGCGCAGGTTGTGGGGCTTCGGGTGGGTGATTTTGTCCACACCCTGGGTGATGCGCATATCTATCGGGATCATTTGGAGCAGGTGCGCCTGCAACTCTCGCGCACGCCGCGCCCCCTGCCGCACATGGAGCTGAATGCCACGCGAAGGAGCCTCTTCGACTTCCAATACGATGACTTTCACTTGACCGATTACCACCCCCATCCGCACATAGCGGGGCGTGTCTCGGTTTGATTCCTTTTTATCCTCCACGGGCGGAGTGTTGAGGCCGCCCATACACACACATTATTATTTACTCATAGACTATGTTATCTCTTATTGCTGCCCTCGACGAACGCGATGCCATCGGCCGGGGAAATCAATTGCCGTGGCATCTGCCGGCTGACATGAAGCATTTCCGACGCTTGACGCTTGGCCACACCGTCCTTATGGGGCGACGCACGTTTGACTCGCTGCCGAAGGGGGCACTGCCCGATCGTCGCAACATCGTACTCTCTACGCGCGCAGATGTTTGTTGCGCGGGTTGCCTTGTGGTGCATTCCGTGGGGGAGGCGATCGAGGCTTGCAGGGGGGATGCGGCGGCCTTTGTCATCGGTGGGCGGGAGGTCTACCGACAGCTGCTTCCGGTGGCTGACCGGATCTACCTCACGCGTGTGCATCACACCTTCCCTGAGGCGGATGTCTTTTTCCCCTCCGTCGATTGGGGGGCGTGGAGGGAGATAGAACGGACGGAGCTTGTGGCGGACGAGAAGAATGCTTACGCGCTCTCGTTTGTAACCTATGAGAGGGGGTAGTTAAAGGGTAGTTAGAGGGTAGTCAAAGGGTAGTTATTCCACCACCACCTTTTTGAGCAGACTGAAGCCGATGCGGCAGGAGAGGCAGCGGCGCTTGTCGCAGTATTCGCGGCGGAGCTGGATGAGGGCTTGGGTGTCGGCGGCATTGTGGGTGGTGAGGCCGGCGGTAGTGAAGGTGTGGACGATGGCGTTGCGTTCGGGCGGCAGGTCGTCGAGGAGCTGTAGGGCGCGTTCGCAGAGCTCGGGGAGGTGGCGGCGTTTGCCATAGGTGAAGAGTATGGGCACGACGGTGTTGATCAGGAGTCCGCGGGCGGAGGCGAGGCCGAGGGTGGTCTTGTGGATGGGCGCGGGGCCGCCGAAGTGGTAGTGGGTGGCCCAGTAGTCGGAGGGAGTGGCGCGGAAGTGGTGCAGGAGGCGGTCGGCGGTGGCGTTGGGCGCTAAGATTTCGGAGAAGAGTGTGTCGTGGTGTGCCCAGATGGCGGCCAGTTGTGCCAGTCGCAGGTGGGGGAAGTTGATGGGGCGTGTGCGGAACTGCTTGAAGAGGTGCCCCCCGATGGGTGGTGGCAGGTTGTATTTCCGGCGAAGGAAGGCGTGTTCGCGTTGCAAGTTGCGGTGGTAATTGTCGATCGGATCGCCGTCGAGCATGCCGGCTTGGCCGAAGAGGAGTGCCTCGATCTGGAGGAGGCTGTGGCTCTGACGGCGTATGCATTTGGAGGGCAGGTGGGTGGCGAGCCACTCGAAGGCGTCGCTGTTGGTGCCGAAGCCAAAGTTGCGGGTGAGGGTGATGTAAAACGTCTCGTTCCAATCGTCGTGTGTGCGAGCGAGGCGGTGTATGATGTCGTCCGTTTTGCGTTCGAGGCGTTCGTAGGTCAGGGCTGCCATCCAGGCGGTGAGTCGGAGGGGCTCGATGTCGCCGAGGCGCGAGAGGCAGGGCGTGGGCTGGTCGCGGGCTAAGAGCCAGTCGATGCTGCGCATGACGCGCTCGGGGATGCGGAGGACGATCTGCGGGATGGGGCTGCCGTTGGATCGGTGGATGATGTCGTCGCTGATGCTGACGACGTGCAGGATGACGGAGTCGTAAGCCGGGTCGCGGTCGTGCCCATGGCGTCGCCAGTCAGAGGCGCGCGTATGGATTTCCACGTCGCCCGCCCAGATGGTGCCATCGATGCGCAGTCGGGCGTTGAAGAAGTCGGGGCCCGCGTCTCGGTTGTGGATGCCTGGGCTGATCACTTCGAGGCGTTGACCGTCGGTGGTGAGCCATTCTGCCTCGCGATAGAGCTTGTGTTTCCACACGTATTGAAGGATTTGTTCGTCCATATTGCCATTGGTTGTTTTTCGTTTTGGGTCGCGTAAAAGTAACGTAAGGCGGAGGCACCTTAGACTCGTTACCCTATTCGGAATCGTTCGGCGCTGTAACGACATAGTATGGGTTTCTGCTTCCGATGGGTGAAAGCTCTCGATCCGTTTCTGATTACCTGCTTCCGACGGGTGGAAGCTCTCGATCAGTTTCGGATTAATAACTCCGATGTGATTGTAGTTATTAATCCGTTTCTGATTAATAATTCCGATGTGTCTGTAGTTATTAATCTGTTTCTGATTAATAACTCCGATGTGTCTGTAGTTAATAATCTGTTTCTGATTAATAACTCCGATGTGATTGTGGTTATTAATCTGTTTCTGATTAATAACTCCGATGTAATCGTAGTTAATAATCCGTTTGTGATTAATAACTCGGGTGTTGTTGTAGTTATTAATCAGAAACGGATTGAGGGGCGGCATGGTCTCGTAGCGCCCCCAAAGCAATGTGCACGTGACTTGTTGTGGGACGAAGGATTTATTGCCCTTTCAGGGCGCGCCGGGTCATCCCCTCCCTCTCAACGCCCCACTACCAGGCCGACGATGGCCGAGCGGGGGATGGGGCCGAGGTGGCGCGAATCGATGGCTACGGCGGCGTTGTCGGAGAGAATCCAGTAGTAATCCTCGCGAAAAGTGTAGGTAGTGGCAGGTTGCCCATCAATGAAGAGGCGGCCGGAGCGGATCGCGGCGTGGCCACGCGCCTCGCGCAGTAGCGCCTCACGGCAGAGGCGTAGGCTGACGCCGTCGATGCGCTGAGGGCAACGGGCGGCCGGGAGGATGAATCGGGCATGGGGCGCCGACGGGTCAGGGCGGGGCGTGGGCAGGAGCATGAGGGGGAGCGTCTGCCGGACGCGCCCGGCCTCGCTGGGGGTGAGTCGGAGGCGGAAGTGGGCCGTGTCGTCGGTGAGGTGGCGGACGGGGATGTCGAGGAAGCAGAGGAGGGTGAGGAGCGAGAGGCGGAGGTCGCGGGGCACACGGTAGACGCTTGGGGAGTCGACCGGATAGGGGTAGAGGCGATCGCGGATGAGGTAGCCGCTGGGGGTGACGCTGAGGGTGTCGCCCGGCAGGCCTACGCTGCGGCCGAGGAGCAGGGTGCGGCCGTCGTGGGGGCTGCGGAAGAGGACGATGGCGCTGCGCGGGATCGCGTAATGGCGATGGAGCTTATCCACCACGATGCGCTCGCCGGGGCGGAGCGAGGGCTGCATGGCGCGCGTGGCCACAGCATAGCGCCCGACGCAGAAACGCCCGACTGAGACGGCGATCAGCAGGGCCGTGAGTAGGCCGAGGGCGCAGTGTGTCAGCGGGCGTTTCATGGGGGGGGGAGGTGTGCGGGTGTGGGGTCAGTCGGCGCGGACGCGGCGGAACATGCGGCTCCAGCGGATGCCTCCGTTGAAGATGCTGCGGTCTTTGTCGATCGAGAGCCAGACGAGGATGGGCTTGCCGATGATGTGATCTTCGGGCACAAAGCCCCACGAGCGACTGTCGGCGCTATTGTGTCGGTTGTCGCCCATCATCCAGTAGTAGTCGTAGCGGAAGGTGTAGGTCGTGGCCGGCTGCCCGTTGATGAGGATCACGCCGTCGGCGCGGCGCTCCATGCGGTTGCCCTCATAGTTGATGATGCAGCGGTGGTAAAGCTCCAAGTTGCGTTCGTTGAGCTCGATGGTGGCGCCGCGGCGGGGTATCCAGATGGGGCCGAAGTTGTCGCGCGTCCAGCCCGTGCGGTATCCCGGGGGGAAGGTGGGTCCGCCCAAGCGGTCAGGCTCCACCTTGATGGTGCGCACGGAGGGGAGCTTGCGGAGGTAGGCCAGCGCCTCTCGGGTCAGCGGCAGGCGGTAGATAGGGTTGTAGTGCCCATTCGTAGCCGTGAAGCCGATGTTCGGGAGGTAGTCGTAATAGAATTGCTCCTCGCCAGTACGTGGTTCGGAGACGAGCTTGCGGTCGTCGCGGCTAATCTCCATCTGCTGGAACTGCTCCTCGGTGAGCCGCGTGCCGTCCGTCTCCACGAAGTAGCAGAGCTGCATGCGGGCGGGATCTTTCTGTAGTTGTCCGTTGATGTAGAGCCGATTGTCGCGCACCATGAGCGTGTCGCCGGGCAGGCCCACACAGCGCTTCACATAGTTCTCGCGCTTATCCACGGGGCGGTAGACGATGTCGCCGAAGACGTCCTTACGCGTGTTTACCACATCGCGCCCGTTCTCATAGATGAGCCAGTAATAATCCGGGTTCTGCTGCCCCAGCGCCACCGTGTCGCCCGTGGGGAAGTTGAAGACGACGATGTCGTTGCGCTGCACCTGTCCGAATCCTTTCACCCGCTTGTATCCCCATCGGGGCCAGTCTAAGTACGACTTACAGTTGAAGAACGGCAGCGTGTTCTGCACCAAGGGGAAGGAGAGCGGCGTGTTGGGCACGCGCGGCCCGTAGCTCAGTTTGCTCACGAAGAGGTAGTCGCCGACTAATAGTGTCTTCTCGAGCGAGGCCGTCGGGATCTGGTAGTTCTGAAACACGAATACGTTGATGAAATACACCGCGATGAGCGCGAAGAGGATGTCGTCCACCCATTCTAACGCCTCGCGCACATGCTTGTTCTTCGATCGCTTCCACGCGCCCCACGGGATGCGCTTGGTCAGGAAGATGTCCATAATCACAAACTCACCCAGCAGCAGCCATGGGTTGACCATCCAAATGCAAAACAGCAGGTACAGCACCGCCCAGATGCTGAAGCAGATCCACTGTCGTCTTGATATCTTCTTCATTCTTTTATTTACATGTAGGGGCGAAGCGCGCTGTGTATGTGTCCGCCCGATTATTATCAATTAAAGTCCCATCAAATCCTTCATACCGAATACGCCCTTCCGCTCGCGGATGAACTCTGCCGCCAGCAGCGCCCCGAGCGCGAAGCCATCGCGGTTCTTAGCCTCGTGCGTGATGCGGATCGTGTCAGCGGTGGAGTCATAGATCACCTCATGCGTGCCTGGCACCTCGCCCTGGCGTACCGATCGCACGCCGAGCTCATCTGCCGCTGCGGCCTCCCCCTTGACCCATCTCGTTTTACGGTCTACGCGCCGGATGATGTCTTCGGCCAACGTGATGGCCGTTCCGCTCGGGGCGTCGAGCTTGTGGATGTGGTGCGTCTCGGTGAGGCTTACGTCGTAGTTAGGGTAAGCATTCATCAGCTCTGCCAAGCGGTCGTTGATGGCGAAGAAGAGGTTCATGCCGAGGCTGAAGTTGGAGGCGTAGAAGAAGGCGCCACTGAGCTCGTGGCAATGCGCCTTCAGCTCATCCATGCGCGCTGTCCATCCCGTTGAGCCGCTCACCACGGGCAGCCCCGCACGGAGGCAGCGGAGTATGTTGTCGTAGGCCGTTTGCGGCCCGGTGAACTCAATGGCCACGTCGGCGTGGCGAAAGGTGTCGGAGGCGAAGGCTGCTTCGCGGTTGTCCACGTCGATCGTGGTAGCGATGCGGTGCCCGCGTGTGGGGGCGAGGCGCTCGATGGTGTGCCCCATCTTGCCATATCCTATCAATGCAATGTTCATGGGTGAACAATCAGTTGTAATTAATCCCTGTTTTAAGCTATAAATGATCCCCTGTAAATGGGTGCGCAAATATAGGCTCGCGCCTGAGGGTTGGCCAACTCTTTAGGACTGCTCGGGGGAAGTGCCCACCACCTCGTCGAAATGTTGTGTGGCCCACTCGACAAGGGCGTCGAGCACGGGCATCAGCGACCGGCCTGTCTCGGTGAGGGAATACTCCACACGCGGGGGCACTTCGGGATATGCCTTGCGGTGGATCAGTCGGCTTTGCTCCAGCCTGCGGAGCGTGGAGGTGAGCATCTTCTGCGAGCAGTCGGCAATGGTGCGGTGCAGCTCGCTGTAGCGTAAGACGCCCGTCCGACTGTCGTGCAGTGCCCGCAGGACGAGGATGGACCACTTGTCGCTGAAGCGACTGATGACCTGCCGAATGGGGCAGGAGAGGTAACGGGGATTGATGACGGTCATAATTCAGAGAGGGGGGATTAACGTGTGCCGGCAAAAGTAGCCCGGCCGAGCAGCCCCAGTTAATCTCGGTTAATCCCTCTTCGGCATTTTCTCGGCGCCGCGCCGATTCTTACCGGCGGGTAACTGACGCACTCGCCGGTGCCTTCTTGTTGCGCGTTTGCGAAGTGCAGAGCTTTGTCCTCGTAAACTTTTACTAACCCTTTAATAACCCAAGAAATGAACGCGAAAGAACAATCCGCAACCAAGGGGCGCTTTGAGACCCTCGAACTGGGCAACTTCCGCCTGCATGTCTATCACACCAACGATGTCATGGGCGATGTCAGCTTCCTCATCGAAGGCCCTGACGGCCTCGTCACCCTCGAGCAACCGCTCTTTAAGGACAACATCGCCGAGTTTGACGCCTATGAGGCCTCGCTCGGCAAGCCCGTTGTGCAACGCATCACTGACTATCACCTTGGCGGCACGGGCGATCATCCCATCCTCATGCCCGAAGGCATGCACGCCTTCACGCAAGGCGACATCTACGGCGGCATGATGAAGGGATTCGCCCAGCAGTTTGGCGACGCCATCACGGCTATGCCCACAGGCAAGGTCAGCGAGGTGGCCTTCGATAAGCCTGTCGCTTATGCCGGCGTCTCCTTCCGTTTCGTTCACGGTGCCACCAACGACTTCCCCGCTGCTGGCATACTCATCGGCGGCAAAGTGTTCTACACCCACTGGACACCTATGAAGTCACATGTCAACACCCTCCAAGTCGCCACGCCTGCTGCCATCGACGCGCAGATCGAGGCCACTGAGCAGTCGCTTGCCTCGGGTGCCACACACTTCATCGGCGGCCACGGTGCAGGTGTGGGCACAGTCGATGACGTGCGTTTCAAGATCGATTACCTCAAGAAGATGAAGGCGCTTCGTGCCTCTGAGGCCACGCCTGAAGCCTTCGCTGCCGCGCTCCGGAGTGCCTATCCCGGCTTGCCTGGCGAAGAGGGCATAGACGCACTGGCTAAGGCGCTGTATCAATAAGCGATCCGTAGCGTCCTGTAATAACGTGAGTTCGACGTAAGAATAAAGTCAGCGGTATGTCTACGAAAGTCCGCAATGGTCAAAACGTTTTTGGAAATGCTTGCGGGACTCCCGCAAGCACCAAAAAGCAGTTTTCCCTCGTTGCGGGAATCCCGCAAGCGCCAAAAAGCAGTTTTTCCTTGTTGCGGGAATCCCGCAAAGCCCAAAAAGCACTTTTTCCTCGTTGCGGAAATCCCGCAAAGCCCAAAAAGCACTTTTTCCTCGTTGCGGAAATCCCGCGAGCACCAAAAAGTAGTTTTTGTTCGTTGCGGGATTCCCGCAAGCATTTCCGAAAACATTTTGTCCGCCCGAGTACTCTAACAAAGACATGGTGTGGACGTAAGGAACCTCATTCTTACGTCGAACTCACGTATTGTTATTACTGTTTTCTTGCTGTAGTCTGACCATACGGGCAAACTCGCCGTTGTGGGTCAGCAGTTCGTCGGGTGTTCCCTGTTCGCTGACCGTACCGCCACTAAGCACCACGATGTGGTCGGCATTGCGGACAGTGCGCATACGGTGGGCAATGATGATGACGGTCTTGTTGCGCACCAATTCGGAGATACCCGCTTGTATTTTCGTCTCGTTCTCGGCGTCAAGGCTTGCGGTGGCTTCGTCGAGAAGTATGATTGGGGCATTCTTCAGCAGGGCGCGGGCGATGGAGATGCGCTGCCGCTCGCCTCCGGAGAGGGTTTCGCCGTTTTCACCGATGACGGTGTCGTAGCCTTGCGGCATGCGATTGATGAAGTCGTCGCATTGTGCTAATTGTGCTGCATGGCGCACTTCTTCATCGGTGGCGTCGCGCTTGCCGATGCGGATATTGTCGGCGATGGAGGCGTTGAAAAGCAGAACGTCTTGAAAGACGATGGCATAGTGTTTCAGCAGCGTTTCGGGGTCAATCTTCGAGATGTCGTTTCCGCCCACAAGAATTTGTCCGTCGTCGATGTCCCAAAATCGTGCGGCAAGCTTGGCAGTAGTGCTTTTGCCTCCACCCGACGGTCCTACGAGGGCGGTAACGGTGCCTTGGCGTGCTGTGAACGAGACATTGTGCAGCACTTGCTTCTCGGTTTCGTAGGCAAAACTTACGTTGCGGAACTCGATGTCGTAGTTTTCGAGTTGTACGGCTGCACTTCCCTCCTGCGTGGGCATGCTTTCTATTTCCTTCATACGGTTGATGCGCACGTCGAGGAAGGATAGCAGGGCAAGAAAGTTGCATACCTCGAGAATGGGATTGTAGACCATTGCCGATGCCAAGAGGTAAGCCAAGTAGGTGAATACCGACACTTCGCCCTGCTGCAACAGCCACGCTCCCATCAGTATAACGGTGGGCATACCGAGCTTGAGCAGCATTCCGGCGAGGTTGAGGAAGACTCCTGCCACGAGTTCGCCGCGCACAAGCTCGCGTTCGTAGCCCTTCAGCCGCTTGTCGAAGCTGCGGCAGTATGCCTGTTCGCCACTGTACGACCTTATTTCCTGCACACATTCCAAGCCTTCCTGTATCTGTTCGGTTACGCCGCGCTTCACTTTATAGTGCTGAACGAAGGCTTTGTGGAGCTGACGGCGCGACAGCAGCAGTACGGTTACGGCGAGCGGAACGACCCAAAAGAGAGCTAAAGCCAAGCGCCAGTTGTAGGAGAACATCCCCACAGCGATGATGACGACACTCAGAGCCGACGCAAACAGCTGTGGAACAGCGTGCGAGAAGGTTTGCTCGAGCATCGTGCAGTCTTCCATCACAGTAGAGGTGAGGTCGGAAAGGTTGCGTTCGCCGAAGAAAGCGAGGGGCAGTCGGCGCAGCTTTTCAGCCACTCCGATGCGGCGTTGCGCACTCTCGTTGTAGACGGTGGTGTAGGTGCTGTCGTACTGTCGGCGGGCTATGAAGAACATAAGCAAAGCCAAGAGCAAAGCCGCAAGCACATAGAACCACAACGTGTGCGGTTCGGTGGGAGCCTTTGCATCAATGTACTCCATGAGGAAGAAGAACAAATAGGTGGGCGGCAGCATCAATGCGAGATTCATCAGTGTAGAGAAGGTGATGCCTTGCCGCAAGTCTTTCGCTCCTTTTTCGGTGAGGGTGAACCGTTGTTGAAGATATCTTATCATAGTCTTGTGTCCTTTCTGTTTAGGCTTATAGTTTCCATGCTACCGACTTTTGGTATTCGTTCCACATCCTATAATATAATGTGGCTTGCTCCATGAGTTGTCGGTGGGTGCCCTGTTCGGCTATTCTGCCCTTGTCCACCACGACAATGTTGTCGGCATCTTGCACGGTGGTCAGTCGGTGGGCTATCATGAGCACGGTTTTCCCGCAAGTCAGATGGGCAAATGCCTGCCTGATAAGGTGCTCGTTTTCGGGGTCGGCAAAGGCAGTAGCTTCGTCGAGCACCACGATGGGCGCATCTTTCAGAATGGCACGGGCAAGCACTATGCGCTGCTGTTCGCCGCCGGAGAGGTATGTTCCCTCCGCTCCTATGACGGTGTTCAGTCCCTGTGGCAGCCGCTCGATGATTTCCCGACTCTGCGAGAGGTCTACGGCGCGGTTCACCTGCTCGATGGTTGCATCGGGATTGCCGTAGCGTATGTTCTCCAAGATGGAGGTCTTGAACAGTCGGGTGTTCTGAAACACGAACGACACGTTGCGCATCAGCGTTGCCTTATCCATGTGCCGAACGTCCACACCGCCTATTCTCAAACTGCCTTCGCGCACGTCCCAAAAGCGTGGAATGAGCCTTGCGATGGTTGTCTTGCCGCTTCCGGATGCTCCCACCAGCGCAACGGTTTTGCCTTGCGGTATGTCGAGGTCGATGTGGCTTACGGCATCGTTCTCTGCATCTTCGTATCGGAATGATACATCACGAAAGCAGATGTCGAAAGCCTCCGTTTTCTCGGGCGTTTCGCATTCGGGAAGCGGGGATGTTGCGGCGAGTCTCTCTAATCGGTCTACCGCTTCGTTTGCCAAAAAGAGGTTTTGGCTGAGGTGCATGGCTTTCATCACATTGACGGAAATAACCGGCGCTATCAGCACGTAAAGCACCATGTCGGAAACGATGACGGTTGTCTGTCCGCCGTGTCCTATTAGAATAATGCCCGTAGGCACAAGCAAGAAGGCGAAAGCATTGATGGCTACGGTGTAGGCAGACATAGGTGTGCGCCACAGAAGGGTGTATTTGATGACAAGGTCGCGGTAGTTGATGATGCTGTCGTGAAAGCGTTTGAACGAGAATACCGTCTGTTGAAAGACTTTCACAACGGGAATGCCGCGCACATATTCTACGGCTTCGGCACTCATTTTCTCTTGTGCGTCAAGGTACATGCGCTGGAAATGGTTATTCTTAGGGTTCATCATATAGCCCATAATGCCAAAGGCGCACACTATCGGTATCATTGAAGCAATGCCAAGCTGCCAGTCTACCGCAAGCAAAAGAACAACGATGCCAAGCGGTGCAACAATGCATCCTGTCACATCGGGGAGTATGTGTGCCACAAAAGTGTGGGTCTGTCCCGAATCCTCGTCTATGATTTTGCGCATGCGCCCCGTATTCTGCGTGTCGAAAAAGCCCAACGGCGCACGCATGAGCCGTTCCATTGCCGTACGCCGCATATTGGTTTCGACGCGGAATGCAGCAAGGTGCGAGAGCATAAGGGCTGCAAAATAGAGCAGTACGTTTGCCACGGATACCGCGAACGCAGCAATAGCATAGTCCCATACGGGCGTGTCGGCAAGATTTCCGTCAGCAGTGAGCAGCGTGCGCACCACCAACCACAGGAAAATAAAGGGTACGAGCGACAGCAGTCCATTGACTGCCGACAGCACGACCGAGCAGGGAAGCAACGGTTTGTTCCCTCCCATGTAATTACCTAAACGTTTGAGTGTCTTTATCATGTTTTGTATGTTTTGGAAATCGTTTTTACACTTTCATCAGCTCCTTCCATCCTGCCACGCTGTAAGCTGCATATTGCTCAAGCGCACGCTCAATCTCCTGTTCCTCATACTCATCGTGTTCCACGAGTTCGGAGAAGATGCTCACCCAAGTGGAACTGGCAATGTGGAGGAAGAAAGGCGAAATGTCGATATTGATGTGCGGGTAACGTTCTTTCATCAGCCGTAAGTATTCCGTGCCTACTTTCATCTGGTGCTCGATAATCCTATCCTTGTATCCGGCGAGCGATGTTCCTTCAGCGCTGAACAGCAGCAATCGCAGCTCGGGACGGTAATTCTTTACAAGCGTCTTCATAGCACAGATATATTCGTCTTGAAATTCACTTACACTGAACACATCGATATTGAGATGTCGTTCTTCGTTATGCGAAAGGATGTAGCGGTGGAGGGCGGAAATGAGCGGGTGCAACACCTCGCAAAACAATTCGTCTTTGCTTCTGAAGTAGTTATACACATTGCCTACGGCAACGCCTGCCTTGTGAGCCACCGTGCGGATGGAAGTGCACCTTACTCCGTGCGCGATGAACTCCTCGCGTGCCGTTACAAGAATGCGCTGCCGTATGTCATCTTTCAGTGTCTGCATATAAAATGAGATTTGCCAATAATGAACATCGTTCTACCTTGTTCACAAAAAAAGCGCACCGTTCAGAAGAACGATACGCTTGATCTAACGGGAATTTATACCCATGTTCTATGTGATGTCGGCTTCTTATCATAAAACCCAAAGTTTATTTAGTGCAAAAGTGATGAGGTTTCAAAAGAACCACAATACCAAAAAATAGGTATTTTACAACCTGTTGATTCCCTAATGGCGCTACAAATGTGAATGACAAGGAGACTCTTGATGCGTTGATGAAAAACACCTGTATCAACAACGGATAAGGGGGACATATAAGATAATCCTGTGGATTTAATATTCCTTGATGTCGAGATGCCCGGGACAGACGGGTTTGATTTTTCCCGTAAAATCCCGCAACAAACACTTGTCGTTTTTACCACAGCCTATTCTGAATACGCATTGGGCAGCTATGAGGTAAACGCTACCGATTACCTTGTCAAAGCCTATAGAGGAACAACGTTTCCGTAAAGCAGTGGAAAAGATCTCTGGTTATCACACCCTACTCATCAATGTAGAGAAAGACAGTGTGGAGACAGATGTGGATTTCTTCTTCGTGAAATCAGAGCGTAGATATTTCAAAATCAGATATGAAGACATCCTCTTTTAGAAGGCTTAAAGGATTATGTAATCATACAAACAGAAAATCAACGCATTATTACCAAGATGTACCTGCGCACTATCCATGAACTTCTGCCTCCGTCTGTTTTCTTCCGCATCAACAAATCCTAATTGTGAACTTAGAGAAAATAGAATCATTCGACACCAACGACGTATTCATTAGAAAATATGAAATAGGTATCAGTAATACCTACGAAGAAGATTTCTACAAGAAAATAATGAAATAATGGTCGACTTTACTATATACCAATCAACAATTCAAAATCGAATGCATATGGAAAGATTGGTAAAGACATTTTCATTCAGAGTACTCTCTTCGAATAAATCGTCCGCCGCCAAGCAGCGGAATGCAACTGATAACTTGATAAAGGAACGTGAGTTCGACGTAAGAAAAGGGGCAAAAAGAGGTGGGAGTCAAGAGTGAGG
>MIQB01000008.1 GCA_002890585.1 Tannerella sp. oral taxon 808
AAAGGGGGTCATTTCGGGCTTTGCACGCCATGCAAAGGCAAAAAGGGGGTCATTTCGGGCTTTGCACGCCATGCAAGGTGCAAAAAGGGGGTCATTTCGGGCTTTGCACGCCGTGCAAAGGCAAAAAGGGGGTCATTTCGGGCTTTGCATGCCATGCAAAGGCAAAAAGGGGGTCATTTCGGGCTTTGCACGCCATGCAAGAGATAAAATACAGATAAAAGGCGCTCTCCACTTATCGGTCACAGTGCATAATCAATCAAGTTTTCAATTCATCAATCATTTATGTAATCAATATGGAAGAATTTATTGAAGTAAATCCCTTAGGGATGACAAAGCTCGACAACGGGCTGCATGTAGGTTTTCACAAAGGCGCATACGAATTAGTCAATGCATGTGAGGCTACGAAAATCGGCATCACAGAGGCCAAGAAGCAGGAGTGGAAAGAGAGTATTGATCTCGAAAACGACATCAATAAGGAGTCTGCAGCTGACATCATCACGAAAGAGATCGGCAAAAAAGACGACGAACGCGACAGGATCATCACCTTTCTCTTTGCCCTGATTCGCGATTATCGGTTCTCTCCTGAAGAGGCCGAAGCAGACGCCTCCGAAAGGCTGCAAATCGTTATCAACCCCTACGGCAAATTGCAGCGCGAATCGTTCAGCCGTGAAACGCACCACATCGACGGCCTTATCACGGATCTGAAAAAGCCAGAAAACGCGGCGCTCATAACTACCCTTAAGCTCACATCGGTCGTTACGAAGCTGGAGACGGCGAACGCCGAGTTCCAAGCCCTCTTCATCAAAAACGTAAAGAAGGATCGGCGCAGCAACCTACCCGCCTCCGCCGCAGTGCGCCCCAAGACCGATGCCGCTTACGACCGCATCATCTTCATGATCCGCGCCGCCTACTTCTCCGGTGCCACCCCCGTGGATCGAGCCGTGATCAAGACGCTGGTTCACGACCTCAACAATCTGGTGGATAAGACCGATACGGAGTATCGCCAGAGCCTCGCCCAGAGGCGGGCCGCAGCCGAGAAGAAGCCCAAGAAGCCCAAGGATCCCAAAGACCCCAAGAAGCCGAAGGACCCGAAGAAGCCCGAGGGCGGCGGCGACGACATCCAGATCCCCTCCGAGCCACCCAAGAAGCCCGGCGACACCGAGCAGCCCACCCCTAAACCCGGTGGCGAGGGCAGTGGCGACGATATCCAGATCCCCTCCGAGCCACCCAAAAAGCCCGACGGGCAATGATCAATGAATCACGCCGGGCACCCGCCCCTCGGCCTCATGTGCCCGGCGCCCCCCTCCCTCCCTCATTTTTTTTCACCCCCCGCGCAGCGCTCCAGCAGCCTGCGCCCGTCAAAAAGCGCGTATAACATCTAAACAGTAACAGATTATGAAAAAAATCACACCCTGGATCATGGCCACAGCATGCCTCGCCATGATCGGCGGCTCACTCTGGGCCACCACCACACTGAACCTCGCGCCCGCACCCTGGGCCGCACCAGCACCAGCGCCGCCAACGCTGAATGTTACTCCTAATCCCGTCCCCGATCAACCGGCTACGGCTGGATCGGTTACACTTACCATCACCACTGACACTACTTGGACAGCCAATTGTGCCGAGGGATGGGCCACATTGTCTGCTGCAAGTGGAGTGCACAATGGCTCCTTAACCGTAACCCTCACTGCGAACACCGGTACCACGGATCGCACGGCAACTGTCTTGATTGAGACACCCGATGCGTCAGTGAAGCAGTCAATAACGATCACACAGAAAGCGCCAGCCGCAATCGCCGTGACAGGCGTGACGCTCGATAAGTCGAACGAGACACTCACCGCAGGTGGCGTCACCCTTACGCTCACCGCGAGCATTGTCCTTACCGGCGCCACGAATCAAAACGTGACTTGGGAAAGCACAGACCTCGCCATAGCATCCGTCGCGGCGGGGCCAGGGCTCACCGCCACAGTGACGCCGCTCGCCGCAGGCACTGCGACGATTAAGGTGAAAACAGTCGATGGCAACCATGAAGCCACATGCAATGTGACCGTCAACGCCGCCGCTCCCACCCCAAGCATCACCCTCAGCAAAACGCAGATCGACACCACAGCCGATGCCGCCACAGTAGCGATCAGCGTCAATGCCAACGTGGCCTGGACAGCCACCCCCTCTGCGGGTGCATCATGGGTCACCGTTGCACCCACCAGTGGCACCGGCACCGGCTCCGAAAACGCAACCATCACCCTCACGAAGAACGAGACCGGCGCCGTGCGTAATGCCAACGTAACCTTCACCGCAGGCACAGCCACCCAAACGGTAACCATCAAGCAGGCCGCAGCCGCAGCCGCCCCCACGCTCACCGTCACCCCCACCTCAGTCGATGTAGACGAAAAGGCCTACACAAAGACCATCGAGATCAAGTCGAACGCAGCATGGAAGGCCGAAGTAGAAGCCGGCAAACCCTGGGTTAAAGTCGCAACCGCTGACGCCACCGGAACAGACGACAAAACCATCACACTGAACATCGATGCCAACACCAGCGCCGCCCGCACCGCCAAGCTGACAATCAAAACCACCACCGGCACCGGCGACGTGACGGCCGAAATCACCATCAGCCAATCCGGCACCGGCCCCACACTCGTCTTAGACACCACCGCACTGATGGGCACCCAGCCCTTCACCGGCGCCAACCGCGTAGTCAAGGTCAAGAGCAACAGCCTCTGGGTAGCCACCTCCGGCGCCGAATGGATCCGCATCCTCGATGGGCAAGGCAATGAGCAATCCACCCGCCCGGGCGGCAACGACCAAGACATCACCGTCCGCATCAAGCCCAACACAGCCAACGCCGCCCGCACGGCCACAATCACCTTTAAGACCAACCGCGAGGGCGTCACCAACATCACCAAGACCGTCACCGTGACCCAAGCCGCCAGCAGCTTCAGCTACTCCATCACCGGCCTGGCCGACCCCGTAGACGCAGCCGGCGCACAAGCCACCGTCACCCTCAATAGCACCACTGGCTACGCCATCTCCACCCGTGGCACCGACTGGCTGAAGATCCAAGACGGCACCCAACCGGAGAAAGACTCCATCGGCTTCAGCGGCAGCCAGCACAGCCTCTACCTCCTCGTCAAAGGCAACGACGGCGGCATCCGCACCGGCTACCTCCGCATCTACAGCAACGGCGTACTCGTCGAGACACGTAAGATCACCCAGGCCGGCAACAACATCACCGCCCAGCTCGTCACCCCGGGCAACATCCCCGTAGGCGGCGGCACGAAGGACGTCAAGGTATCCTCCCCCACCAGCTGGGAGATCCTCATCACTGGCGACTGGCTCGTGGTGGATAAGAAGAAGAAGGTCGAGTCGTCCGTCAACGACACCCTCATCACCTTCCGCGCCAAGGACAAGAACCCCGGCCTCACCGCCCGCACCGCCACCGTCACCTTCCAGACCAAACGCGGCCAAGGAAAGACGTCCATCACCCTCACGCAGGATGGCTCCTTCTCCATGATCTACGACAAGAGCCAGTTCGAGAAAGTCTCTCAGAAGGGCGCCCAGCGCCTCACCGTCGTCGTCAAGAGCGAAAAGCCCTGGAAGCCCAGCGTCGTCGAAATCCCCGCCACCAAATCCGGCCCGCAGCTCCGCGCCAAAGTGGTCGAGAAAGACACCACACTCTCGTGGCTCAGCATCTCCTACGAGCGCGAAAACGCCACCCGCAACGATGGCGAGATGAAGATCGACGTGAAGCCCAACACCGGCACCACCTCGCGCGAGGCCAAGATCCTCCTCACCCTGACCGACGGCACCCCCCTCGACACGATCGTCCTCCGGCAATTCAACGCCGAAGGCAAGCTCACACCTCACGGCACCACCACACCAGTGACCGCCCTGAAGTTCGGCAAGACGTCAGTCAGCATCAACATCAACAAGGCCAAGACCTTGCAACTCTCCGTCACCGTCGTACCCGACAACGCCTCCAACAAGACCGTACTCTGGTCCAGCAGCGACACGAGCATTGCCAAGGTTGACACCAAAGGCCTCGTCACAGTTCAGAAAGAAGGTAAAGCCATCATCACCGCCACCGCGGCCGATGGCAGCGGCGTGAAGGCCACCTGCGAGGTGAACGTCCTCACCACCGACGCCAACGCTGCCCTTGAAGGCCTGAAGATCTACGCCACCGCCGGCCAGTTGCACCTCTCGCTCCCCGCCGCGCACGACGTCCGGATCTACACCCTCACCGGCGCCCTCGTCCGCACCCTCACCGCCCCCGCTGGCGACACCACCCTCGCCTTCCCCGCGGGTCTCTACATCGTCCGCGCCGGCAACGCCGTGCAGAAGGTCATGGTGGAGTGAATAACTAAAAACTAAAAATGAAAGATGCCGGGTACGCGCTTCACCACAGCGTGTATCCGGCATTTTCTATCTCTCCATTCGGTAGGGGGCTGTAGCACGCGCATACGTCCCAGCGTGTACCTGGCCGCGGCGGATCACACGCCTCCCCCCTGCGTCGGTGCGACGCGTATTCATCGATGATTGCATCTGGGTTCGGACGGGGATCTTATTACCGGCATCCATCCGCCGGAATGTGGTAGGGGCGAATAATCTTCGCCCTTACGAGGCGAAACCCCGGCTGTGGTGGGCCGGGGCGCTTCGCCCTCTAATCATTGATCCTCATATCGCAGATTCTCCGGCCGGGCGGCGCAATGCGCAGCCAAGGCACGGCGGTCGGCGTCGGGCTCTATGGCTGTGATCTGTAGATCGGGCTTCACGAGGGAGAGCAAGAGGGCATATTCGCCATAGCCCGTGTTGCGGATCGTCACGGCGCCACGATCGGGCTGGGCAGCGATCTCCGCGGCATAGTTCGCATGATGGCGCAGGGCCGTACGCACGGCGCGCTCGATGGCCGGACCTTTATAGATGTAGTTGTGGATGACTAAATCGGCGAAGTAATCGGGCGTTTCGAGGCTGCGGCGCAGGGCGGCATACTCCTGGATGTAATAGCGGCGCAGCTCGCGGGCGCGGGTGAGGTGATCGGCACCGAAACGCGTGTCGGAGGGGGTGATGCGAGGCAGGATGCGCACGTGGATGCTGCCGCGACGCAGCATGAAGTCTTGCTTGGGTAGCACATGCCCCGCACCATGAATCACGACAGGCAGCAGGTCTACACCTAACTGTTCGGCTAAGTAAAACGCACCCCGCCGAAAGCGCAGAATGGAGCAGTCGGCCGAGCGTGTACCCTCGGGGAAGATGGCCACGGAATAACCGCGACGGATGGCTTCGCGCAGGTGGATGAGCGTGCGGTCGATGCCGTCAGAGACGGGATAGAAGTCGGCGTAACGGATCAGGCGGCCGTAGAAGGGAGAATGCCAGACCCAGTTATTCGTCAGAATGATCAGCTTGCGGGTGAGCATCATGAGGCACATCAAGTCGAGGTGCGACTGGTGGTTGCAAAGGATGATGGCGGGCCGACGGAAGTCCTCGCCCGAGGTGTTCTCCACCGTGGTGCGGACCTGAGGGAAATGCCGCATCGTAAAACGGGCTATGCCGCAAAGCATCTCGTGATAGGCGGCCTTTTTCTTCCGCGTCGTCTTACCCAGAGTGAACATGACCCACCCCACGAGGGTCAATCCGAAACTCGTGAAGAGGAAGTAGGTAAACGCATAAAGGCTCACGAGCAGATTGCGCAGTGTGACGGGCATGCGGCGTGGCCTGCCGCCCGCGGAGGTCAGGAAGCCGAAGAGGAACGGCGGGAAGAGGTAGGCCATCACTACGACGGAGAGCATGCCCACCACCGTGATCTCGCCTAAGGAACGCAGCGCAGGGTGGCGTGCGAAGATCATGACGCCCATGCCGACAAACATGATGGCGGCCGAGAGGGCGATGCTGTCTTTGTAGGAGGCCAGCGTCCGGCGTCGGTAGGTGTATTCGTAAATCAATCCCTCGGTCATGAAGATGGTGTAGTCGTCGCCCTGACCGAAGATGAAGGTGGCCAGGATGATGTTGACGATGTTGAACTTCATGTCGAAGATGCCCATCAGACCAAGTATCCAGACCCAGCTAAGCGTCAGCGGAACGAAGGCGATGAGGCAAAGCTCGATCCGCCGCATGGAGAAGAGCAGGAAGACGAAAACGATGAAGCCGCAGACGTAGAGCACATAGTTGAAGTTGTCCGACAGGGAAGCGATCATGCGGCGCGTCATCGACTCGGCGTCGAAGGCGATGGAGGCTTTGCTTCGCTTGTTGAGCGCCTGCTCGATGGCCGGCGCGCGGTCGGCGTCTAAGTATAGAAGGTTGACCACCATCGTCCGGCCTGGGCGCTCGAAGAGGTACCCCCCGGAGACGGCCTCGCGCAGCGGAGCGAAGAAGTCAGCCCCTTCGACTTGCCACGGCCGGTCGATAGCCTCCTCGAAGGAGCGGAAGGCGTCGGCGCGGAAGCCCAAGTGGACGGATTCCGTACGCAAGGCCGTGAGCACCGAGTCGCGCCGCATGCGCCAGAAGTCTTCCCAGCGCCGGATGCGCTCCGCCTGCCGGGCGCGAGAGGGTAAGAAACCGCCGATCCCCCCCACACGCGCGATGTCGCCACTTTGCTTGAGGTCAGCGAGGGCGGCGAGGCTGCGCTCGTTCGCTTCCAGAGCCGCGTCTGTCGTGGCGCCTTCGGTCACGTAATAAAGCACATGTCGGTTGTCGTTCATCATCGCCCGGAGGCGTGCAAAGTCGGCCCGGTGTTCCGGGGTCATGTAATTGATGCTGTGCATATCGGCTTCAAACGACGAGTCGCCGGCGAAGAAGCTCAGCACGATGGTGAGGAGGATCACGACGGCCATGGCCACGCGGTTTTGGCCAAAGGGGCGATCCGTAAGGCGCCGGAAGAGGGAGTAATCCGTGCGTGGAGCCATGCGGCGGGGCAAGAGGTGAGGCAGAAAGAGGAGGACGAAGAGGATGGTGCCGATGAGCAGCAGGGAAGCGAACCACCCGAGGTCGCGCATGGCGTCGGAGTTGATAAAGACGAGGCTCATGAAGGCGCTGACGGTGGTGATGTTGCCCACGGTGAGCGGCCGGGCGATGTCTTTGATCACGGTGCGGGGGTCGGGTGTGTGGTGGTGATGGCCGATGAAGTGAAGGGGGTAGTTGACGGCGATGCCGAAGATGATGGAGCTGACGCCCACGGCGATGGTGGAGGCCTCGCCGCGGATGAGGTGGAGCAGGGCTAAGGCGAAGAGGCCGCCGAAGAGTACGGCAGCGAAGATGAGCCCGATCTCGCGCACGCTGCGGAAGGAATAGAGCAGGAGGCCGAGCACGACGACGGCCGCGAGCAGCCCGGTGAGCATCGAGTCGCTCCGGATGCGATCAGCGTTCGTCAGGGCGATTTCTACGGCACCGAAGCTGTGAAACGTAATGCCCCGAAACTCCCGCTCCGTCTCGGCCATGCACGCCTTGAGGTGCTGGATGAATGCCACATTGGCCGACGTTTCGCTGGCGGGTATGCTGCATTCGATCATCAGCAGAGCGCGGCCGTCGTCGGCGAAGATGTGGTCTTGAAAGAGGCTGAATCGGCCGTCAGCCTGCATGTTGCGCAGGCGATCCACGGCGCCCTCGGAGAGTCGAAGCGGGTCGGCCAGCAGCTGAGGCCGAAGGATCATGCCGACGGACGAGGTGAGGATGTCGCGGTCGGCCTCTAAGCGGTGCGCGATGGCTGCGGGGGTGAGCGTGGAGTCGATGCGGCGGTAATCGTCGTCGGTGAGGAAGTAGGGCATGTTGTCGGTCACGAACTCGGCCACGGCCATCATCTCCGCCGGATCCATGCGGTAACGCATGTTCCGGATGCGGTCTGCGTCGGGCATCGTTCGCAGCCGCTCGGCCAGCGCATCGACGGCCTCCGTCTGTCTGGCTCGCCCTGCGTCGGTCGTGTCCGTGGCGCTGCAATAGACGGTGATCATGTTTGACAAGATCACGTCGCGGTAGGCGCTGTTGATGCGCTCATTCTCCCGGTCGTTGGGCAGGAAGCGCGCGATGTCTTCCGTAAAGCCTAATCGGTAAGCCGAGACGAGGCATCCGGCGGTGATGGCAAGCAGCAGCACGAGGAGCAGCGCCCGGCGGCGGGCGAAGAAGTCGTAAACGGAGAGGATGAAGTGGATCATGGGGAATGAAAAAATGAAAAGTGAAACAGGGGGCGCGTTGCATGGGCTCCGAGCAAGCGGCAAATCGTCCGATAACACATCAGAAACCGGGTTTCTGCGATGAAATCGTCCGATAACACATCAGAAACCGGGTTTCTGCGATGAAATCGTCCGGTTTACGTTACGCGTTGCCCAACATTGTAGAGGCGCACCTCCCCCTGGGTGTGCGCCCACCGCCTCCACAAAACGAAAAGCCCCGCCGGCGCAACCAACCATAGCGACCGACGGAGCTTCCCAAATTCTATCAAATATGATGCACCAAACTTTTCTTCCCCAGAGCAGGGAGCGGAAGTTTCGTGACCCCGGTGCGACTCAAACGCACGACCTTCAGAACCGGAATCTGACGCTCTATTCAACTAAGCTACGGGGCCTTTTGCGGTGGCAAATATAGAAGCGGATTTAAATCCCCATCGCTGGGGGGGCGGAGCGATGGGGAAGATGAGTTACGCGTGGGCCACCAAGTGAGCCATGTAAGCAATGAAGCAAAGCGTCATCACAACACCCTCCCAACGTGTGATGGTGCGCTTCTGGAAGAATTGGCTGAAGAGAAGAATCAGCACGGCCGAGCCCACCATCACGGCATAATCGAGCAGGGTGATGCCACTGACGTGCAGCGGGTGGATGGAGGCGGCGCAACCGAGCACGAAGAAGATGTTGAAGAGGTTCGACCCGACCACATTGCCAATGGCCATCTGCGGGTTCTTCTTCCACGCGGCCACGACGGAGGTGGCCAGCTCCGGCAGCGATGTACCCCCGGCCACGAGCGTGAGGCCGATGACGGACTCGCTCACGCCGAGGCTGCGCGCGATCTGCGACGAGCCGTCGACGAAGAACTGTCCGCCGTAGATCAGCCCGGCCAGCCCCCCGACGATGTAGAGCGCCGAACGCCATATGGGCATCGACTTGATGCTGCCGTCGTCAGCGTCATCCGTGCGGTTGCGGGCGATGGCAATGGTGTAGCCGAAGAAGATGGCGAAGAAGGCGAGCAGCACGAAGCCGTCCGTGTGGCTCAGGACGTTCTCCGAGGCGCCGTCGAACCACATGTCGTTGGCTATGAAGAGGAGCACTAACGAGGCGAGTATGCAGAGGGGCAGCTCTTTCGAGATGGTGCTTCGGGGCACGTGTAGGGGGACGATGGCGGCCGTGCAGCCCACGATCAGCAGCGTGTTGAAGATGTTCGAGCCCACCACATTGCCCATTGCCAAGTCGGGGCTACCCTTGAAGGCGGAGAGTATGCTCACGGTCAGCTCCGGGGCGGAGGTGCCGAAGGCCACGATCGTCAGGCCGATCACTAAGTTCGAGATGCGAAACCGTTTGGCTAAGGCCGCGGCGCCGTCAGTCAGGGCGTCGGCGCCGACGAGGATCAGCACCAATCCGATGACGACGAAAATCACTGACATCCATTCACTATTCATTCTTATTTACCCTTTCATCTACGTTATTCTCCAGCCTACCGACGGCGTCCCTAAGGGCCACCAGCTCGGCGCGGATACCTTTTAATTTCTCTATGATTTGCATTTGATTGATGGTTGTTTCCTTGTTGTCTTTCAGTTTACGCCGTGCGCCGGCCAGGGTCATGCCGCGCTCCTTGAGCAGGTAGTGGATGAGGCGAACGGTTTCGATGTCTTCTTCGGTGTAGTAGCGGGTCCCTCGGGGTGCCAGCTTGCGTGGGGCGAGCTCGTCGAACTCCTTTTCCCAGAAGCGCAGGGTGGATGCGTTGAGGCCAAAGCGCCGCGCTACCTCCTTGATCGAGAAGTAGAGCTTGAGGTTTTTGTCTTGTCTCAATCCCATATATGGAGGGGGAGGGGGTGCGGTCAATCCATCACCTGTCCGTGGTTCTCAGACATCTGGAGCATTTGGTCGTATTCCTCGGGGTTAAGATCCTGGTAGTAATACTTGGCGGGATTGTCTGGTTTATCGTTGATGTGCACTTCGTAATGCAAATGTGGTCCGGTGGATTTGCCCGTGCTGCCGACGAGTCCGATCACCTCGCCGCGGTTCACCTTCTGCCCCTCGCGGACGAGGATCTTCTCCATGTGTCCGTAAAGCGTCTTGTAGCCATAGCCGTGGTCAATGATGACGCAGTTGCCATAGCCCTGTTTCCATCCGGCCAGGATGATGCGGCCGTTGCCCGTGGCGTAGATGTCGGTGCCCATCGGGGCGGCGAAGTCCATGCCAGCATGGAAGCGGAGGGTGTGATAGATCGGGTCGATGCGGGTGCCATAACCCGAGGCCATGTGTTTGAGGTCTTTGTTTGATATGGGTTGGATGGCGGGTATGCAGCGCACGCGCTCCTCGAGGCTTTTACCGATGGAGACCAATTCCTCGAGCGATTTGGATTCGACGTAAAGCTGCTTCTTGAGCATGTCGAGCTTCTGGGTGGTTTCAATCACCAAGTCGGCGTTTGAGAGGCTGGAGAGGTAGGCGTAGCGATTGGTGCCGCCAAATCCTGGTTTGCGTACAGACTCCGGGATGGAGCGGGCTTGGAAGATGGCGCGGTAGAGGTTCTCGTCGCGCTGCTGGATGTCGTCTAAGACGTCGAGGGCATTATTGAGCTGCAAACGAAGCACCTCGTATTGCGTTTGCAGCAATTTGTTCTCCTTTTTGAGCAGTGACTCCATAGGGGAGGAGAAGATGTTGGCGAAAAGAAAGAAGAGGGCTACCCCGACTAATATGCCCACGCTGGCGTGCTTGACGAAGGCGAAAATGCGTTGCTTGAGGGTGAGGTAAACGCGCTCGAAGCTGAGTGTCTCGGGGTTGTACTTGTAGTATATCTTCTTCGACTTGAACAGTCCCATAATCCATTTCTCTCGTTGTGATTAGGGCGCAAATGTATGTTTTGGCCTATGTTTGCGCCCCATTTACAAGGTTTTAACGGTTTATTTACATATTCATAATAGTATGCTGACAGCACAAGAAATTCGCGAGTCGTTCCTCTCATTTTTCGCCTCGAAGAAGCACCACATCGTACCCTCGGCTCCGATGGTCATTAAGGATGATCCCACGTTGATGTTTACCAACGCCGGGATGAATCAATTCAAGGACATCATTCTCGGTAACACCTCCATTAAGTATCCGCGGGTGGCCGATTCACAGAAATGCTTGCGCGTCAGCGGTAAGCACAACGACCTTGAAGAGGTGGGGCACGACACGTATCACCACACCATGTTCGAAATGCTTGGCAACTGGTCGTTCGGCGATTATTTCAAGAAGGAGATCATCGGTTGGGCGTGGGAATACTTGGTCGACACGCTGCATCTTGACCCCGCGCGGCTCTACGCCACCATCTTCGAGGGCAGCCCGTCTGAGGGCCTCGAGCGCGACAATGAGGCGGCCGGCTATTGGGCGAAATATCTGCCCGCTGACCACATCCTCGAGGGCAACAAGCATGATAACTTTTGGGAGATGGGCGACACGGGGCCTTGCGGACCCTGTTCGGAAATCCACATCGATCTCCGCCCCGAAGCCGAGCGCGCAGCTGTGCCCGGGGCATCGCTCGTAAACAAAGACAACCCGTTAGTGATCGAGATCTGGAACCTCGTCTTCATGCAATATAATCGGAAGGCCGACGGGTCGTTGGAGCCGCTGCCGAACCGCGTCATCGATACGGGCATGGGCTTCGAGCGACTGTGCATGGCGCTGCAAGGCAAGACGTCGAACTACGACACGGACGTCTTCCAGCCACTCATCCAAGCCATCGCCCGCATGACGGGCACGACCTACGGCGCCGATCGGCAGAAGGACGTGGCTATGCGCGTCGTGGCCGACCATATCCGCACCATCGCCTTCTCCATCACCGACGGGCAGCTGCCCTCGAACGCTAAGGCGGGCTACGTGATCCGCCGCATCCTGCGCCGCGCTGTGCGTTACGCCTACACCTTCCTCGGTTGCAAGGAGGCCTTCATGTATCGCCTCCTCCCGACGCTCATCGCCACGATGGGCACGGCCTACCCCGAGCTTGTGGCCCAGCAGGAGCTGATCGAAAAGGTGATGAAGGAAGAGGAAGAGGCTTTCCTCCGCACGCTGGAGACGGGTATCCGTTTGCTTGAAAAAAAGATCGAAGAGCTGAACGCCGCGGGTAGCAAGACGCTCAGTGGAATAGACGCCTTCGCACTCTACGACACGTACGGATTCCCGCTCGACCTCACCGAGCTCATCCTCCGCGAGCATGGCATGGACGCTGACCTCAAGGGCTTCGATGCCGAAATGCAGAAGCAAAAGGAACGCGCGCGCAACGCCGCCGCCATCGAGGCCGACGACTGGGTGACGCTGCGCGAGGGTGAGACGGCCTTCGTGGGGTACGACATGATGGAGTGCGACGTGGAGATCCTCCGCTACCGCCGCATCAAACAGAAAAACAAGACGCTCTACCAAATCGTCCTCGACAAGACGCCCTTCTACGCTGAGATGGGTGGACAGGTGGGCGACAGCGGTTGCCTGATCGCACCAGACGGCGAACGGACGGAGATCATCGACACGAAGCGCGAAAACAACCTGCCCGTGCACCTCGCCACGAAGCTCCCCACGGACCTCACCGCCACCTTCACGGCCCGCATCAACGTGGAGCGCCGCATCCGCTGCGAATGCAACCACACGGCCACCCACCTGCTCCACGAGGCGCTCCGCGAGACGCTCGGCACGCATGTCGAGCAGAAAGGATCGTACGTCGGGCCCGAGTCGCTCCGCTTCGACTTCTCCCACTTTGGCAAGATGACCGACGAGGAGATCCGCCGCGTGGAGCAGATCGTCAACCGCCGTATCCGTCAGAACCTGCCCCTCGACGAGCGTCGCAACATGCCCATCGCCGAGGCCAAAGCCTTGGGCGCGATGGCCCTCTTCGGCGAGAAGTACGGCGAGGAGGTGCGCGTCGTCCGCTACGGCACCTCCGTCGAGCTTTGCGGCGGCACGCACATCCCCGCCACCGGCATGATCGGCTCCATGTACATCACCAGCGAAAGCTCCATCGCCGCCGGTGTACGCCGCATCGAGGCCGTCACGGCCGAAGGCGCCGAGCGACTTTTCCACTTCACCCAAGACGCCGTGCGCGAGGTGCGCGCCTTGTTCAACAACGTGCCCAACTTAGTGCCGACCATCCGCAAATCCATCGAAGAGAACGCTGAGCTGAAGCGGCAAGTCGGCGAGTACATCCGGGAGAAAGCCGCTACGATGAAGAAGGAACTGCTCGCCCACGCCGTCGATCGCCGTGGCACTCGGCTGATCCTCTTCCACGGCGAGGGCGACGTCGACCTCTGCAAGTCGATCGCCATGCAGATCAAAGACGAGGCGCCAAGCAACGAGCGCTTCTGCTTCGTGGCCGGCATCCGCGACCACGATCGCTGCGGCCTGCTCGTCCTGCTCAGCCAGCCCCTCGTCAGCGAAGGTCTCGACGCCGCGAAACTGGTCAAGAAGGGTTCCTCGTTCATCCGCGGCGGCGGCGGCGGACAGTCCCACTTCGCCATGGCTGGCGGAAAGAACCCCGACGGCCTGAGCGCCGCCATCGACGCCATCTTAGAGGAGGCGGGGCTGAAATAACCCCCTATGATGAGGCTCAAAATCGGCCGCGAGAGCATTTTTGATCGATTATGAGGCCCAAAATCGATCGCGAAAGCATTTTTGGTCGATTATGAGGCCCAAAATCGTTCACGAAAGCATTTTTGATCGATTATGAGGCTCAAAATCGTTCACGAAAGCATTTTTGGTCGATTATGAGGCCCAAAATCCTACCTGTCCCGCATCGGCCCATTGACAGCCCCGCCGTAACCGATCCGAAATACCCCGCATCGGCGCCTTACCTTTGCCATCAAATAATGACAACCAAGATGAAAGTGAAAATCGTAAACCAATCACACCATCCGCTGCCCGACTACGCCACGCGGTTTGCGGCAGGCCTCGATGTCCGTGCCTCACTCGAGGCGCCCGTCACGCTCGGCCCCTTGGAGCGACGGCTCATCCCCACAGGGCTTTACATCGCCCTGCCCGAGGGCTACGAGGCCCAGATGCGCCCGCGCAGCGGACTGGCACTCCGGCATGGCATCACCATGCTGAACTCGCCCGGAACGATCGATGCCGATTATCGCGGCGAACTCCAAATCGTCCTCGTGAACCTCTCCGACACACCCTTCACCGTCCGCGACGGCGAACGCATCGGGCAGATCGTCGTGGCGCGCGTAGAACACGTCGAATGGCAGCCCGTGAGCGCCCTTGACGAGACGGAGCGCGGCAGCGGCGGATTTGGACACACAGGGATATGAACCAACAATCGAACGGAAACCAAACGACCGATGAGACCTTATATATATAGTGCCTGCCTGCGGCGGGCGGCGTGTCTGGCTGTGCTCTGCATGGCCATTCTTGCGCAAGGGATGAAGGCTGACGACTGGGCAATGAAGCAGCGCAAGGTGGATTACTTCTTCTTCGAAGGCCTAAACATGAAGCAGGCCGGGCAGTACGACGCCGCCTACGAACTCTTCATGCACTGCGTGGCCATCGACTCCACCGCCTCGGCGCCAAACTATCAGCTGGCCACCCTCTCCATGCTCCTCAAGCAGCCGGAGCGCGCGCTGACCTACCTGCGACGGGCCGTCAAGAGCGATCCGAAAAACTTCACCTACAAGCTGTCGCTGGCCTCACTCTTGCTCCGATCGGAGATGTATGGCGAGGCCGCAGAGCTCTACCGCGAGTTAGTCCGCGAGAACCCCAGCAAGCCCGAGCTGAACTATTATCTCGCTGAAGCACTGACACAGACCGGCGAAATGGGCGAAGCCATCGACCGATTCAATGAACTGGAAAACTCCGTGGGCATCACCGAGGCCATCACCATGCAGAAGTACAAGCTATACATGCAAATGGAGGAGAAGGATAAGGCTTACGACGAGCTGCAACGCCTGGCCGATAGCAACCCCGGTGACGCCCGTTACCCGATCATGATCGGCGACTTGCTGCTCGAAGATGGCGACACGGCCGGGGCACTCTCTTCCTATCAAGCAGCGCACGAGATCGATCCCACCTCGCCCTATTACCCCGTCTCGATGGCCAACTATTACGAGGCCGTCGGCGACCGAGAAGCAGCCGAAAACCAGATCCGCACCGCCCTGGTAGATCGCGAACTGGACGTGGATACGAAAATGCGGATCCTGGCGCGCTACCTCCAGCAACTCGAGCAGACGCCCGAAGCCATGGCAACGGCCGACACACTCTTTCGCACCCTGCAAGAGCAACACCCCGATGAGCCATCGCTCAAGGTCTACTATGCGGGGCTGCTGATGGCGGAGAAGAAGACGGAAGAGGCACGCTTCCAATATCAATTAGTTACAGAGATGGAACCAGACAACGAAGTGGCCTGGCAACAGCTGCTCACCATCGCCTTGCAGTCCGACAACACCGACGAGGCCATGCGCATCTGCCTGAAGTGCCGCGAGCGATTCCCCGATTCGCCCGTCTATTACTTCTACCTCGGAGTCCTCTATTACCAACAGGGGGCCTACGAAAAAGCCATCGACGCCTATCGCGAAGGCCTCAAGAAGATCCCCGAGGAGGGCATCACCCTGCGGTCAGACTTCTACGGGCAGATCGGCGACATCCTCTTCCATATAGGCAAGCAAGACGAAGCATTTAAGGCTTACGACGAGGCCTTGAGTTACAATTGCGACAACTGGGCCGTGCTCAACAATTACAGCTACTACCTGACCCTCGTCAAGGGTGGCGACCTCGACAAAGCCGAGCAGATGAGCGCCCGATGCATCAAGCAGGAGCCAAACAACCCCACCTACCTCGACACCTATGCCTGGGTCTTCTTCAAAAAAGAAAACTACTCGCTGGCGCTGCTCTACATCCAAAACGCCATCGGAAAAGACACGACCAACAGCGCCGAACTGCTGGATCATTACGGCGACATCCTCTTCAAAAACGGCGATAAAGAGAAGGCCCTTGAGCAATGGATGAAGGCGCGCGAGGCCGGGAAGAAGTCGAAAACTTTAGACGAGAAAATCAAGCATAAAGCCTACATCGATGAAGAATACCATCCGGGCATGGAGTAGCAACAAAGCCCCTGCGGCGCTCGCCGCCCTACTATTATTTATGATCACGGGCTGCCACACGACGCGCACGGCCGTCCGCCCCAACGCGCAACCCGCACCTGCGACGGTGGCCGAATACCTCCGCGAGGTGCGACGGCAAGCCCGCCCCAACTACCGTACACTCACGGCCTCGCTCGAGGTGACGATCAATCCCAAAACGAAAGACGAGATGAGTTCACGCGCCCGCCTGAAGGTCATCCGAGGACAGCGCCTGCAAATCTCCATCACGCCGCTGGTCGGCATTGAGATGTTTCGCGTCGAGGTCAGCCGCGACAGCCTGAAGGTCATCGACCGGCTCGGGAGGCGCTACCTCGCCGAACCCATTGAGAAAATCACGAAGGAGATTCCGACCTATTACAAGCGGACCTGCCCCTACGACTTCCGCTACGAGCACCTCGAGGCCCTCCTCACCAACCGCCTCTTCATGCCCGACGGCAGCGCCTTCGACCTCGATCGCTTCGACAATCGGAAGCGCCCCTTCGGCTATCGGCTCTTCACCACCAAGGACGCCGCGGGCGTGTCGTACGACTTCTCTACCGACAACCACGCGCGCCTCATCGACACGGAAATCATCTGCCCCTTCGTTGAGCTGCATTGGAGCTACAGCCGCTTCCGCACCATCGGCGGCCGCCCCTTCCCCATGGACATGGAAGCGGAGGTGGACGAACACAAGAAACTCTCGATCGAATTCAACAACGTAGATATAGACGCACCCGTGGAAATGAGCTTCCCCATCCCCAATAAATACCAACGCATTGTCCCCAAACAGCTATGGCAACTCTTCGACTTCTTCTAAAGCAAGCGGCGCGATGCCTCGCGATCGTAGCCGTCATGCTATGCTTCATGGGCTCACTCACCGGGCAAAAGCAGTCCACCCGACGCCTAAAAAAGAAGCGTCGAACAATCGACACCGAGATGAAAGCCACCCGCCGCAAGCTGGACAAGACGACCCGCACGGCGCGCCTCTCAGCCGAACGCCTCAGGCAGCTCTCGCAGCAAGTCGCAGAGCGCCAACAGATGATCGATGGCCTCAACCACGACCTCACCGCCATCGACAGCCGCATCGCCGCCGCCAATGCCGAGCTGAAGCAATTGGAGGCAAACCTCAGCGAGCGCAAACAGCGCTACGCCACCATCGTGTGCAACCTGCGCGAGCACTGCTCGCCGCAGAACAAATGGCTCTTCCTCCTCTCGGCCGACAACTTCGCCCGCTTTGCCCGGCGCTTGCGTTACCTACACGAATACGCCTCGTGGCAGAAATGCCAGGCCCTGGCCATCATCGATCAGCAAAACGAAATCGACGAGAAACGCGCCGCCCTCGCCGCCGCCCGTAGCGAAAAGTCAGACCTGCTCGAGGTGCGCGCAGCCGAGTTCCGCAGGTTGCGGAATGCCGAAGCCGAGCAGCGCACCGGCGTCCGTCAGTTAGAAGGCCGCAAAGCCGACCTCACCCGCGAGCTCGCCCGCCAGCAACAGCAAGCCGCCGCCCTCGATCGGCGCATCGAAGGGCTCGCCTCAGCCACATACACCGCCGCGCGCCCCAAAGCATCCGGCAGAAAAACAAAGCCCAGCCGACGCCCAGAAGCCCCCATCACGAAGCAAGAACGCAAGCTCTCCGACGACTTCGCCGCCAACCGCGGCCGCCTGCCCTTCCCCCTCAACGGCCGCTACAAAGTCGTCGAGCGCTTCGGCAGCCACCGCCACAAGCGCTGGGCCTACGTCCGCACCACGAACAACGGCATCGACATCCGCACCACGAAAGGCACCGACGCCCGGGCCGTCTTCCAAGGCACCGTCACGCGCGTCTTCGTCCTGCCAGGCTACAACTACAACGTCATCATCCGCCACGGCCGCTACCTCACCGTCTACGGCAACCTCAGCAAAGTCTACGTCAAAGCCGGCGACCGCGTCGCCACCCGCCAGGCCATCGGCCGCATCTACTCCGACTCCGAAAACAGCGACGAGACCGTGCTTCACTTCCAGCTCTGGCGCGAAAAACGCAAGCTCAACCCCCTCTCTTGGCTCGGTTAACCACACGAGACAGAAGGCGCCGACTGAACTCAACATCAATCGGCGCCTTCTGTTTTCGGGGGGGCTTACCCAGCTCGGACGTCACATTTCATGCGACACGAAACGGCATCGACGGTTGGAAATGTCGCGTCATGCGACACAAAACGGCATCGACGGCAGGAAATGCCATTTCGTGCGACACGAAACGGCATCGACGACAGGAAATGCCATTTTATGCGACACGAAACGGCATCGACGACAGGAAATGCCGTTTTATGCGACACGAAACGGCATCGACGGCAGGAAATGCCATTTCATGCGACATGATGCAACTTCTACGATCGTCCACGCCATGCCGCACGATGCCCTCACGCCTCCCCAGGCTTCCCGATCGGAGGGAGCATGCCGCCGTAAGTATCCGAGGCATCGTCGTTGCCATCACGCGCCATCATCTCATCAAACTGGCGGAGGTTCTCGTCCAACGTGTGGAGCAGGCTGCGCACATTATCAGGCGTCATGATGATGCGGCTCTTCACCTTCGCCTTCGGCACACCAGGCACAAGGCCAATGAAGTCGATGACAAACTCAGACGTCGAGTGCGCAATGATCGCCATGTTGGCATAAGTACCCTGCGCAACAGATTCGGGCAGGTCTACTTGAATCTCATCAGATTGTGTCTTATTCTCATCCATAAACAAATGCATTTAGAATTACAGGCGCCAAATGTAGAGAAAGGCAGAAGCGTTATGCAGGGTGAAAAATAGACATAGATTTGCCCACACTTTTTACAATAATAAATAGAGACGGAATGAAAAACAGTATCCCCATGATCTGCCTCTTGCTCGCCCTCGCCACCCCATCAGCCTTTTCGCAAACACGGGTGGAGAAGAAAATAGCGATGAAGAGCAACGGTTACGGCGTCACCTATTCCCTCCCCAAAACCTCCCTCGTCGTGACAGCCGAAGTAACCAAAGTAACCTGCAAAGCAGGGCCCTATTTCAAGTATGCCGGGAAACATTTGGGCGTCAAAGACGCCGTCATGTCCGACCATGTCTATTACGAACTCAACAAGGTCTACCTGCAAAACAAAGGCGTGCCAGACGATGAAAACACCTACATCGTAGAGTTCAAACCCAAAACCACCGCCCCCTTCGTCTACCTCACTAACGACGGCCTGCTCTGCGCCATCAATGCCGACTACACCCCCACGGAATCCGTCGTCGCCGTAGCCAAACGCAGCGCCCAAGCCGCCGAAAAAGCACCCGCACCCGCCGTCATGACAGAAGAACTGCTCATGGCCGGCTCCGTCACACGGCAAGCCGAGGTAGCCGCCCGACAGATCTACAAACTCCGCGAAAGCCGCATGGACATCCTCTCCGGCGAAGCCGACAACATGCCGCCCGACGGCGAAGCCATGAAGATCGTCCTCCAACAACTGAACGACCAAGAGCAAGCCCTGACAGCCCTCTTCGTCGGAGAGAAACGCCGCAAAACCACCTTCCACGAAGCCCGCGTCGTCCCAGAGGGCGACCTCGACCACGAAGTCCTCTTCCGCTTCTCCGAAAAGCTCGGCATCCTCGATGCCGACGACCTCGGCGGCACCCCCATCTACCTCAACCTGAAAGCCACCAACCGCGCCCCCGAACTCGACCCGAAAGAGGCCGAGAAGAAGAGCAAAGCCCTCAAAGGCATCATATACAACGTGCCCGGCAAAGCCAACGTCGAGATCGAAATGGCCGGCGACAAGCTCTACCGCGGCGAAGTGCAAGTAGTGCAGTTCGGCACCCACGAAGCCCTCGCCCCCGTCATGTTTGAAGACAAGAAAGCCCCCATCAAAGTCATCTTCTACCCCGAGACGGGCGCCATCAAGCAGATCATTCAATAAACCCTCAATAACCACTGACAAAAACCCCTAATACTTATGTTCAAAGATCATCCCAAGGGACTCATCCCTGCCGCCCTCTCCAACATGGGCGAGCGCTTCGGATACTACATCATGAATGCCGTACTGGTGCTCTTCCTCTGCTCCAAGTTCGGCCTGAGCGACGAGTCGAGCGCCATCATCTACTCCGTCTTCTATTGCGGCATCTACGTCCTCAGCCTCGTCGGAGGCATCATCGCCGACCGCACCCAAAACTACAAAGCCGTCATCCGCTCCGGCCTCATCGTCATGGCCGCCGGCTACATCATCCTCTCCTTCCCCATCCTCTCTACACAGGGCAACATCGGATGGCTCCTGCCCCTCACCTGCTTCGCCCTCCTGCTCATCGCCTTCGGGAATGGCCTCTTCAAGGGCAACCTGCAAGCCATCGTCGGCCAGATGTATGACAACTTCGAGAACGAAGCTCGCGAGCAAGGCCCCGAAGCCTACCGCCGCGTGCAAGGCAAGCGCGACTCAGGCTTCCAGATCTTCTACGTCTTCATCAACATCGGCGGCCTCATCGCTCCCTTCGTAGCCCCGTTGCTCCGCGAATGGTGGCTCAAGACCCACGGCCTGATCTACAACGCCGGCCTGCCCGCCTATTGCCACCAATACATCAACGAAGGCGCCGCAATGAGTGGTGACGCGATGAAAAACCTGCTTGAGCTGATCGGCAAAGTCGGCGGCTCAGTCGACGCCACCTCAGCCGAATCCATCCGCGCCTTCTGCGAGAACTACCTCGACATCTTCAACACCGGCATCCACTACTCCTTCATCGCTTCAGTGGCCGCCATGCTCATCTCGCTCATCATTTTCATCGTTAACCAACGGATCTTCCCCACCCCGGCCAAGAAAGAAAAGCAGGTCGTGGAGGATTACACCCCGGAAGAGCGGGCCGAGATGGCAGGCGAGATCAAGCGCCGCATGTACGCCCTCTTCGCCGTCCTTGGCATCGTGATTTTCTTCTGGCTTTCGTTCCACCAAAACGGCCAATCGCTCTCGCTCTTCGCCCGCGACTTTGTCCAGACCGACAACCTCGCACCCGAGATCTGGCAGGCCGTCAACCCCTTCTTCGTCATCACCCTCACCCCGATCGTCATGTTCATCTTTGGCATGCTCAGCAAGCGCGGCCGCGAGATTTCCACCCCGCGCAAGATTGCCATCGGCATGGCCATCGCCGGTCTGGCCTTCCTCTTCTTAGCCGTCTTCTCCTTCATGAAGGGCTATCCCTCCGGCCTTGAATTCAAAGCGCTATCCGATAGCGCCAAGTCAGCGCTGAAGGCCGGTCCGTGGGTGCTCATCGTGCTTTACTTCTTCCTCACCGTAGCCGAGCTATTCATCTCGCCGCTGGGGCTTTCGTTCGTCTCGAAGGTCGCCCCGAAACACCTGCAAGGCCTCTGCCAAGGTCTCTGGTTAGGCGCCACGGCTGTGGGCAACCTCTTCCTTTGGATTGGCCCGTTGATGTATAACAAAATGCCGATCTGGCAGTGCTGGAGTGTCTTCCTGACCATCTGCCTCATCTCCATGTTCGTCATGTTGGGCATGCTGAAGTGGCTCGAGAAGATCGCCAAATGACGCAAGTAGCATAAACGCTGAAAACAGCGAGAGAGAGCGTGCGGGAGAGTTGAAATCCTCCTCTGCACGCTCTCTTTTTTTGTCTCCCCTCAGCGCCTGATAGCGTGGACAAAAAGTCCAAGCCTCCGAGATCACTGATCTTCGGCTTATGTTGACAACATGACCTCTGGAATCACTGATTTTAGGGCCATGTTGACAACATAAGCCCCGGAATCATCCCCCCACACCCTGCGACAACTCGCCAGGGGGCGTGGGATTTTTTTTGGGGGGCTCTTATCGGTTCTCGGTGTTCTGTCCAATAGGATTCGCAATCCATTTCGCGCAGTATGCCCCCCCCCTAAAAAACGAGGGGGCCGCCTCGCATTTTGTATCGAGACGACCCCCAGCGTTGGGAATGAAATCGTAATGCGTAAAAAAACGCTATGCCGTAGCGAGTGCAGCCTTTCGGGCGGCCTTGCGCCGCTGGATCTCATACGCGATCGGCGTGGCCACGAAGAGCGTGGAGTAGGTGCCGATGATGACGCCCAGCAGGATGGCGAAGGTGAAGCTCTGGATCGTGGATCCGCCCAAGAGGAAGATGATGAAGACTACGATGAACGTAGACAGTGAGGTGCTGAACGTACGCGCAAGCGTGGAGTTCAGGGCATCGTTAATCACCTCGTAACGGTCGCGTTTGGGATAGAGCTTTATCGTCTCACGGATGCGGTCGAAGACGACCACGGTGTCGTTGATCGAGTAACCGATGACAGTCAAAATGGCTGCAATGAACGTCTGGTCAACCTCCATCGAGAAGGGCATGATCTTCCACAGCAAGGTGTAGAAAGCGATGATGCAGAGCGTAGTTACGGCCACGGAGATGAAGACGCCGATGGAGAAGGCTACGTCGCGGAAGCGGATGAGGATGTAGAGCGCCATGCAGATCATCGCGAAGAGGACTGCCAAGATGGCGCTGTTCTTGATGTCGTCCGCCATGCTGGGCCCGACCTTCTGCGAGCTCTGGATGTTGGTGGAGGCGAACTGCTCCTGCGTGGTGCCGTTGGGCAGGTAGGGCTTGAGGCCGGCGTAGAGCTTGCCCACGATTTCATCGTCGACGCTGGCATCGTTGTCCGTGATCTTGTAGTTCGTCGAGACACGCACCTGATTCTGCGAGCCGATCGTGATGACACTCACGGATCCGCCTTGCAATTGCGGCTCGAGGGCAGCACGGAGTTCGTCGGTGCGGACATCCTTATCGAAGCGGATCACATAGTTGCGGCCGCCGGTGAAGTCGATGCCGTTGTTCAGGCCGATGGTACCCATCGAAATGCAGCCCAAAAGGATGATGGCGAGCGGGATGATGTAGCCGATCTTCCGCTTGCCGAGGAAGTTGAACTTGGGGTCGGCCAGGAAGTTCTTCGATATGGAGGTGGTGAAGGTCAGGTGCTTGATCCGCTCCTTGGCCAACAGGGCTTCGTACACCAAGCGGGTGATGAAGACGGAGGTCAGGAAGGAGGAGATGAGGCCAATGATCAACGTGGTAGCGAAGCCGCGGATGGGGCCGGTGCCGAAGACGAAGAGCACGATGCCGGTGATGATGGTCGTCAGGTTCGAGTCGAAGATGGCGGAGAAGGCGTTGGAATAGCCATCAGAAATGGCGCGCGCCAAGGGTTTACCGGCGCGGAGCTCCTCCTTCGATCGCTCGTAGATGAGCACGTTAGCATCGACGGCCATACCGAGCGTAAGCACCATACCTGCAATACCGGGCAGGGTGAGCACAGCTTGGAAGGAGGCGAGGATGCCCATCGTGAAGAAGATGTTGACCACCAGTGCGCCGTTGGCGATCATGCCAGGGATGAGCCCGTACATGGCGCACATGTAGACCATGAGGAGGATCAGTGCAATGGCGAACGAGATGATGCCTGCGTTGATGGCTTCCTGCCCGAGCGACGGCCCGACGATGTCTTCCTGCACAATGTTGACGGAGGCGGCCATCTTACCCGACTTCAGCACATTGGCTAAGTCCTTGCCCTCGTCTTGGGTAAAGTCGCCCGTGATCTGCGACTGTCCGCCGGTGATCTCAGTTTGAACCGTGGGGGCGGAGTAGACCATGCCGTCGAGCACGATGGCGATGCTGCGCTTGAGGTTCTCCTTCGTCAGGCGAGCCCATTCGCGGGCGCCCTCGGCGTTCATCGTCATGTTGACTTGGTACTGTGCGCGTCCGATCTGTTGCTGGGCGAAGTCGGCCGTGGCGTTGGTCACCACGTCGCCGCTCATGGCCGGTGTGCCATCGCGGTTCGTGACCTTCAGGGCGAAGAGCTGATAGAACTGGTCGTTCTCGTCCATCGCTTTCACGCTCCAGCGGAAGAGGACGTTGGCGGGCAGCACGGCCTTCACTTCAGGTCGGTTGAGGTATTCGGTGATCTTGTCCATGTCCGTCTTCTTGGCATAACCAACGACGGGGCCGGGGACGAGGTAGCGACCGGTGCGATCTACATTCAGCTGCAACAGAGCGAAGAGGGGATGCTCCTTGGCATATTCTTCGGAGGACATCTGGGCTGCGGCGGGCGTCTGTTTCTCTTCCGCGTTGATCTGTGCCATCAGCGAGTCCGTCTCTGACTTGGCTGTGTCGGTTTTGGCCGTGAGGTCGGACGAGGTGGCGGCCGCGGTGCTGTCAGCCGGAGTGCTGGATTCGGATGTAGACTTCAACGCCTGCGCCAGTGCGCGATCGGCGGCGGTGAGCTGCTGACCGATCTCGGTCAGGTTATACGTTTCCCAGAACTCCAGATTGGCGCTGCCCTGCAACAGTTTGCGGACACGCGCAGGCTCTTTCACGCCCGGCAACTCGACGAGGATGCGTCCAGCCGTCTCGAGGCGTTGGATGTTGGGCGATACGACACCGAAACGGTCGATGCGGGTGCGTAATACATTAAATGAATTGTCGATGGCGCTTTGCAGCTCATCCTTCAGCACGGCGATGACTTGTGCGTCGGTGCTTTGCGGCGTGATTTTGTCTTTCAGCTCGAATGTGCTGAAGAGCGCGGAGAGATGGGCGCCCGGGTCCAGCTTCTTGTATTCTTCGGCAAACAAATCGATGTAGTTCTTCTGGCTGGTCGCCTGTCGGGCATAGGCCGCTTCGAGCGCCTTATTGAAGTTGGGATCCGGGTTGTTATCCGCAAGCGAACGAACGACGTCTGGCACGTTGAGCTCTAAGACCACGTTCATTCCACCTTTCAGGTCGAGCCCCAGCGTCACCTCCATTTCGCGGCACTGCTTCAGGGTGTATGCACCGAACCAGACCTTCTTGTTGGCCAATGAGTCTAAGTAAAAACTCTCCTTAGCAGGGTCTCCGTTGGCATACGCTGCGGCTTCCTTGTAGTATTTCCTCGTCACGAACGAGAACGAGAGGTAGTACAAGCAAACCAAAGCGAGCAGTATGGAGAAGACCCTCACAAATCCTTTGTTTTGCATTTTAATCTGTTGATTTATCGTTATTTATTCCTTCTTCATTTTTTTCAGGGCGCAAATATAACGGGTTTTTAATTCCAGCTATGGTGGGAAAAACTCCGCCAAACCCCTGATCATTACAGGGAAGTCGGCTGCCCACAACCCCATCTGACGCCCCCTTTATTCGCCCTCCGGCAAGGGGATGCCATCCATGATTTTGAAGAGCTCGCTAACCGTCTCGGCACGCAGCATGGCTACGCGTGTCGGCCTGAAATCCGGTATGCCTTTGAAGAGCGGCGTGGCGGCCAAGTGGCGGCGGATATGCAGGATGCCTCGGCGCTCGTCTAACCGCTCGACGCTTTGCAAGACTTGCTGCTTGAGCACGTCGAGATACCACATGAAGGGTTCGCGGGGCAAGGGCTCGCCCGTCTGGAGGTAGTGCTTAACCTCGCGGAAGATCCACGGCCGACCGATGCAGCCGCGCCCGATCATTACGCCGTCTACGCCGTAACGCTCGAAGACTTCGTGGCAACGTTCGGCCGAGGTGATGTCGCCGTTGCCGATGATGGGGATTGTCATGCGGGGGTTGGATCGGACGGCACCGATGAGTGTCCAGTCGGCTTCACCGGTATACATCTGTGCTCGTGTGCGGCCGTGGATGGTGAGGGCGGCGATGCCACAGTCTTGCAGTTGCTCGGCCAGCTCGACGATGATGCGATGGTCAGCATCCCAGCCGAGGCGTGTCTTGACGGTGACGGGGATGTGCACGGCGCGGACGATGGCGCGGGTGATGTCGAGCATGAGGGGGACGTTGCGCAGCATGCCAGCTCCGGCGCCTTTGCTCGCGACCTTCTTGACGGGGCAGCCGAAGTTGATGTCGAGCACGTCGGGGTGGGCGGCCTCGCAGATTTGTGCGGCCTCGACCATCGACTGCACATCGCGTCCGTAGATCTGTATGGCTACGGGGCGCTCTTCGTCGCGCACGCGCAGCTTTTCCTCCGTGCGACTGACGCCGCGGATGAGGGCGTCGCTCGACACGAACTCGGTGTAGACCATATCTGCCCCGAAGCGCTTACACATGAGGCGGAAAGCGGCGTCTGTGACGTCTTCCATCGGCGCTTGCATGACTGGCCGATCGCCTAATTCGATTGTTCCAATTTTCATTTCCTGTATTCCTCTTTCTTCTGAGACGCGCCAAATGTATATATGCAAAAAAAGGAGAGGCGAAGATTCACATCTTCGCCCCCTCAGAAGAATTTTAAACACTACACCAGAGTGTACATATTGCTATGTGTCACTCTTTTGATCTAAAAAACATTGTATTGGTGGAGCCTGCGCCCGCCTCTCGGCGTTGGTATGTTCACTCTCTGACGTGGCGCGGGGACTCGCTTAATGTCGATTCTATCTCGTATTCGACTGTTTTGATTGCTGTTTCTTATGGAAAACGTCAAATAGATTTCTTTTCGATGCCAAAAGTACGCCCATTTCCAACTTATGCAAATCCGGGGCTGGAGACATACCGCGCCACTTCGCGACGATCGGTTTGCACGGTTTCAAACTCTGAAGTGACGGCCGTGCTGCCCATGGGGACGCGTTCGTTGCGATAGCGCATGCGGCTCTCGATGACGCGTCGGGCGGAGGTGTGGAACTCTTGCGCACCGGTCTCGGCCTCGATGCGCGCGATGTTGTTCGCCCGCACGCCACAGCCGGGCATGATGATGATGCGTCCGTCGGCCTGCTGGACGAGATCGCGGAGGAGTGGGATGCCCTCGACGGCGGTGGCCTCTTGGCCGGAGGTGAGCACACGGTCGATGCCGTGACGGATAAGGCTCTCGAGGGCGTGGTGTGGGTCGCAGCAGACGTCGAAGGCGCGGTGGAAGGTGATGGAGAGGGGGCGGGCGGCGGCTATGAGGCGGTCTAAGAGTGGCTCGTCGATGTCGCCGTCGGGGGTGAGGCATCCCAGGACGACGCCTTGCACACGGAGCGATTGGGCGGCCTCGATGTCGTGCAACATGGCGCCGACTTCTGCTTCGGTGTACAGGAAATCGCCTGCCCGGGGGCGGATCAGCACGTGGATGGCGATGCGGTGCGTGAGCTTGCGGGCCATCATGATTTCGCCGTAGCTGGGTGTCGTTCCGCCTTCGGGGATTGCGGCGCAGAGCTCTACGCGAGCGGCTCCTCCGGCTTCGGCCTCTACGCAGCTCTGGGCTGAGTTGGCGCAGACTTCTATGATTCGGTTCATTTTAATTCAAGTAGTAGTCAGGGGGTAGTTAGAGTCAATCAGAAATGGGACGCGAAAATTGGGCGCATACCCAGACGCCCTGAATTGTTTTATTGTTTATGTGATGTCGTGAAGGATATAAGGCATTCTTATTCCTGTTCATGTGTACGCACGAAGAATTGGATGCGATCTTATTTATATCTATGTGTATGCAGGAAGAATTGAAGATGATCTTATTCATATCTATATATATACAGGAAGAAATGAATACAATCTTTCCATATCTATGTGTATGCACGAAGAATTAGATGAAATATTATTCATATCTATGTGCATACACGAAGAATAGAATACAATCTTATTCACATCTATATGTGCGCATAAACAGTAGGATAAATCTGTTTTCTTATTTATGTGCATACATAAAAATTTGGATATAATCTTATTCCTGCTCATGTGTATGCACGAAGGGTTGATAGCAGTATCTACATATTTATGTACACACACAAAGAATTGCAAACGGTCTTATTCCTATCTATGTGTACGCACGAAGACATGAAAAAAATCTCTGTGAGATCATGTTTTTCGCAGCTATTAATCCCGATACATGGCCTCGATTTCTGCGCTGTAATGGCGGGCGATGGCGCTGCGGCGCAGCTTGAGCGTGTCGGTCAGTTCGCCGGCCTCGATGGTGAAGGGGTGATCCAGGAGGGTGAAGCGCTTGATTTGCTCGAAGGAGGCGAAGTGCTGCTGGGCTTCTTCGATGAGGGAGCGGTAGAGGCGGACGACCTCCTCGCGGGCGATCAGGTCGCGGCGGTCGGTGAAGGGGATGGCGCGCTGGCGGGCGTAGGCCTCGAGGGCGTCGAAGGCGGGGACGATGAGGGCGCTGACGAATTTGCGTTCGTCGGCGATGACGGCGCATTGCTCGATGTAGGCGTTTCCGCCGAGGCTCATCTCGATGGCTTGCGGGGCGATGTATTTGCCGTTAGAGGTCTTGAAGAGATCCTTGATGCGCTCAAGGAAGAAGAGGGTGTTGCCCTCCAATCGGCCTGCATCGCCGGTGCGGAAGTAGCCGTCGGGGGTGAAGGCGCGGCGGGTCTCTTCGGGCTTACGGTAATACTCGCGCATGACGGTTTTACCGCGAACGAGGATCTCGTTGTTGTCCGGATCGATGCGCACTTCAACGTCGGGCATGATGGTGCCGATGGATCCGAGGGTGAAGCCTTTGGTGGGGTAGCAGCAGACGGAGGCGGTGGTTTCGGAGAGGCCGTAGCCGTAGACGAGGGGGATGTCGACGGAGAGGAGGAACTCGGCGATCTCGTCTGAAAGGGGGGCGCCGGCGACGGGGTAGATGTTGCCGCGCTCGATGCCGACGGCGCGCTTGAGGGCGCTGAAGACGGTCGTTTGGTAGAAGCCGAATTTGAGGGCGAGGGCGCGTGGAGCTTTCTGCCCCATGCGGCGGTAGTTGAAGATGTAGTCGTGGCCGGTGCGGATGGCGTCGCGGAAGAGGCGCTGCATCGGGGCGGACGCGCTGCGGATGCGGTCTTGGGCACCGACGTAGACTTTCTCCCAGAATCGGGGCACGTTGCACATGAGCGTGGGGCGCACCTCGAGCAGGGTTTTGCGGATCATCTTCGGGTTTTGGTTGATGGCAATGCGGACGCCTTTGCAGAGGCAGAAGCAAGTCCAGCCTTTCTCGAAGATGTGGACGAGGGGGAGGAAGCACATGGAGAGGTCGCGATCGGTGACCATCGGCAGGCGGAGGATGTGTATGCGCATCGTCTCGTGCAGGTTGGCGTGGGTGATGACGACGCCTTTGGGCTCACCCGTTGTGCCGGAGGTGTAGATGATAAGGGCGTTGTCGTCCATGGAGGCCTCGTTGCGGCGGATGCGCGCGGCAGTCGTGGCGTGGGCGTTGTCGCCGAGGCGGACAAACTCGTCGAAGAAGACGCTCGTCTCATCGCCAGGGTAACGGACGACGCTGCGGTCGAAGATGACGATCTTCCGCAGGAGCGTATCGCCCATCTCCTGCTGCGCCTTGTAGGCGTTGTTGTACTGCTGTTGCTCGCCGACGAAGAGCAGTCGGATGCCGGCGTCGCGGACGATGTACTTGATCTGGTCGGGCGAGCCGGTGGGGTACATGGGCACTTCCACGGCGCGGGCTCCGTAGGCTCCGAAGGCGGTGTAGAAGTACTGGGGCATGTTGGGGGCGTAGATGCCGATGTTTTCCTGCACGCCGATGCCGTACTCGATGAGTGCCTGTGAGGTGAGGCGCACGCGATCGGCGAAGGTGGTCCAAGAGATGCGCATCCATTTGCCGGTGCGCGAGTCGCGGTGGAGCAGGGCGGTGCGGTGGCCGTAGCGTTCGGCCTGGTGGTGGATTAGTTCTGCGAAATGAGGGATCATCATGGGAATGAAAAACTAAAAGGGAAAAAGTAAAAACTGCGGGCAGGAGGGAGCGGGGAGACGAAAAGGAAAAAGCGAAAAACTCCGGTGGAGGACAGCCTCAATCGGCCCCCCAGCCGTTTTTCGTTTTTCACTTTTCACTTCCCTCGGAAGTTGACGTACTGCGTGCGCCCGTCGAGTTTGAGGGGCTTGCACGGTTTACTCTCGTTGTGATAACGGTCGATGGCGGTAACGACATAGCTGTAGGGCAGTTCGAGGTCGCTTTCGCGCAGCTGGAAGGAGGGTTCGCCAGTGACGGCGATGATCATGGAGGCGCGGCTGATGTCGCGGCGTTCGCCGAGGGGGAAGCGATAGACGACGTAGCGCACGGGCGTCTTGCGGACTTCGGTGGGGCGCTGCGGGGCAACGTCCCACACGAGGCGCGTGTCGCCGTTGGCCTGCACGATGCGGAGGTTCAGCACGGCGTTGGGGCGTTCGGTGTAGGCCTTGGAGAGCGGCGGAGTGAGCGCGGGGTAGCGGTGCCAGATGCGGCGTAGGCTGTCGGCCACATGGCCGTTGTTGCGTAGCAGTTCGCCGGCGGGCCAGAAGATGTGGCCGTCGACGCGCTTGGCCTCGCGCTCTTCGATCATCTTTTGCGCCAGTTGTCCAGCCTTCATCGTGCGGGCCACGTCTTGTCCGATGTAGAGCGGCGTGCGCGTCTTGAGGCTGCTCCACCAGCGGATGAGTGTCGAATAGTCGGCTGCCTTGTTCCCGATATTCCAATAGAGTTGCGGGGCACAGTAATCGATCCATCCGTTTTTCATCCACAGTAACACATCGGCATAGAGGTCGTCGTAGTTCTGGAGGCCGTGCGTGTCGCTACCGTGTCGGTCGGAGGCCTTGTTGCGGTAGATGCCGAAGGGGCTGACGCCGAAGCTGACCCACGGCTTGACGGTGGCGATGGTCATCTTGAGCTCGCGGATGAGCAGGTTGACGTTGTTACGTCGCCAGTCATCGCGGCGGTTGGCGGAGAAGCCTGCTGACGGTCCGTAGCGGGCGAAGCTTTCGTCGTCGGGGAAGGGTTCGCCGGCGGCGGGGTAGGGATAGAAATAGTCGTCGATGTGGATGCCGTCGATGTCGTAACGGGTGACGATGTCGCGCACCACACCGCAGATAAAGAGGCGGCAGTCAGGCACACCGGGATCGAAGAGGGTGAGGCGGTTGTAATGCACGAACCATTCGGGATGGCGGCGGTAGATGTGCGTCTCGGCGAAGTCCTCGAAGTCCGTTGCGCCGGCGCGGTAGGGGTTGAGCCAGGCATGAAACTCCAGCCCGCGACGGTGGCAAGCCTCGATGAGGTAAGCCATCGGGTCGAAGCCTTCATCCTCGGGCGCCTCGCCCTGTCGGCCGGTCAGCCAGCGGCTCCAGGGCTCGTAAGTGGAGGGGTAGAAGGCATCAGCCTCGGGGCGCACTTGAAAGAGGATGGCGTTGATGCCGTAGCGCTTCAGCCGGTCGAGGCGCTGATCCATGAGCGCGCGAAAGTCGTCGGCCGAGAGCCCGCGGTAGTCGTCTTGGTAGATGGTTTGGAACCACGCGCCGCGAAATTCGCGTTTGGGGTAGAAGCGTTTTTCCTGCTTCACTAAGCGCGATGTGGAGCATGCGCCGAGGCTGAGAAGCAGCGCGAGGGCAAGGAGTAGTTTGTTGTGCATAAGGGGTAGATGATTAGTGATTCGTTTCTGCGATGATCTCCTCGAGTCCGCGGCGGAGGTTGTATCGGGGCGTGAAGCCGAGTTCGTCGCGCAGGGGGCTGACGTCGCAGATCCAGTTGCGTTGCTTGAGGATGTGATACTTGTCGGTGTTGAGTGTGGCGGGTCGGCCGGTCATGCGCCCGATGGCCTCGGAGATGGTGCAGACTACGTGCGCTATCCACAGCGGGATGCGGGCGTGGAGCACGTGCCGCCGGTGGAGCAGCCCTTGAATGAGCCGCGCAAACTCGTCGTCGGTGTAGACGTCGCCGTCGGCCACGAAGTAGCTGCGACCCACGGCCGCGGGATGCTCGAGGGCCAGCATGACGGCGCGCGCCAGATCTTTGACGTAGATGAAGGTGAGGCGCTGTGGTGTGCGGCCGATCTTGAAGTCGAAGCCCGCGCGGATGCTTTCGATCTCCATCCCGTAGTCGCGGTCTCCGGGGCCATAGACGCCCGTGGGGCGCATTATTGTATAAGGTATAGCCGCCTGCTCGCGTAAGGCTTGTTCGGCGGCCAGCTTGCTGCGGCCGTAGATGGATTCGGGGCGGGGCACGTCGTCCAGCGCGATGGGCCGGAAGGTGCGTTCGTCGCCGCGGCCGAAGGCGCTGAGGCTGCTCATCAGCACAAAGCGATCCGGGCGCGTGGCCTCGCCGCTGGCGTTGAGGGCGGAGAGAAGTCGGCGGGTGTATTCTGTGTTTACCTCGAAGAAGTCGGCCGGGCGGACGGTCTTTGTCACGCCCGCGTTGTGAACCACGTAGTCCCACCGCCCGTGCGTGGCGGCATGCTCTGCCACCTGTTGGGCGAGTGCCTCGGCATCGGCATAGCGAAGGTCGATGAGATGGATCCGGTCTTTGGGCAAACGGCTGAGCGAACTACTGCGTCGCACGCCCGCCCAGACTTCGTAGCCCTCGGCCAATGCTGCTGCGACCAAGTGTCCGCCGATGAATCCGCTGGCTCCGGTGATGAGTATTTTCTTCATGTGCGCAAAGGTATACGTCCGCTTTCCCCTTATTCCTTTTCCACGTAGATCGTCTGTGTGGGGAAGGCGAAGGAGAGGCCAGCGGCGTTGAAATGGGTGAGGATGTCGAAGTTCACCTTCGACTGCGTCTCGAAGATGTCGGCCGACTTGTGGATGAAGTAGATGAAGCGAATGACGAGCGCCGAGTCGGCGAACTGAAGGAAGGCTGCCGTGACGCCCGAGTCGATCTCTGTTACCCGGCTGGGCACGGCGTGGAGGAGGGCGATGGCCTCTTGCATCTTGTCGGGCGACGTGTCGTAAGTCAAACCAAGATCAATGACAACGCGGCGGCCGGGCTCGGAGGAGATGTTGGTCACGATGGCGTCGATCAGTTGCGAGTTGGGGATGATCACGAGCCGGCGGTCGTAGGTGCGGATGCGTGTGCTGCGCAAGCCGATGTCGACGACGGTGCCTTCGGCGTCGTTTATACGGATCACATCGCCGATCTGGAACATGCCGTCGGTGAAGATGGTGATGCCGCCGAAGATGTTCTTGATCGTGTCTTGTGAGGCTAAGGCGAAGGCCATGCCGCCGATGCCGAGCGTGCCCAAGAGTGTGGTGACGGTGACGCCGACGTTGTGCAGCGCCGTGATGGCGCCGATGATCCACACGACGGTCAGCACGCCGCGCTTGATGAGCGGCAGGAGGCGACTGTTGATGTTGAGCCGCCTTGATGAGCCGTCGTCGTTGACTAAGCCGGCCTCGATGAAGCGTGAGAGGAGGCGCGCGAAAAGCCATGTGAGATTGAGCGTAAACATCACCTCGCAAGCCATGCGAAGGATGTCGTGAAACTTCGTTCCGAGTTGTAGGCGGCTGAGCGAGATCCACAAGGCGCAGAGCATGACGCCGAGCAGCACGGGTGGCTCGAGGGCGACGGAGAGGATGTCGTCGATGCGGGTGCGGCTGCGGGCGGTGAACCGGCGGATGAGGCGGCGGTTGATGAGGGAGATGAGTTTATTGACGAGCAGCGCGCCGACGATGATGGCGAGCGAGATGCACCAGTCGCGGAGCGAGTTGCCGTAGTAGAGGGTGTCCCACATGGGTAGTTACGAGTTACGAGTTACGGGTTACGAGTTACGGGTTACGAGTTATGGGTGCAGAGATGCTGCACGACGAGGCTGGCCAGGGTGAAGCCGAAGATGGCTGTGGTGTGGGCTATGGTGCCGTTGATGCGTGCCTTGCGGGTGTCCCAGACGGAGGTGTCGGTGTCGGAGGGCTGTGTGCCGCGATTTTCGAGCACCTCGTCGCTATAGACGCAGAGGAAGTCGTGGGCCGGAGGCTCACCCTGCTTCAGCCGCCGACGCAGCGCCGCCGCTAATGGACAGCCGGCCACGCGACTGAACGGCGCTACGCGTATCCGTTGCGGGTCGAGTTTGAGCGCTGCGCCCATGCTGGAGAAGAAGGTGGCGCGGGGCAGGCCGGTGGCTGTTCGGATCAGATGCACCTTCTCGCTGAGGCTGTCTATGGCGTCGAGGATGTAGTCGTACGTCTCAAGGCGGAACGCGTCGGATGTCTCGGCGCTGTACGCGCTGGTTACGGCCTCGATTTCGGCGTCGGGGTTGATCTCCATGAACCGCTCGCGGAGCACTTCCACTTTCTGCCGCCCCACTGTGCGCACGGTGGCCGGCAGCTGCCGATTGATGTTCGTCGGGCTGACGCGGTCGGAGTCTACGAGTGTCAGGCGGCAGATGCCTGACCGCACTAAGCTCTCGGCGCACCAGCTGCCTACGCCGCCTATGCCGAAGAGGATGGTGCGGGCGCGCTGCATGCGATCCATCGCCTCGCGGCCGATGAGCAGCTCTGTGCGGGAGAAGGGGAGGGCGCTTTCGTTCATCAGTTATATGTCCGTAGGGGTGAAAGATTTTTCGCCCCTACATGGCGGACGATTATTTCAGTACGATCTCGTCGCGGTTGATCTTATGCTCGCAGTAGCGGCACTTCACCGTGCCTGCGACCTTGTCGGTGACGTAGAAGTGCGACTTCATCGGCTCGTTGTTCGTGATGCACTTCGGGTTGTTGCAGCGGATGATGTCCGTCAGTTCGTCGGGCAGCTCCACGCGCCGCTTGTCCACCACCTCATAGTCGCGGATCGTGTTCAGCACCACGTTGGGCGCCACGACGGCGATGCGGTTGATCTCGTCTTCCTCAAAAAACTTATCGGCGATCTTGATCACTCCCTTGCGGCCCATCTTGGCGCTCTTGAGGTTGTTTCCGATCGTGATGCGGTGATCCATCCGCTCGAGGCCGAGCAGCTGCGCCACCTTAAAGAGTTGTTCGGGGGGGATATGGTCGAGCGCTGAGCCATTCTCGAGCGCGGCTACCTGTAGTTCGGTTCTTTTCTTTTGTTCAGGCATGGTCTTGTCTATTTATATAAATGTATGGAGGAGTCAGTCGGTGACTTCGATGCCGAGCACATCGCAGATGATCGCCTCGCGGGTGAAGAGGCCGTTGCGCGCCTGCTGGATGTAGTAGGCCTTGGGGCTATCGTCCACGTCGTATGAGATCTCGTTGACGCGAGGCAGGGGGTGGAGCACACGGAGGTTTTCGCGCGAGCCGTCAAGCATGCGGCGGTGCAGGATGTAGACGTTTTTGACGCGTTCATACTCCATCGGGTCGGTGAAGCGCTCGCGTTGCACGCGGGTCATGTAGAGGATGTCCGTCTCGTTGATGATCTCTTCGGAGAAGACCGTGTGCTCGTGAAACGCGATGCCGTGCGAGCGGCAGAATTGCTTCTGCTCTTCGGGCATGGCCAGCTCGCGGGGGGCGACGAAGTGGAACGTGGGCCGGAAGTGCGACAGGCCGACGATGAGCGAGTGGACGGTGCGCCCGTACTTCAGGTCGCCCACCAGGGTGACGGTCAGGTTGTCCAATCGGCCCTGCGTCTTTTGGATGGAGTAGAGGTCGAGGAGCGTTTGCGAGGGGTGCTGGTTGGCGCCGTCGCCGGCGTTGATCAGGGGCACGTCGGTCACCTCGGAGGCGTAGCGGACGGCGCCCTCCAAGTAGTGCCGCATGATGATCACATCAGCGTAATTGCTCACCATGAGGATGGTGTCCTTGAGCGTCTCTCCTTTGGTGGAGCTGGTTGTGGAGGCGTCTTGAAATCCGATGACTCGGCCGCCGAGGCGGTTGACGGACGTCTCGAAGCTCAGGCGGGTGCGGGTGGACGGCTCGAAAAAGAGTGTGGCCGCCACCTTACCCTGCAGCAGGTCGCGGTTTGGGCGCGCCTCGAAGCGTGCCGCATTGCCGATGATGCGCAGGATGTCCGCCTTCGTACATTGATCGATGGATACTAAACTTTTATTCAGCATAAGGCAGGTGGATTTTTTTTACTGCGGCAAAAGTAGGAGACATGCGCAGAGTGTTGCGGCTACTTTTTGCCTTATCTGTGTCGCTGTTTTGGCCGCCTGAGTGCCGGGCGGTGCAATCATCAATGATGTTTTGACCGCTGAGCCAAAAGTTGTGAAAACATCAGCGTGTTTTTGACCGCTGGGCGAAAGTTTGTGAAAACGGCAGCGCGTTTTTGACCGCTGGGCCAAAAGTTGTGAAAACGGCGGCGCATTTTTGACTGCTGGGCGCCAAGCGGTGCAAACGGCGGCGCATTTTTGACTGCTGGGTGCCAGGCGTTGCAAACGGCGGCGCATTTTTGACTGCTGGGTGCCAGGCGTTGCAAACAGCGGCGCATTTTTGACTGCTGGGTGCCAGGCGTTGCAAACGGCGGCGCCGAAAACTGTGGATCAGGCGCAGCAGTGCGAGGAAGGGGCGTGGACGATGGGAACGGTTCGTTTCACCCCCTCGAAAACGCCTCTATCTTTGCCCCCAACAAATTGAAGCGACCATTTTCAGGCCGCCTCAAGGCATTGAAAACCAAATAACCGTACATCATTTTTTATGGGATTGATAAAAGAGTTCAAGGAATTTGCCATGCGCGGCAATGTGCTCGACATGGCCGTGGGTATCGTCATCGGTGGCGCCTTCGGGAAGATCGTCACCTCCTTCGTTGAAGACATTCTCATGCCCCCCATCGGCGTAATCCTCGGCGGGGTCAACTTCTCCGATCTGAAGATCGTCTTCCAGCAAGCCGTCATGGATGGCGACAACGTCGTTACGCCCGAGGTAGCCTTGCGTTATGGCAACTTTATTCAAGTCATCTTCGACTTCCTGATCATCGCCTTCGCCATCTTCATGCTGCTGAAAGCTGTGAACAGGTTTAATAAGAAGAAGGCTGAGACCCCAGCACCCGACGAGCCACCGGCCGACGTTCAGCTGCTGACGGAGATCAGGGATCTATTGAAAAAATAGAACTAAACGAAAGTGGAAGCCGGGTCCTTTTCCCGGTTTTCTCATATATAGACAGGAGTCATTTATTAGATAAACACACGATAAACGAAATGGAACAGAAAATTCAAGCTGCTGAAGGACGCTTGGCCGTCCTGATTGTAGGTGTGGGCGGAGCCGTCTCCACCACCATGATTTCCGGCGTGTTGGCAGCCCGGCGTGGGCTGGCCAAGCCGATTGGGTCTGTCACACAGATGGGCCGAATGAAAATGCAGAACGGCTGCGTGAAGCCGATCAAAGACATTGTCCCCCTGGCTGACCTGGGCAGCCTCGTCTTTGGTGGGTGGGACATCTTCCCCGACAACGCCCTCGAGGCCGCACGATGCGCCGATGTGCTGAGCGAAAGAGACCGCGCCGGCGTGGCCGACGAGCTCGCCACGATCCGGCCCATGCCCGCCGCCTTCGATCCCCGTTGGGCCAAACGCCTGAACGGCACACATACCATGCAGGGCGCCACGCGCCGAGAGATGATCGAACGCTTGCGCGGCGACATCCGCAAGTTCATGGCCGACAAACATTGCCACCGCGCCGTCGTCCTTTGGGCTGCGAGCACGGAGATCTTCCTCCCCATGGGCGACGCGCACCGCTCGCTTGAGGCGCTCGACCGCGCCATCGATGCCAACGACACGCACGCCATCTCGCCCAGCATGTGCTACGCCTACGCAGCCCTGTCCGAGGGTGTACCCTTCATCATGGGTGCCCCGAACCTCTGCGTCGACATCCCCGCCATGTGGGAGCTGGCGGCACAGAAGCGCGTGCCCATCGCCGGTAAGGACTTTAAGAGCGGGCAGACGCTGATGAAGACCGTCCTGGCACCCATGTTTAAGACGCGCCTCCTCGGCGTCAACGGATGGTTCTCCACGAACATCCTCGGCAACCGCGACGGCGAGGTGCTCGACGATCCGGACAACTTCAAGACGAAGGAGGTCAGCAAACTCTCCGTCATCGAAAGCATCCTCGACGCCGACGAGCAGCCCGACCTCTACTCCGACATCTACCACAAGGTCCGCATCAACTACTACCCGCCGCGCAAGGACAACAAGGAGGCGTGGGACAACATCGACATCTTCGGTTGGATGGGGTACCCGATGGAGATCAAGGTGAACTTCCTCTGCCGCGACTCCATCCTGGCCGCCCCCATCGCCCTCGACCTCGTCCTCTTCAGCGACTTGGCCGCGCGCGCCGGCATGAGCGGCATCCAGACGTGGCTCTCCTTCTTCTGTAAAAGCCCGATGCACGACTTCGAGCATGTGCCCGAACACGACCTCTTCACCCAGTGGCGCATCGTTAAGCAGACGCTTCGCGCCTTGGTCGGCGAGAAGGAGCCGGACTATCTGAGCTGATTCTGACAGCTAAAATCGAAAAGCAAAAAGTCCTGCCGGCAGAGGTGTAGGGGCGTATCGCATATGCCCTTTCCCCCCAAGTCCGGCAGGACTTTTCGTTTTTAGATTTTTGTTTTTCACTTATCGAACAGCCGGCGCTCGGCCAGCGCCTCGTAGCGCGTCCCCGGCCGGCCATAGGTGCAGAGTGGGTGGATGCTGATGCCGCCGCGTGGTGTGAACAGACCCCGCACCTCGATGTATTTCGGATCCATGAGCCGGATCAGATCCTTCATGATCAGGTTCACGCAATCCTCGTGAAAGGCGCCGTGGTTGCGGAAGCTGAAGAGGTAGAGCTTCAGGCTTTTGCTCTCGACCATCTTCATGTCCGGGATGTAATCGATCGTGATCGTGGCGAAATCCGGCTGCCCCGTGATGGGGCAAAGGCTGGTGAACTCCGGGCAGTGGAAGTGCACGCGGTAATCGCGCTCCGGGTGGCGGTTCGTGAATGTCTCTAACACCTCGGGCGCATAATCTTGACGGTATTCCGTCTTCTTACCCAACAGGGTCAATTCTTGTTTTTCCATGCCGCAAAAATAGATTGGGGCGTCACGCCGCGTGCCGACGCCTTTTCGAGGATTTTTGCCCTGTCACGCCGCGTGCCGACGTTTTTTCGGGAATTTTCGTCCCGGCACGTCGCGTGCCGGCATTTCTAAAGATTTTTCATCGTCACGCCACGTGCCGACGCCTTTATCCTCTACCCTCTATTCAAACGACAGATACGGCTCGAGCCTGCCGCGGTCGGTGGTTGAAAACTCCTCCAGCAGCGCCAGGTCCTCCCATCTGCCGATCGGGCCGTTCCTGCGTCGCTGCCGGACGATGACGCGCGCCTGAGCGTAGTTGATATACGGATGTCGGCGCAGCGAATCCTCCGGCAGTCGGTTGATAGCCATTCGGTGTATGCGCCGAGCGTCGACCGTAAACCACGGCGCCAGCTCCGCGTACTTCTCAGCGTCGATGCCATAGACCTCGCCTAACTGCTCCACGTGCGCAAAGCCGCCGAGCAAAGCCCGAAACTTCACGATCCGCCGCGCGTAATACGGCCCAATGCCGGGCACCTTTTGTAGCGCCGTCGTGTCGGCCGTGTTCAGCTCTATCGTCTGCCCCGGCGCCAGCTTCTCACGGCGTGGATAATGTGGCCGCCGATCCGTCAATCGCCTCACGCGCTCGCCCATGCTTTCGCTGCGATGCGATGCCGGGCGCCGATAAGGTGGTCGCGCCGATTGCCGTGGGCGACTGTCAGCGGGCGGATGAGCATAAGTGGCTCGGTCAGTCGCCTCATTGTTAGACGGCGCATCGGGATACGCCTCCGCCGCAGCGTCAGCCTCTGCCTGTTGCCTATTATATAATGTGTCGCCCCAGATCAAAAAGATTCCCGCGATGGTGATCAGGCAGAGCAGCAAGGCCAGGGCGCGCCGCTCGCCGGTTGAGAAGTAGAAGAAGTCTCGCCAGCTCATGGCTTCGTTTTTTTTTGATGGATGAAAAAAAGAAAGAGTGCACTCCGCGCCTGGGGGGAGTGCACTCCTATTGGGATGAACGGATGATTATTTCCTGTTAACGGCCTCGGTTAACCGATCGAGCGCCTTCTGGAGCGTGCTGCGCGGGCAACCGATGTTGAGCCGCATGAAGCCCTCACCCTCACGGCCGAACATGGCGCCATCGTTGAGCGCTAAATGTGCTCGGTCGACAAAGAGCCGAATCAGCTCGTCGTGCGACAGCCCCAGTCCGCGGCAGTCGAGCCAGATAAGGAACGACGCCTGCGGCCGATACACCTTCACCTGCGGCAGCCGCCTGCGGAGGTAGTCCTCAACGAACTCGACGTTGCTCCACACATAAGTCAGCATCTGCTGCCGCCAGTCAGCGCCCTGCGGTGTGTAGACGGCCTTCGTCGTTTCGTAAGCGAAGATTGTCCCGTGGTTGAACTCTCCCGCTTCGAGGAACGAGTAGAAGTCCTGGCGCAGACGGTCGTTCGGCACGATGGCATACGAAGAGACGATGCCCGCGATATTGAACGTCTTGCTGGGGGCCGTGAAGAGGATGCTGCACGCCGCCGCCTCGTCCGACACGGTCGGGAAGGGGTGATGGCGGAAGCCGGGGAAGGCCATCTCCGCGTGGATCTCGTCAGAGACGACCAGTAGGCCGTGGCGCGCGCAGATGCTGGCCAGTTGCTGCAGCGTCTCCTTGGGCCACACGATGCCCGCGGGGTTATGCGGGTTGGAGAGGATGAGCAGCTTGCAGCGGTCGTCGATGATGGATTCCAGTTGCTCAAAGTCCATCTCGTACTTCCCGTCGACCATTCGCAACGGGTTCGTAACCACCTCGCGGTGCATGCCCTCGGGCACTAAATGGAAGGGGTGATAAACAGGTGGTTGGATGATGATGCGGTCGCCCGGGCTTGTGAAGTGATCGATCACGAAGGCAAAGCCCTTGACGATTCCGGGGATGTATGACAGCCATTCGCGGCGAATATCCCAGCCGTGCAGATCGTGTACCCAGTGGATGATGGCGTCGTAATACGCCGTCGAGGGGAAGGTGTACCCGAACACGGGGTGCTCGCAACGGCGGCGTAACGCGTCGATGACGAAGTCCGGCGTGCGGAAGTCCATGTCAGCCACCCAAAGCGGCATCAGATCGCTGCGCCCGAAGTTCTCCGTCAGCGCATCATACTTAATTGAATCAGTGTTTGTTCTCTCGATAATCTCGTCAAAATCATAATGTTTCATGGTGCGATATTTTTTACGGCGGCAAATGTAATAGCTTTGCCCCGACTTAAAATTGATAAAATAGAAAGGAGAAAAACAATGAAAAAAGACCTGTTATGCAGCGTATTTGTCCTCTGTTTAGGACTTTTCCTGTGCAGCTGCAGCAAGAATGAGAAAGACGATGCCAGCCTGACCGGTACGTGGAAAGTAAGAACCGCCAACAAGGAGAAGAACCAGTATGCGGCCGACGTTGTCTGGGAAGCCCCGAGCAACCTAACCATGGAGATCATGGGGCAGAAGTATCCGGTCAACCAGCTGTCGACGATTCTCACGCCGATTTTTGGCAACATGGTGAACGCCGCATTGAAAGACGTCACCCTGACGGCCGATGGTAAGGTGCGGGCTACCTACATGGATTCGGAGAGTAACACTTGGAAGACGGCCGACGGCTATGCTACTTACAAGGACGAGGGCAAGGGACGTCTGCGCCTCTTCTTCACCGACAAGGCTTTTTCCCGCGTGGATGGCCTCGACGCGCAGACGCTGGCGCAAGTCAAGGCGGTGCTGAGTGGTGGCATTCCCATGCGCTACGCCGTCAGCGGACAACGCGCCCGCATCTATTTCGACACCGAGACGATCAAGCAGCTGCGCACTTATCTGCCTGCCATCCTCGCAATGGCTGGTTCGAATATTCCGCCTCAGGTGCTGGCTGGCTTGAAGTCGGGACTTGTCGAGGTTATTGACAAGTCGACTAAGATTGAGTTCGGACTGAATTTAGAGCGGTAAAAACGGGCGCCCCTTCGCGCGCGTTGCATTCCTTATAAATGAATCCCCCCCTCCCGCCAATGTGTGGCGAAGAGGGGGGGAGATTTTTTTTTGTGCGGTGGCCGAAGCGCAGGTCAGAAGAGGGAGAAGCGCACGTAGCGTTTCGGATGCTCCTTGAAGTCGATGAGCAGGCCGTTGGCGCTGTTGACAGTGCGATTGAGGTTGTTGTAGAGCAACGAATCGTTGAGCAGCAGCCCCATCGAATTGTCTTTCGAGTTCAGCTTAGCCGTTGTTTGGTTCAGGTTGCCGAGCGTTTGATTGAGCGAGTTCACGGTGCCATTCAGATCGAGCGTGCGGAGGTCGCCGCTCAGGGCGGAGAAGTTGGCCGAGGCCGTTGTCAGGTTGCCGGCGATCGTGGGGACATCCTTTTGCAGCAGGCGGTTCAGCTGGCGCGACGATTGCTCGAGTCCGGCTGTGGTGCGCTCGATGTTGTCTAAGGATTGCGCCAGCGCGGGGTTGTTGACTAACGCCTGCAAACCCGTGAGGATGGAATCGAGCTTGGGCAGGAGCGCCATCACTTGCGGCAGCATCTCATTTTGCACGGTGGAGATCATGTCTTCCGGCTGCCGACCCTCGATCGTGTCGCCGGATTGGAGGTATTCGTCTACGTATTTATTCAGTTGAATATGCATTTCGGCGCCGCTGAGGAGTGTCTTTTCTAAGGCCACGTAGCTGCCCCGATTGATGCGCATGCCCTTTTCGAGGTTGATTTCGACAAGGATTCGGCCGGTAGTCGAATAGTCGTACGTGATGGTTCTCACTAATCCCACCTTGAAGCCTTCCACGAAGACGGGGCTTGAGATGGTCAGGTCTTTCACATTGGAGCAGACCACGTAGTAGCGGTTGACGGGGCGGAAGAGGTTGATGCCCTTCAGGTAATTCACGCCCATGTAGAGCAGGGTGAGGCTGATGATCGTAACGATGCCGATCGTCACCTCTTTGGTAAACTTCATCTTCATATTCTATGGATCTATGTCTCGGAGGGGGGGATTATTTCAGCCGCTTGCCGTCCTTCATACGGATGATGAAGGCGTGGGGGAAATCTTTCACAAGTTCTCGGTGGAGCCGCTGTATTTCTTTGAAGTCTGACGTCTCGCCGCAGGTGTATTTATAGAGGTTCCCCTCGCGGTAATAGCTTGTGCGGCGGCCTTTGAAGGCGCGGGCGTTGTCGGGCAGTGGCCGGTCGGAGGTCAGGATTTGCACCTTGTAGACCATCTCGTTGGAGTTGCGTGCGGCTGTGCTTCGGCGCTCGCCTACCACGGTGCGGGCGGGGCCATCGAACTGCACCTCCACGCCTGATGATGACGCGGCCGATGTCCGTCGGCTTGTGCTCGTGGTGCCGGATTTCTGTTCATCTCGGTTCCGCTCAGATTTTTTTTCTGCGTTCCCCTTTCGGCTCACGCCGTCGCCTTGCTTTCGGTCGTAGTTGCGTTTGTATCGCCCGAAGGCGTTATAGATGGCGCGCGCCAGCTCGGTGCGTCCTTTTTCGGAGTCCATGTATCGCTCCTCTTCGGTGTTGGAGATGTAGCCCACCTCGATGAGCACGCTGGGCATGCTCGTAGCCTTCAGCACGAGGAATCCGGCCTGCCGCACGCCGCGATTGCGCCTGCCCGCAGCTGCAAATTCGCGCTGGACGTCGGTGGCAAAGGCGATGCTTTGTGCCATGTTTTTATTCTGTATCAAGTCGAACATGATGTACGATTCGGAGGAGTGCGGGTTGAAGTTTTCGTAGCGTTTCTTGTAGTTGTCCTCTAAGAGGATGGCGGAATTTTCCAGCATGGCCACGTCCAAGTTCTCCTTCGTTTGGGCCAGCCCCAAGGTGTATGTTTCTGTGCCACGGACGGGGCTTCCCCGCTTCAGCGAATTGGTGTGGATGGAGATAAATAGGTTGGCGTCGTTGCGGTTAGCGATGTTGGCGCGGGTTTCCAGCCCCACGAATTTGTCGCTCGTGCGGGTGTAAATCACCTTCACGTCGTTATGCCCAGCGGCGATCATTCCGCCTAATTTTTTAGCGATAGCCAGATTAATGTTCTTCTCGTTTGTCTTGCGTCCCCGGGCTCCAGGATCGCGTCCGCCATGTCCGGCGTCAATCACTACGGTGAATGTTTTCTTGCCCGCTTGCAGCTGCGGTGCGCCCCACAGCATGCAGATGATGGAGACGATCAGCACGCTCCACAGCTTGTTCCTCATTGATCTGTTTTTCACCTCTTCTCTCGTTGTGCAGATGTTTTATTGTGTATCGTTCTAAAAAAATGGAATGGGTCGGTGGCATTTTCGCCCGTCTCTTTTACCGTTTAGCGGAGGGAGAACAGGTTGCCGATCGACGGGGTCAAAAGTAGGAAAACTTTCATGCGGCCTACTGTTGGAGCGCCTTTCAGGGGAGATCCGGGGGGAGCATTTACTCGGTGCGAAGTCTTCATCGGCACCTCGTGGGGCGAGAATCGTGCCATGAAGTGATCAACGCTTTTCGGGTCATCGCATCCCTTTTCCGCACGGGTCTCTCAGTGATTATTTTCATCTTTTCGTGAACTCACGAGGTATATAACACATTGTTTTTCTTATTTGTGTGCGTACACGTAAATATGGATAATATCTTGTTCATATTTATATGTATGCACGTAAATATGAATAGGGTATTGATTATATCTATGTGCATGCAGGTAGATATAAACAAAATCTTTTTCATATCCATATGCATGCAGGTGGATATAAACAAATACTTATTCATATCCATGTGCGCGCATGTATATATAAACAAAATCTTTTTCATATTAATATGCATGCAGATGGACATAAAAAAATCTTTTTCATATTCATGTGCGCGCAGGTGGATATAAACAAATTCTTTTTCATATCCATGTGCGCGCATGTAGATATAAAAAAATTCTTTTTCATATCCATATGCATGCAGGTAGAAATAAACAAATACTTATCCATATCTATGTGCATGCATGAATATTTGTATAGATTAAAAACACATATTCGTGACGTCATGTAGAGATGAATAAGATCGTATCAGCTATTTCGTGCATACACAAAATAGCTGATCCTCTTCCGGAGAAACCGTAACCAAACGATAACGGCGCGCCCCAGATTTCGGCGAGGCCTGACCCTGACAGAAATCCCGCCAAAGGGTGCCGGATGGGCGCGTAGAGGGTAAGAATCACCCCACGGTTTTTTGATTTCACTCTACTTTTGTGGCGTCTAACTCAAATAATATTTAAGATGAAGATTCAATCGAAGCAATCTAACGAGCCGATTTGGAGAGACATTTATTCCCATTCCAAGCTCCCGAAGCAATTAACCCCTTTGTATGAAATCGCCAGCAACCTCTGGTGGGTGTGGCATTACGAAGGGGCTAAACTTTTCCGCGTGATCTCTCCCGACTTGTGGAAATCCACCGAAGGCAACCCCGTACTGCTGCTCCAGGAGCTGCCCCAGGGAAGGATCGAAGAGATACTGGCTGACAACGAGTTGATATTGCAGATCGACTACGTATACAAGCGCTTCAAATCATATATGGAGGAGGGCTCCGATGCCTCGAAACCCTCGATCGCGTACTTCAGCATGGAGTATGGCCTGACGAACGTGTTGAAGATCTATTCGGGCGGCCTCGGCGTGCTGGCCGGCGACTACCTGAAAGAGGCCAGCGACAGCCGCGTAGACCTGACGGCCGTCGGCTTCCTTTATCGCTACGGCTACTTCACGCAGACGCTGGCCATGGACGGGCAGCAGATCGCCAATTATGAACCGCAAAACTTCAACACCCTGCCGCTCCAGCAAGTGATGGAGGGCACGGGGCAGCCGTTCGTGTTGGAGGTGCCCTACCCCGGGCGCAACGTCTATGCGCACGTCTGGAAGGTGAGCGTCGGGCGCGTGCCGCTCTATTTGATGGATACGGACATCCCCGAAAACAGCGAGTGGGATCGATCCATCACGCACCAGCTCTACGGCGGCGACTGGGAGAACCGCATGAAGCAGGAATATCTGCTGGGCATCGGCGGCATCTTGCTGCTGAACAAATTGGGCATCAAGCAGCAGGTCTATCACTGCAACGAGGGCCACGCGGCGCTGATCAACGTGCAGCGCTTAGTTGATTACATCAGCAACGAGAAGTTAGAGTTCAACGAAGCATTGGAGATGGTGCGCGCCTCTTCCTTATATACCGTGCACACGCCCGTGCCCGCCGGACACGATTACTTCGAGGAGTCGCTCTTTGGAAAATACATGAGCGGTTACCCCGCCAAGCTGGGCATCAGTTGGCAAGACTTTATCGACATGGGTCGCACCAACCCTGGCAGCCAAGAGAAATTTTGCATGAGCACCTTCGCCCTGAACACTTGCCAAGAGGCCAACGGCGTCAGCTACCTGCACGGCATCGTCTCGCGCAAGATGTTCGCCCCCATCTGGAAGGGCTACTTCCCCGAAGAGCTGCATGTGGGCTACGTCACCAACGGCGTGCACCTGCCCACCTGGATGGCCACCGAATGGAAGCGCTATTGCGAGCGGACGTTCGATAAGAACTTCATCGAAGACCAGTCGAACAAGGCCATTTGGGATCCCATCCGCAACGTGCCCGACGGCGAGATCTGGGAGATCCGCAAGGCGCTCAAGAATAAGCTCATCGAGTACATCAAAAACCAGTATCGCGACAACTGGCTGAAGAACCAGAGCAACCCCTCGAAGGTGATTACGCTGATGGAGAAGATCAACTCCAGCGCGCTGCTGATCGGCTTCGGGCGGCGCTTCGCCACCTACAAGCGGGCGCACCTGATCTTCACCGACCTCGACCGCTTGGCCAAGATTGTCAACAACGAGAAGTGCCCCGTCCAGTTCGTCTTCACTGGCAAGGCGCACCCGGCCGACGGCGGTGGTCAGGGGCTGATCAAGCACATCGTGGAGATCTCGCGTCGGCCGGAGTTCCTCGGTAAGATCCTCTTCCTCGAGAACTACGACATGCGCCTGGCGCGTCGCCTCATCTCTGGCGTCGACATCTGGCTGAACACGCCGACCCGTCCACTTGAGGCTTCCGGCACATCGGGCGAAAAGGCGGAGATGAACGGCGTGCTCAACTTTTCCGTCCTCGACGGCTGGTGGTACGAGGGATATAAGGAAGGCGCCGGCTGGGCCCTGACCTCGCAGCGCACCTACGACAATCAGCAGTATCAAGACCAATTAGACGCCGCCACGATCTACCACCTCTTGGAGGACGAAATCATCCCCCTCTACTTCGCCAAGAACAGCAAGGGCTACTCGCCGGAGTGGATCCAGTACATCAAGAACTCCATGTCGCAGATCGCGCCGGAGTACACGATGAAGCGCATGCTCGACGATTATATCGCGCGCTTCTACACCAAGCTGGCCACGCGTTCCGCAGAGTTGGAGGCGTCTGATTACGCCGAGGCGCGCGAGATTGCAGCGTGGAAGCGTGAGGTGGCTGAGCATTGGAACGACTTCGAAGTGGAATCGTTCGACTATCAAGACGAAGCCGTCCACCCGACCGTGGGCGAGGAGTACGACATCCGCATCGTCATCGATCGCAAGAGCCTCAAGAGCATGCTCGGCGTGGAGATCGTATACACGAAGGAGAACCCTGAGAATCACCAGACGGAGCTCGTCTCCGTGGTGCCCTTCACGCTGAAAAAGGAGGTCGGCTCGAAGCTCTATTTCGAGCTCCGCAAGAAGGCCTCCGTCTACGGTCACATGCGCGCCGGCTTCCGCGTTTACCCCGTCAATCCGAAGCTGCCGCATCGCATGGACTTCGCTTACGTCCGCTGGATACAACCTTAAGCAATTGCACTTTTTTAATGGAACGGAAACTCATTATCGCCGACCTTCTCCGGAAGGCTTGGCAGAGCCTCACGGCTCAGATCTGGGTGCTGGCAGGGCTGATGATCGGTTACACGATCATCAGCCTCTTGCTTACATGCACCATGCCTTATGTATCGTACCCGGGTCGCACAGCGCTCGGATTGGCCAGCACACTCTTCACGCTCGTCTTTGTGCTGGGCTACCTCAAGAACCTCTTCCAAGCGCTCGACGGCGAGGAACCGCAATTCTCGGCTTACGGCCAGATGTCGCGCAAGGTGTTCGCCCTGTTCTTTGCCTACATCTTTTACTGGATCATTGTCGGCATCGGCCTGGTGCTGCTCATCGTGCCGGGCATCTATATCGGCCTGCGATTAGTCTTTGCGCCACAGATCATCGTGGAAGAGAACGCTGGCGCCATTGCGTCGCTTAGGCGTAGTTGGGAGATCACACGCGGCGCCACGGGGCAAGTCTTCAAGTTGGTGCTCGCCGGCTGTGGGTTATTGTTGTTAGGCAATATGGCCTTCGGTATTGGCATCTTCTTAGCCATCCCGCTCGTGAATCTGATGATGTGCGCGGCCTACCGAAGGCTCATTGTGAGTGATCAATGATCAATGATTATCCGGATGCCCGGCCCGTTTCGCCGGTGGTTGCAGCCGGCCGGCGCCTGCAGATCGTCGCTGACGATAAGATCCCCTTTCTGCGGGGCGTGATGGAGCCGTATGCCGACATCGCCTACCTGCCCGGTGCAGCGATCACGGCCGACGATGTGCGCGACGCGGATGTACTCTTCACCCGCACCCGCACCCGTTGCGACGAGGCACTGCTCACCGGCAGTCGCGTCCGCCTGATCGTCACCGCTACCATCGGCTTCGATCATATCGACATGGATTACTGCCAACGCGCGGACATCCGCTGGGTGAACGCGCCCGGTTGCAACGCCGCCTCCGTACGACAATACATCGCCGCTGCGCTCGTCACCATCGTTCGCCGACGGGGTGTGCGCCTTGCTGATACGACGCTCGGCATCATCGGCGTGGGGCATGTGGGCCGTAGTGTGGCCGACGCGGCACAGGCGCTCGGCATGCGCGTCTTGCTTAACGATCCGCCCCGCGAGGAACGCGAGGGCAGCGACGCCTTCACGTCGCTCGACGAGCTGCTCCGACAGAGCGACATCGTCACCTGCCACACACCCCTGACGGCCGATGGCCCGCATCCGACGCACCACTTAGCCTCTCGCGCTTTCTTCGACCGCATGCGTCGCGGCGCCGCCTTCATTAACTCCTCTCGCGGATCCGTCGTCGACAGCGCCGCCCTCCGCGACGCCGCGCAGCGCGGCAAACTCGCGGCCTTCGCCCTCGATACGTGGGAAGGCGAACCCGACATCGACCGCACGCTCCTCCGCGACGCGCTCCTTGCCACGCCCCACATCGCCGGTTATTCGGCCGATGGCAAAGCCAACGGTACGGCCGTCTGCGTGCGCACGTGCAGTCAAATGTTCGGCATCGATGCCCTCGCGGACTGGTTCCCGCCCACGCTCCCCGCGCCGCCCATGCCGACGGACTTCGCGATAGACGCCACCGGTCGCACGGACGAGGAAGTCTTTTACGAAGCCGTCACCCACACTTATCCAATCGAGGCCGACAGCGCCCGTCTCAAGACGTCGCCCGAGACGTTCGAGCGCCAGCGCGGCGACTACTGGACGCGTCGCGAGTTCCCCTGCTTTCGCTTGCGCCTCACCGGTGAGAGCCGACGCGCGGAGGAGGGACTGCGTCGCCTCGGTTTCCGCGTCAACCTATAATAAGGAAGCAACCGCGCTCCGCTGATGGCTCTCAGATTTACCCCGACTGACCGCGAGATCCTGCGTTTGGCGCTGCCGAACATCGTCTCGAACATCACCATCCCGCTGCTGGGCATGGCCGACACCGCCATAGCCGGACGCATCGGCGACGACGCGAACATCGCCGCCCTCTCTGTCGGCACGACCATCTTTTCGATGATCTACTGGAACTGCGCCTTCCTGCGCATGGGCACCGGCGGCATCACTGCCCAGGCCTACGGCGCTGGTCGACCGGGCGAGTGTGCCAACATGCTCGCGCGTTCCGTGTGGGTGGCCGCCGTGCTTGCGCTGCTTTTGCTCGCCTTCCAAGGCCCCATCGGCCACGCCTCGCTCGCCCTGATGCAGGCCGGCAACCACGTCAACGCACTCGCCGCCGACTACTTCTTCGCCCGCGTTTGGGCCGCGCCCGCCTCCGTCCTGCTCCTCTCGCTCCAGGGCTGGCTGATCGGCATGCAAGACGCCCGCACGCCTATGTTCATCGCTATCCTCTCGAACGTCGTCAACGTTGCCTGTAGCCTTTGGTTCGCACTCGGGCTCGGGTGGGGCATCGCCGGTGTGGCTTGGGGAACGGTCGTGGCGCAATACGCCGGACTGCTCGTCGCCGTCGCCTTCTTGTGGGTGAAATACCGCGGCTATTTGCGGCTCATCGACGTCCGCGCCTCGCTCAGTTTAGCGCCCCTCGTGCACTTCCTGACTGTCAACCGCGACATCTTCCTGCGCACCCTCTGTGTCGTCACGGCCTACACCTTCTTCACCGCGGCCTCGGCGCGTTTCGGCGACACGATCCTGACGACAAACGCTGTGCTGATGCAGCTCTTTACGCTCTTCTCTTACCTCGCCGATGGCTTTGCTTACGCCGGCGAAGCGCTCTCCGGTCGCTTTGTGGGCGAGCGCAACGCCGAGGCGCTGCGTCGTTTCATTGGCCGCTTGATGGGTTGGTCGCTCGTCATCGCTTTCGCCTTCGTCGGCGTGTACGCCCTCTGCTGGCGGCAGCTCTTGGCCATCTTCTCCCCCTCGCCCGCCATCATCGCGACGGCCGGGCGTTACATCGTGTGGATCATCGCCGTGCCACTCGTCGGCGCCGTCCCGTTCATGATCGACGGCATCATGATCGGCGCCACCCGCACCCGCATCCTTCGCAACACCGTCTTCTACGCCCTCGTGCTCTACCTCGCCGTCTTCTACGCCCTTGCGCCGTGGATGGGCAACGACGCCCTGTGGATCGCCTTCCTTATTTTTCTTTTCGCCCGCGGTTTCTTCCTTTATCTCTGCTCCGGCCGCCTGAACGTGGAGCGGATTATCTCAACGAAAAGCTAAAAACGAAAAACTAAAAACGGCCGGATACACGCTCGATTTCTGCTTGACGGATAAGGGTAGCTATATGAATACCTCCAATCCGCACCCCGTCTCGGGCTACTTTTTCCAAAGTGATCCAATCCGCACCCCGTCTCGGGCTACTTTTTCCAAAGTGACCCAATCCGCACCTCGTCTCGGGTTACTTTTTCCAAAGTGGCCCAATCCGGACCTCGTCTCGGGCTACTTTTTCCAAAGTGACCCAATCCGCACCTCGTCTCGGGTTACT
>MIQB01000009.1 GCA_002890585.1 Tannerella sp. oral taxon 808
AGATCAAAAACACTTGTCGGAGAGATCACCGTAGGGGTACGGAGATCAAAAACACTTGTCGGAGAGATCACCGTAGGGGTACGGAGATCAAAAACACCTGTCCGAGAGATCACCGTAGGGGTACGGAGATCAAAAACACCTGTCGGAGAGATCACCGTAGGGGTACGGAGATTAAAAACTGACGCGCGGAGCTTTCCGTCGATTGCTTTAATGCGGTTACCCTGCCGCCCGCCTCCGCACGACAAAACAGCCTATACCCCAATTGATACCTTTGCGGCATTCAATAAATATCCATAAAACATGACCTGTAGACAGATGGCGACAATCCGACCGAAGAAGGCACTGGGCCAGCATTTCCTCCGTGACGAAGCGGTCGCGATGCGCATAGCGGACACGCTCGCGGACTATCGCGGACGGCCCGTGTTGGAGGTGGGGCCGGGCACGGGCATGTTGACGAAGCATCTGTTGGCCGCAGGTCACGACCTCTCGGTGGTGGAGATCGACCGCGCCTCGATCGACTTTCTCCGTGCGCATTATCCGGCCCTCGAGGGGCGCATCTGGGAGGAAGACTTTCTGCAGATGGATCTCCGCCGGCGCTACCCGTCAGACTTCATAGTCATCGGGAATTACCCTTACTACATATCGAGCCAGATCTTCTTCAAAGTGCTTGAGGAGCGCGACCGCGTGGTGTGCTGCGCGGGGATGATCCAAAAGGAGGTGGCCGAGCGATTGGTGGCGCGCCCCGGCAGCCGCACGTTCGGCATCCTTGCGGCGATGGTTCAGCCGTGGTACAACGTGGAGAGCCTCTTCACCGTCCCCCCCGAGGCCTTCAACCCGCCGCCCAAGGTGCAGAGCGCTGTGGTGCGACTTGTGCGCAACGACAGGCAGGAGCTCGGCTGCGACGAGCGGCTGTATAAGACGGTCGTTAAGACGGCCTTTAATCGCCGCCGCAAGACGCTTCGCAACGCCCTTGAGCCGCTCCTCGGACGCTCGTTCGAGGGGCGAGACGACGGCCTCTTCAGCCTCCGCGCCGAGCAGCTTACGTTAGACGACTTCATCCACCTGACGCGCCTCACCGAAGCACACCTCCGCGCTACTACTTCCTAACTACTTCTAACTATCGGGCGTATGCCACACGCCCCCACTACTTCTAACTACCTGTTTATGTCAGAGATTCGCATTTTCTATCGTGAAGACAATCGCCTGAAGCTCTCGAAAGACATCGAGGTGCTGAAACGATCGCCAATGGAGAACCTGCTCTGGATCGACCTCAACGACGTGCCCGAAGAGGCCGAGAGCCGATTAGAGCAGTTCCTCAAGATTTACATCCAAGAGGAAGAGGAGATGGAAGAGATCGAGATCAGTTCGCGCTACATGGAGACGGATAACTCGCTCGTGGCCAACTCGCGCTTCTTGTTAAAGGACTTTGATGAGGAGACGGTCTCGTTCATCGTCAAAGACAACATCCTCGTCTCCGTGCGCAGCCAGGAGCTCCCCTCCTTTAACGACACCATGCGCAAGCTCTTCGCCAGCCCCCGCAGCTACCCCACGGGCTACCACGTGCTCACCACGCTGCTCGAGACACGGGTGGACTACGACGCCGACCTGATCGAAGACCTGACGCGCGAGATCACCGAGCTCAGCAGCCACCTGAAGTCGGAGGAAGACGTGGACAACGCCATCCTCATCGCCATCAAGGAGCTGCAAGAGCGTACGATGATCATCCGCGAGAACATTGTCGATAAGCAGCGCGTCTGCTCGAACATCATCAAGAGCATCCTCATCCCCGCCGACGCCAAGGCCAAGATGAACATCCTCCTCAAAGACATCAATTCACTCTTCGAGCATATCCGCTTCAGCTTCGACCGCTTGGAGTATATGCAAGACACCTTCCTCGGCCTCGTCAACATCCAGCAGAACAAGATCATCAAGATCTTCACCATCGTCTCCGTCGTCTTCATGCCGCCCACACTCGTGGCCAGCATCTACGGGATGAACTTCAAAGTCATGCCCGAGCTCGATTGGAAGTATGGTTACCCCTTCGCCATCGTCCTGATGATCTGCGGCGTGGTAGGCATCCTCTGGTACTTCAAACGGAAGAAATGGTTCTGAGAAACGAAAAGTGAAATAAAAACGATATGGAAGACCAAAACGAAACTACAGGGAAGACCTTCAACTTCTCACAGGCCACACGGACGAGTGACATCGAGGTAGACGCAGCTTGGATGAAGCAACATGACGAACAGCTCCCCAAATTCATGAAGCTGATCTGGCAACGACTCGTGCCGGGCTTCATCCTGTTAGGCGTGGCAGCCGTGCTCTATGTTTACGGGCACTGGGTGTACGGTTCGATTGCGATACTGGCCGCGCTGTCCCTGCTATTCTTCGCTTGCCTCTATTACAACGCAGCAGGAAGCGCAGCATACACCTCCGGCGCACTCGTGCCTGCCATCGTGGTGCGCACCGCGCCTATCGAGCTCTTGGCCTTAGCTAATGTCGATTGCAGCGACGAAGATGATGCGGACCTCGATGCACAATGGGCTTACAAGCGTTTTTCGGTGAAGCACCTACCGGTGCACCGGGTAGAGCTGGGCGAACGTGTGCCCTGCATGGCGCTCTTTGGCGGTGCGAAGGATGGGCGCTGGACAAACTTCGAGCCGCGCCCCCTCTGCTGGGCCACGAGCGACGCCGCAGCCATCCGCCGCAACATTGAACGTATCGATGACAGCGAATGGGATATGCTCAGCCACATCACGGACGACACCACAGCCGCAGATGAAGACATCGTCTTGCTCGACACAGATGAGTCGACCGATCCCTAATCTCTCTACCCTCTACCCTCTAATCTCTACCCTCTAACCTATGCTTATCAAAACCTACGCCGCCGCCGTGTATGGCATATCGGCCATACGCATCACCATTGAAGTCAGTTGCGTGAAAGGCATCCAGTTCTTCCTTGTCGGACTGCCCGACGTCGCCGTGCGCGAGAGTCACGAACGCATCATCTCCGCCCTGCAAGTCAACGGTTACACCTTTCCCCGCCGCCGCATCATCATCAACATGGCCCCCGCCGACATCAAGAAGGAAGGTTCAGCTTACGATCTGCCGTTAGCCATCGGCATACTGGCCTCCTCGGGCGAGCTGAAGACCGAAAGGTTGGAGCGATATATGCTCATGGGCGAACTCTCGCTCGATGGCACCCTGCAACCCATCCGCGGCGCGTTGCCCATCGCCCTCAAGGCCCGCGAGGAGGGTTTCGAGGGACTCATCCTGCCGCGGCAGAATGCCCGCGAGGCTGCCGTCACCGAGGGGCTGACCGTCTACGGGGTGGATAACATCCGCGAGGTGGTGGAGTTCTTTTCTGGTGAACGCCAGTTAGAGCCTACGGTGGTGGATGCTTACGAGGAGTTCTTCAACCAGCAACATTTCGATCTCGACTTCTCCGATGTGCGCGGGCAGGAGAGCGTCAAGCGGGCGTTGGAGGTGGCAGCCGCGGGCGGACATAACCTGATCATGGTGGGGCCACCGGGCAGTGGCAAGTCGATGCTGGCCAAACGCCTACCCACCATCCTGCCTCCGCCCACGCTGCAGGAGGCGCTTGAGACGACCAAGATCCACTCCGTGGCGGGCAAGATGGGCGCCAATACGGGCCTCTTGGCGCAGCGCCCCTTCCGTGCGCCGCACCACACCATCTCCGACGTGGCCATGGTCGGCGGCGGCTCCTTCCCACAACCGGGCGAGATCAGCTTGGCGCACAACGGCGTCCTCTTCCTCGACGAGCTGCCCGAGTTCAACCGCAACGTCCTCGAGGTGCTCCGCCAGCCGCTCGAGGATCGGCACATCCACATCTCGCGCGCCCGTTTCTCCGTCGACTACCCCGCCGGCTTCATGCTCGTGGCCTCCATGAACCCCTGCCCCTGCGGCTTCTACAACCACCCCACGCGCCCCTGCGTCTGCCCGCCCGGCTCCGTCCGCAGGTATATGAACCGCATCTCCGGCCCCCTGCTCGACCGCATCGACATACAGGTGGAGATCGTGCCCGTGCCCTTCGAGAAGATCTCCGAGCAACGCCCCTCAGAGCCGTCTGCCGCCGTGCGTGAGCGGGTGGAGCGTGCGCGCGCCATCCAGCAGCAGCGCTTCGCTGACGACGACGGCATCTATTGCAACGCACAGATGAGCTCGCGCCACCTGCACCGCTTTGCCGTTCCCGACGCCGAGAGCCTCTCGCGCCTGAAGCGTGCCATGGAGCGCCTCAACCTCTCCGCCCGTGCCTACGACCGCATCCTGAAGGTGGCCCGCACCATCGCCGACCTCGACGCCTCGCCCACCATCCAGCCGCACCACATCTCCGAAGCCATCGGCTACCGCACCCTCGACCGCGGCACGTGGGGCGAGACGGTGATGACAGATCATTAATGCTTTAGCGTTTGTGCGCTACCGTACAAGGTGCTTGTACGCATGCTGACAAGGCGCTTGTGCGCATGCTGACAAGGTGCTTGTGCGCATGCTGACAAGGTGCTTGCGCGCATGCTGACAAGGTGCTTGCGCGCATGCTGACAAGGTGCTTGTGCAAATTGAATGCACGTACCCGGTCGTGGGGACGAATGATCATTCGCCCCTACAAAATCGGGTAACCCCCCTCCCCGCCCCGGGGAAGACACTCTTCCCGCCTCGGGGAAGACACTCTTCCTGCCCCGGGGAAGACACCCTTCCCGCCTCGGGGAAGACACTCTTCCCGCCCCGGGGAAGACACTCTTCCCGCCTCGGGGAAGACGCCCTTCCCAATGGCTCACAGACAAAGCCTGCTTTGTGGGTGACGCAACGCAGGCTTTGTGGGTGACGCAACGCAGGCTTTGTGAGTGACACAACGCAGGCTTTGTGAGTGACACAACGCAGGCTTTGTGAGTGACACAACACCCTGATCATGCCCTGCCGCCTCGTAGGGGCGAATAATCATTCGCCCCTACAAAACCTGATCGTGAGCCTTGAATCATTCGGGGATGAATCGCCCTGCCCCGCACGTCTATCTTTGCCCGCATTCAATCAAAAAAACGATAGACAGTAATGAAAACACAGTTCAAACACATGTTCCTCGGCCTGGCGCTGCTGCTCTGCGCCACGGCCACATGGGCGCAGCAAGAGCAACAGCACATGTTCCCGCCCATACCTGTTGATAAGCAGGTGCGCATCGGGCACCTCGACAACGGATTGACGTATTACATCCGGGCCAATAAACTGCCCGAACACCGAGCCAACTTCTACATCGTGCAACGCGTCGGGTCCATCCTTGAGGAGGAAAGCCAACGCGGGCTCGCACACTTCCTCGAGCACATGGCCTTCCACGGATCGAAGCACTTCCCCGAAGACGAGACCGGAAGCGGCATCATTTCTTACCTCGAGACCATCGGCGTCAAGTTCGGCGCCAACCTGAACGCATACACGGGCATGGATCAGACGGTCTACAACATCGACGACGTGCCTACGGACCGCCGCGGCGCCGTCGACTCGTGCCTGCTCATCCTCCACGACTGGTCGCATGCGCTCTTCCTCCGCGATAAGGACATCGACAAGGAGCGCAAGGTGATCCACGAGGAGTGGCGCACCCGCCGCAGCGCCGGCTCGCGGATGATCGACTCCATCGCGCCCGTCATCTTCGCCGGCAGCAAGTATGCCGAGCGGATGCCCATTGGTCTGATGAGCGTCGTGGATAATTTCAAGCCGAAGGAGCTGCGTGATTACTACCATAAATGGTATCGCCCCGACCTGCAAGGCATCGTCATCGTTGGCGACATCGATGCGGAGGCGGTCGAGAAAGAGGTGAAGCGCATCTTCGGCGCGATCCCTAAGCCGGTGAACGCAGCCGAACGTGTCTACGAAAAGGTGCCTGACAACGAGAAGCCTGCCGTGGCTGTGGTGGCCGACAAGGAGCAGCCGACGGGCTACTTCTTGGTGGCCTACAAGCGCGATGCGTTGCCGGCTGATAAAAAGCAAGTGGTGGATTATCTCGTCTACAACTTCGCTGCGGATATGATCGATCGCATGCTCACCGACCGCTTCCAGGAGATGATGCAGAATGAAAATCCGCCCTTCGCTTATGCCTATGCTGGCAATAGCTCCTTCTTCGGCATTGCCACGAAGGACGCCATGCAGCTGGCCGGGGTAATCAAGCCCGGACACGCCGACACGACCCTCTTAACCCTGCTCCGTGAGGCCAAACGGGTGCACGACTTCGGTTTCACGGCCAGCGAATATGAGCGCGCCAAAGCCGACTGGATGAGCGATCTGGAGAAGCTCTACAACGAACGAGACAAACAGAAGAACAGCTACTACGTGCAGCAATACGTGGAGAACTTCCTCACGGGTGAGCCCCTCCCGTCGCTCGAGGATTACTACAAGTTCATGTCGCAGATCATTCCCACGGTGCCGTTGACGGCCATTAATCAGTTGGCTACGGAGTTCATCAGCGATGACAATCGCGCCGTGGTGCTGATGGGCAATGAGGAGCAACGCCCGACATACCCCACGCCGGAGCGCATCCGTCAAATCATCGCCCAAGTAGATGGCGAACAGCTCCAGCCTTATGCCGACAAGACGATCAACGAACCGCTCATCGGCACCCTTCCGGCTAAGGGTAAGATCGTGAAGGAAGAGAAGCAGGCTGGCGACGTGACCCTCTGGACGCTCTCCAACGGCGCCCGCGTAGCCGTGAAGAAGACGGACTTTAAGGAAGACGAGATCCTCCTCTCCGGCTTTGCTTATGGCGGCAAATCCGTCATGGACACGCGCCACATAAGCGAACTGAAGTTGATGGACGAGGCGGCCTCCGTAGGCGGTCTGGGTAAGTTCAGCGCGACGGATCTGAAGAAGGTGCTGGCCGGGAAAAACGCTGATGTCAGTGTCTCCATCGGCGATTACAACGAGTCCGTGGGCGGACGAAGCAGCGTGAAAGACCTCGAGGCGATGATGCAGCTGCTCTACCTCCAATTCACCGCCGTGCGCAAAGACGAAACGGCCTACAACGCCCTCATGACCCGCCTCAAAGGCATCCTGCCCATGTTGGCCAGCAATCCGGATTACGTTTTCAGCGATTCGCTGATGATGGCCATCTACAGCAACAACCCGATCGTGCGCATCCCCACCGCCGCAGAGATTGACGCCGTCAATTACGACACGCTCCTCTCGCTCTTCCGCGCCCGACTGGCCAACGCGGCCGAATACACCTTCACCTTCGTTGGCAATGTAGACGAGGCCACCCTCCGCCCGCTCGTGGAGCAATACATCGCCTCCCTGCCCGGCACGAAGCCATCCGCGGCCTACAACAAGGATTACCTGCCCACCCGCCGCGGCACCTTCAGCAACAACTTCACCCGTGAGTTAGAGACGCCCAAGGCCACAACGACGATCTATTACTCGGGCGACATGCCTTACACGCCCGATAACATCATCCTCCTCTCGGCCTTAGAGCAACTCTTCAACATGGAGTTCGTGGACAAGATCCGCGAGAAGTTAGGCGGCACCTACGGCGTGGGTGTCGGATCTGATGCCCGGAAGCTCCCCACCGAGGGCTTCACGCTGCAATTCCACTACGACTGCGCCCCCGATCGCCGCGCCGAGCTGACCGAGGCTATAAACAAGGTGACCGACCGCATACGTGGCGAAGGCCCCGACGCCACCATGCTCAGCAAGGTGAAGGAGTACATGCTCAAGCAGCACGCTGACGACCTGAAGGAGAATGGCTACACCCTCCGCAGCACCTGGCGCCGCGTCGTCTTCGGCATCGACCTCGACGCCGACTATGCCAAGAAGGTCGAAGCCCTGACGGCCGAATCCATCCGCGCCTTCGCCGATGGCCTCTTCAAGCAAGGCAACCGCATCGAAGTCTCGATGAGCAGCAAGTAGAGGCGTCAGCCTTGCGGTTAATCGTCTGTAATCAATGATTATGCCGGGTACCTCTGGATTGGTGCCCGGCATTTTTTTTGCCCCCCGTGGCTTGGTTCATCATGGATGTCGTCAGGGAAGCATTGATTTTCTACAAACCATGCAGACCCCCTGCACGGCTTCGCGCACATCGGCTGGAGCGTGCAGACCCCCTAATTCAGTCCGCGCACATCGGCTGGAGCCATACAGACCCCCTGTACGGCTTCGCGCACATCGGCTGGGCCGTGCAGACCCCCTGAACGGTCCGCGCACATCGGCTGGGCCGTGCAGACCCCCTGAACGGCCCGCGCACATCGGCTGAGCCGTGCAGACCCCCTGAACAGCCCGCGCACATCGGCTGAGCCGTGCAGACCCCCCTGAATGGCCAGCGCACATCGGCTGAGCCAATCGAGCGCTTGATTGGGGTGAGATCAATCATTCCGCAACCTGGCCGCCCTCACTTGAGCGACTGCAGCCGCTTGGTGAGGATGCCAACGCCCTCGGAGGCGCCGCAGCGGATGAACTCCACATCATGGCGATAGACGGCCACCTCCTTCGGGTCGATCAGGAAGATGGGCTGGCCGCTGCGCACATAGCTAAGCAGCCCGGCCGCGGGGTAGACATTGAGCGAGGTGCCGATCACGACGAAGAGGTCGCAGCCGTTGACTAATCGGATGGCCTCCTCAATCATGGGCACGGGCTCGCCGAACCAGACGATGAAGGGGCGCAGCTGGCCGCCGTCGGGGGCCTTGTCGCCCACGTGCATGTCGGGGTGTTCGGGGTCGATGGGTAGCGGGCGATTCAGGTTGCGTACGGAGCAGGCCTTCATCAGTTCGCCGTGCAGGTGGATGACGTGCGAGCTGCCCGCGCGTTCGTGCAGGTTGTCCACGTTTTGGGTCACGATGTGGACATCAAAATCGCGCTCCAAGGCCGCCAGTCCACGGTGTCCATCGTTGGGTTCAGCCCGGAGGAGTTCGCGGCGTCGGGCATTGTAGAAGTCGAGCACAAGCTGCGGGTTGCGGTCGAAGCCCTCAGGCGTGGCCACGTCTTCCACGCGATAATTCTCCCACAGTCCGTTCGAGTCGCGGAAGGTGGAGATGCCGCTTTCGGCGCTCATTCCCGCGCCGGTGAGGATGACTAACTTTTTCATATCAATAAGTAGGTGTGATGGTTTTTCTTCTGTATCGAATATAGATGGAATAAAAAGGCCGGTGAAGATGTCGGTCTCCCCGTCATTTTACTCCACCGGTCTATTAGTAATCAGCAGCTCTCATATATCGATCGGAGATCATTTCAGCCAATCGCAAATCTGAGAGTCTCTCATCTTAACAATCTCGTTTTTCGCATGTCTTTCCAGTAACGAATTATTCCCACACAGCAAAACGCAAAGAAGATCCTCCAGCCTGCATTCGCTGGATCATTATCAAAGAACACATTCACCGCAATAAATACGGTTGCACTCATCAAGATTATACGAAGAGCGATGATGATAGATTTAGGGAGTGTCCTTTTCATTATCCTAAAACGGGTTGTATATGACACAACTAAGAGCGGCTCCGACACCTACAGCAGCAGAACCGTCAGGGCCAACAAATCCAGCTGCAATAGTCATGACTATCCCGTGAGGAGATCCCATTCTTCGAGAAAAGCAATCAGACCAACTCTCGTTACCCCCTCCGAACCAAGCACGCAGTTCTGCTTTTGCATGCTCCTCGGTCGCATTTGCAGGGTATACTTTAATCACATCCACCATTGCCCTCGCATCACTTATTCTAATAAGGACGGTCTGCAATGGCGTCTTTTCCTTATTGTAATAAGTAAGCTCAGTTTCATTAGCCGAAACTGCCTTTGTCGTCATAAAAAAATCCGGGCAACCATCTTTATCCACATCACACTGAACGTACGCTCCCTCTGTTTTCAAATAGACAGAGAGCCCCTTTTCTCCAGTTGTGCTGTAAAACGTCAACTCAGAAGAGTTCTCACCCCCAGCCCCGTTCCTTAATACAGTTATCGGTTCAATGGTATACTTTCCAAGAGAGAACTCTTCTCTCACATCATTTCTGCCTAATTCCGGCTTCGGCTCATCGTCTTTATTGCAAGACACAAGCACAGCCGATAAAAAGATCAAGGCGGCAGATAGCCTAATCAGTAATCTGTTCATAATGCTTAAATCTTGAATTGTTAACGACTCAAATATACAAAGAGCCTGGTATATGTATTGTATTTATCTCGGATTCCTCATTTCGCTGGTTGATTTTTCTCTTCCGGTCTGCTCAGGGTCTTCTTGTAGAGTTCTCGGTCGGCCAACACCTCGAGGGCCTTCTGGAGCGTCTTGTCGTCCTTGAGGCTCTCGATCAGTGCTCCCTCCTGGTAGTAATAGCGCTTGACGATCTCCGTCGCGATCAGCTTCTTGATGTCTTCTTTATACCGATCCAAATCGCGGTCTAAGTTAGGCTTCAGGCGCGCCTCGAGGGCGTTGAAGGCGGCAGAGTCTTCAGCCAAGAAGCCCTCTAATTCAGCCACCTCCTTGAGGTTCTTCATCGCCTTTTCGCTCTGGCGATCGTAGGTAAACCCGGCGTCTTTGACATACTTCTTGAAAGCCTCGTAGTCAGCGTCGGGGAAGACGAAGTCTCGGGCTGGCGCGATCGTGGGGTGCGCCCGCACCCAGTCCGTGACGTAGTCGAAGAGCACATAGCCATTTAAGAGGTAAAAGAGCATCGTGGGCGCCTTCTTTTCCTCTATCTCAAAGTCGGGGCGGATGCCGCCGCCGTCGCGTACGGGTCGGCCGTTAGCGGTGTAGAAGACGGAGGTGAGGCTGTCTGGCACGGCCGAGACTGTGCCGTCGGCGTTGCGGTGCGAATAGTCCAGCTGCTGGATGCAGCGTCCGCTGGGGATGTAGTATTTGCTTGTCGTGATCTTCACTTGGCCGTCGTAGGGAAGTTCACGTGGCGTCTGCACGAGCCCTTTGCCGAAGGAGCGGTTGCCGATCAGCACCGCGCGATCCATATCCTGCAACGCCCCGCTGACGATCTCGGCTGCTGATGCGGAGTTTCCGTTGATGAGCACAGCCAGCGGAGTTACCGAGTCGACCGGGTCGAGCGTTGTGCGGTAAGTGCGATCCCACAGCTTCATCTTACCGCGGGTGGAGAGCACCTCTCGCCCCTTGGGCACGAACAGGTTGACGATCTGCACGGCGCTGGAGAGCAGTCCGCCGCCGTTGTCGCGCAGGTCAAGGATGTACGAGGTGATCTGTGGATTCTTCCGCAAGTCTTCTAACGCAGCCAGCACCTCGTCGGCGCTTCGCTCCTTGAATCCGTCCAAATAGATGTAGCCCGTATGGTCGCCGTAGACGCCGTAATGCACGACTTGTTTCAGCGTCACTTGCTTACGTGTGACTTCCACCTTGAGGGGCTTCTTCTCTCCTGGTCGCTCGATCTTGAGCGTCGCTTTGGAGTTGGGCACGCCCTTCAGCAGTTCGCTGACGCGTTCGGTCGTAGCCTTCGTCACGTCCACGGTGTCAATCTTGAGGATGCGGTCGCCGGCCTTCAGTCCGGCTTTAGCGGCCGGCATACCCTCGAACGGTTCGGTGATGATCACGCCGCCGTCGCGTGCCCGGATATAAGCCCCCACGCCGCCGTATTCGCCCGTCACGAGCAGCTTCATGTTGTCCGACTCCTGTTCGGGGTAATACTCCGTGTAGGGGTCAAGGCCTTTTAGCATGGCGTCGATGCCGCGGCGCACCATCTTCTCGGTCTCCACCGAATCGACGTAAAACATCTCGACCTCTTTCACGAGGGCATTCAGGATCTCTAATTGTTTGCTTACCTCAAAGCGGCTCTCCGTCTTCGGCTGTTGTGCCCGTAGCGGCAGCACACTGATGCTTAGCGCAACAGCCCAAAGGAGGGCCGGCGCTTTCTTTAGTTGTGACATATATATAAAGATGTATGGGGTTATAAGAAACGATCAAGCCAGGATGCGGCTAACCTTCGATGTGATTTGCTCCCAGCGCTCAGGTGCGATCTGTGGCCCTACCGTCTCCACGACGTTGCCAGCCATCAGTGCACCGATCTCGGCCGATTGCCGAAGCGAGGCGCCGCGCGAATAACCATAGAGGAATCCTGCGGCGAAGTTGTCGCCCGCGCCTGTGGTGTCTACCGGCCGATTGCTTATGGCCGGCACATGTACTGTTTCTCCGGCATGTCCCGCCAGGGCTCCGTCCTTCCCGATGGTGACGATGGCGTATTCCACCTCTTTCATGATCTCGCCGATCGCTTCTTTGGCTGGCTTGCCGGTATAGGCCTCCGCTTCGGTCTCATTGGAGAAGAGGATGTCGACATATTCCGGGATGGCTCGGTGGAGCATCTCGCCGAAGCAGTTGACGATGTTGAAATTCGAGAGATCGAGTGCCACCTTCAGCCCGAGTGCGTGGGCGCGGCGGAGGATGGGGAGGAAGAGCCTGTCGTTCGAGGCGTTGGAGATGAGGTAGCCCTCCACGTAGATGCAGTCGTAGGCGCGGAGTGTCTCATCTGAGACGTCATCAGCCTTGAGCGAGGCTGCGGGGCCGAGGAAGGTGGCCATTGTTCGCTCGCTGTCGGGCGACATGAGCACGGTGCAGCAGCCGGAGATTCCCTCCGTCCGCGCGATGTGCGGTGTTACGCCGGCGTCGTGGATGGCCTTCTCGTAGATGGCGCCGTTCGTGTCCGTCCCGACCTTACCGACATATCCGACCGAGGCGCCTAAGAGTGCCAGCGCCCGCATGGTGTTGCAGACTGATCCGCCCGGGGCGTCCGATCGTTCGAGGCCCGATTGTTCTTGCTGGATGGCGCGCATTGTCTGTTCGTCTACCAATTCCATGACGCCCTTTTTCATACCCATCGCTTGCAGCGTCGCGTCGCTCTTGAGCCTGAGCAGCACGTCGAGCAGCGCGTTTCCTATTCCGATAATTCTCATGTCTATCTCTTCATTTTTTGGCAAAAGTATTGCATGTCTGCAATCCGCCTGTATATTTGCGGCGTCTTTTTGAAGGGCAAATATCTTCTTCCTTAGCTCAGTTGGTTAGAGCATCTGACTGTTAATCAGAGGGTCCTTGGTTCAAGTCCAAGAGGAAGAGCAGCGAGGCGATCGAGATTCGGTCGCCTCTTTTGTTATGCCTATGAAGCAACATTCCTACGCACCTGATTGCCACAAAAAATGCGAGATACATTGCCGCCGATGCCTTTCGTTCCATACACATTCGTAGGATATCGAGCAAAAAAGCCTCGCGCGCCACACTTTCTATCTCGCGTGCGACATAAAAAACCTCGTACGCCAGCAAAAAAGTGTGGCGCATGAGGTTCAGAATCTCTCACGCCATACTTTTTTACTGGCTCACCACACTTTTACCTCACGTGCGACATAAAAAATCTCGTGCGCCATACTTTTTATCTCGCATGCCAGCAAAAAAGTGTGGCGCATGAGGTTCAGAATCTCTCACGCCGTACTTATTTACTGGCTCACCATACTTTTTACCTCAAAAAAGAAGGCCAGCCTCCGGGCGGAGGTTGGCCTAACGTGTGTGCGGATGGGCGATTACTTGCGATCCGAGGCGATGAGCTCAAGGAGCCGGTCGACGGCCTCGGATTCGGGGATGTTGCGCAGGACGCACTCCTTGCCGCGGTAGAGGCTGACGCGGCCGGGGCCGGCGCCGACGTAACCGTAATCGGCATCGGCCATCTCGCCGGGGCCGTTGACGATGCAGCCCATGATGCCGATTTTGACGCCCCGGAGGTGGCCCGTGGCGGCCTTGATGCGGGAGATCGTCTGGTGCAGATCGTAGAGCGTGCGGCCGCAGCCGGGGCAGGAGATGTATTCCGTGCGGCTCATGCGGCGGCGCGTGGCCTGGAGGATGCCGAAGGCGAGGCGATCGGTGTCGGGCGTGCTGTGGCCGCCTTGGGTGAGGAGGAGGCCGTCGGCGATGCCGTCGATGAGGAGGACGCCGAGGTCGGCCGCTGCGGCGATGCGTAGGCGATCGAGATCAGGTTCGCGGTAGTCGCGGCGCAGGATGACGGGCGCTTGGCAGGAGGCGGCGCGGAGGCGCAGGATGGCGGCGCGCGTCTCGTTGACGCTGTCCGGATGCACGCTGCGGAGGATGATCACGGAGGCTTCGTCCGCGTTGATGGCCTCGAGGCGCGCATCGGTTAATTCATTTGCCGATAGCTCGACGAAGTGAGGCACGGTGGCCGTGTGGCGCCTGTCACGGGTGGATGCGAATGCGCCGTCTGGGAGGTGGCGGAGGTAGTCCGGGGGCAGGGCACCGTCGGGTTCTTCACCGGGGGCGTACTCGGAGAGGACGACGGGCTGGTGACCGCCACCGATGTCGGCCACCATGCGTGTGCGACGGAAATAGTCCGTCTCCGTGCCCACGTAATCGGCGGGCATGGGTGCGTATTCCTCTGCACGCGTGCGGTTGATATGGTTGATGAGCTCACGGGCTACGGGGATCTCGGCTTCGGGTGGCTCGCTGAGGGAGACGCGGATGGTGTCGCCGATGCCGTCTGTGAGCAGGGCGCCGATGCCGACAGCGCTTTTGATGCGTCCGTCTTCGTCGTTACCCGCTTCGGTGACGCCAAGATGGAGCGGATAGTGCATCCCCTCGCGATCCATCGTGCGGACGAGCAGGCGGACGGTGCGCACCATGACGACCGTGTTGGATGCCTTGATGGAGATGACGACGTTGTCGAACCCCTCCTCGCGGCAGAGGCGGAGGAACTCCATGCAGGATTCGGTCATGCCTTCGGGGGTGTCGCCGAAGCGAGACATGATGCGGTCGGAGAGGGAGCCGTGGTTGACGCCGATGCGAATGGCGGTGCCGTGCGCGCGGCAGAGGCGAAGGAAGGGGATGAAGCGCTGGCGGATCTTGCGAACGCCCTCGGCGTAGTCTTCGTCGGTATAATCAGTGCGGAAGGTGCGTGCGCCGTCCACGTAGTTGCCTGGGTTGATGCGGACTTTCTCCACAAACTCCGCGGCCACGTCGGCAGCTTTGGGGTTGAAGTGGATGTCGGCCACGAGGGGCGTGTGGCAGCCTTGTTCGTTGAGTCGTTGGCGGATGACGCCGAGGTTGCGTGCCTCGCGTTCGCCCTGCGCTGTGAAGCGGATGTATTCGGCGCCGGCGCGCGCCATGCGGAGAGCCTGAACCACGGACGCATCCGTGTCCATGGTCGAAACGTCGGCCATAGACTGGATGCGCACGGGGTTATCCCCGCCCAGCGGGGTGTTACCGATGGCGACTACCGAGGTAAGTCGTCGTTTCAATTTGTCTTGAATTTGAATTGTACGGCGGCCAGCGCTTCGTTGGCCTTGACGATTTTCTGCTTGAGCCCGTCTTTGTAGTCGACCAGTCGGGCGGCCAGCTTCGTGTCGCTGATGGCGAGCATTTGAGCGGCTAAGATGGCCGCGTTCTGTGCGCCGTTGATGCCGACCGTGGCCACGGGTATGCCGGGAGGCATTTGCACGGTGGCCAGAAGGGCGTCGATGCCGTCGAGTGAGGCGGCGATGGGTACGCCAATGATGGGCAGTGTGGTCATGGATGCGATGACGCCGCCGAGGTGTGCGGCCATGCCGGCGGCGGCTATGATGACGCGGATGCCGCGTCCGCGTGCGCCTTTGGCGAATCGCTCCACTTCCTCTGGGGTGCGATGGGCGGAGAGGGCGTTCATCTCGAACGGGATTTCCATCTCATCGAGGAACCCTGCGGCTTTGTTCATCACGGGCAGGTCGGAGACACTGCCCATGATGATGCTGACTTGCGGGGTCATCCGATGAGCTTCTTGTAGTCGTCAGCGGAGAGGAGCCCGGCCACGTCGGCTACGTCAGCGGGTTTCACCTTGATCAGCCAGCCCTTGCCGTACGGTTCGGAGTTGACTAACTCGGGGTGATCCTCCAGCTCGGGGTTCACCTCGAGCACTTCGCCAGCCACGGGCATGAGCAGGTCGGAGACGGTCTTAACAGCCTCAACGGAGCCAAAAGCCTCGTCCTTGGCCAGCGTCTCGCCCTCGGTGGCGATGTCAACGAATACGATCTCGCCCAGCTCCTGCTGTGCATAGTCGGTGATACCTACGAAGGCTGCGTCGCCCTCCACGCGGATCCATTCGTGATCCTTTGTGTACTTCAATTCTGATGGAAAGTTCATGATTGTCTTGTCATTTAATTGGTGAAACATTGATCATTAACGCGGGCAAATGTAGGGTGAGATATTGGGATGCCTTGTTGGGATGGAGTGGGGCGTCAGGCACCCTCCGCCACATGGCTCACGGCACATAGACCGTACTTTTGTCGCCGTCTGAAATGACATCTCTTCATATTATATACATACATAAACACCCTGATCCCATCATGTTCGATTTCTTGCATGCCTATCCCTGGGCGCTGCCGATGGTCATCTTCTTCGGCCGCATTTGCGACGTGACCTTAGGCACGTTGCGTATCATTTTCGTATCGAAGGGCGAGAAGATGAAGGCGCCGATTGTCGGCTTTTTCGAGGTCTTTATCTGGGTCGTCGTCATCTCGCAGATCTTCTCTAACGCTAACGACCTCACCGCCTATTTGGCCTACGCTGGCGGCTACGCTGCGGGCAACTTCGTCGGCATACTGGTCGAAAACAAGATCGCCCTCGGCTACTTCCTCATCCGCATTTACACGAAGAAGGGCAGCGCCGGGTTGATCCAAGAACTTAAGGCGAACGGCTTTGGCTCGACGCACATCCGTGGCGAAGGTGCCATCTCCGAGGTGTCCATCATTGAGACCGTCGTCAGCCGCAAGTCCGAGCGGCGCGTGGTTAACCTCGTCAATGAGTTCGATCCAAACGCATTCTACGTGATCACCGACATCCGCGCCAAGCGCAAAGGCTTCTTCTCCGCTGCTGGTGCGCCGCGGCTCGGCAAGTAATTTGGGCGCTATAATGGATTGTATGAGTGAGGTTAGGAAGCCTTCCGAGGCGTAGAATCAATGATTCCAGAGGTTAGGAAGCCTTCCGAGGCCTTAGAATCACTGATTCCGGAGGTTAGGAAGCCTTCCGAGGCGTAGAATCACTGATTCCGGAGGTTAGGAAGCCTTCCGAGGTGTAGAATCACTGATTCCACGGCTTATGTTGACAACATGCCCTCCGGAATCAGTGATTCTGGGACTTATGCTAACAACATGCGCCCCGCTTTGGGGTTTTTTGAAAGGCTTCCTAAGCTCATCCATACAATCCGTTATAGAACCGTAATTTGTCTACTCTCTAATCATGCAATACAACCTGAAAGCCCCCGACCTGTTGCGCGCCGACGTCACGTTGCCGGCCTCGAAGAGCATCAGCAACCGCGTCTCCATCCTCTCCGCGCTCTCATCCGGCGATGCGCCCCTACGCAACCTGGCCGATAGCGACGACGGCCGCGCCCTGCAACGTGCACTCACGTCTGAAGACGAGACCGTCGACATCGGCGCCGCAGGCACGGCCATGCGTTTCCTTACGGCTTACTTCGCCGCTCGGCCCGGCCGGACGTGCCTGCTGACGGGCTCTGAACGCATGCGTCGCCGCCCCATCGGTCTGCTCGTTGATGCCCTGCGGACGCTGGGGGCTGACATCGCGTATGCTGGCAACGAGGGTTATCCGCCGCTGCGCATCGTGGGGCGGCGGTTGCGTGGCGGCGAGGTGACGATGGATAGCGGCGTCAGTTCGCAATTCCTCTCCGCCCTGCTGATGGTCGCGCCGACGATGGAGCACGGTCTACGGCTGCGGCTGACGGGCGAGACGGTTTCGGAGACTTATCTACGGATGACGGTGGGGCTGATGCGTCGCTTCGGTGTGGAGGTGACGGAGACGGACGACGGGCGGACGTTCGCGGTGGCGCCGCAGCCGATCCGCGCCGTGCCTTTCACCGTGGAGGCCGACTGGAGCGCGGCGTCGTATTGGTATGAAATGATGGCGCTCACCCGTGACGCTTCGGCGACGGTGCTGTTGCGAGGCCTCACCCGCGACAGTCTGCAAGGCGATGCCGCCATTGCTGAGCTATTCGAGCGCCTCGGCGTGCGCACCACCTTCACCGACTTGGGCGTGCGCTTAAACCGACGCCCCGACTTCTGCCTGCCCACGAGCTTCACGTGCGACTGTGTGCTGATCCCCGATATGGCGCAGACGCTCGTCGTGACGTGTGCTGCACTTGGCCTGCCCTTCCGCTTCGACGGCCTGCAGAGCCTGCGCATCAAGGAGACGGATCGGCTGGCAGCTTTGCAAACCGAGCTGCGCAAGTTCGGCTTCGTCCTTACGGAGCACGACGGCTGCACACTCCTGTGGGACGGCACGCGTTGCCCCGAGGAGGCTGCACCCGTGGTCGCCACGTACGACGATCACCGTATGGCAATGGCTTTCGCGCCGCTCGCACTGCGTCGGGCCAGGGGCGTCACCATCGCGCAGCCCGAGGTGGTCACGAAGAGTTACCCCCGCTTCTGGGACGACCTCCGCACCGCGGGCTTTCGTTTCTGACTTTTCATTTTTCGTTTTTTCGTTTCACCATGTGGTACATCTTGATAAGCATCGTTGTGTTAGGTCTCGTGGCCGCCGGTCTGGGGCAATGGGATCGGCGCCGGCGTAGGCGGATGGTTGAGCGGGGCGAGATTGCCTCGATGGAAGAAGAGGAGGCGCCGGTGGCCGTACCGACGGGATGTTGCGGGCAACACGAAGTGTGCGAGCGCGACAGCCTCTTGGCCGCCGTCGCCGCCGGTAAACAGGTGGAGTATTACGACGATGAAGAGTTAGACGCGTATCGCGGCACGCCCTCCGACGCCTATACCGAACCGGCTGTGGAGGAGTTTCGCGAAGTGCTCTACACCCTGCGCGAAGCCGACGTCCCCGGCTGGGTGCGCAGCCTGCAACTCCGCGGCATTGCCCTGCCCGACGCACTGAAAGACGAGACCTTGCTCATCGTAGAAGAGTTGCGAGAGAAGGCCACAAAAACCTCCCCTCCCCACCCACTCAACCTATTCACCGAAACATCATAACCCCACCCATTCCCCATGATCCAAACCCACGCCATCACCAAGCGTTTCGACCGCTTGCAGATCCTCAAAGGCATCGACCTGGAAGTGCATGACCACGAGATCGTCGCCATCGTCGGGCCCAGCGGCGCCGGCAAAACCACCCTGCTGCAGATCGTCGGCACACTCGACCGACCCGACTCCGGCTCCGTCTGCATCGACGGCGTCGACCCCTTCTCCCTCGGCGAACGACGCATGGCTGCCTTCCGTAACCAACACATCGGATTCGTCTTCCAGTTTCACCGCCTCCTGCCCGAGTTCACCGCCCTTGAGAACGTCATGATCCCCGCACTCATCGCCCGCGACTCCGCCCAGGAGGCCGAACGCAAGGCGCGCGAACTGCTCGACTTCCTCCGCCTCTCCGACCGCATCGCCCACAAGCCGGCCGAGCTCTCCGGTGGCGAAAAACAACGCGTCGCCGTGGCCCGAGCCCTCATCAACCACCCCAGCGTCGTCTTGGCCGACGAGCCCTCCGGAAGCCTCGACTCGCACAGCAAGGACGAGCTCCACTCGCTCTTCTTCGACCTTCGGAGCGAGCTCGGCCAGACCTTCGTCATCGTCACACACGACGAGCAACTCGCCGCCCAAGCCGACCGCACCATACGCATGAGGGATGGCATCATCCTATGACGCCACCCCTCAACAACTCCCCCCCTGGCGGATCCTACTTCCCAGCCTGGTATTTCTCCCAGCCTAAGTAGCCCGCCTTCAGGTTATACACCTTCGTGAAGCCCGCCTCTCTCAACAGCTGCGCCGCACGCAGGCTCCGCTTGCCGCTGCGGCAATACACCGCCACCGGACGCTGCGGATCCAGCTCCTTCGCGGCACGCTCCGTGAAGTTCGGCGCCATCACATCGATCAGCAGCGCCTCGCCGATGTGCCCCGAGGCATATTCGCTCGCCCGACGCACATCCACCAACTGCACCGCCGCGTCGCGCGCCAGCAGCGCTTCAAATTCAGCCGCCGACAGCGACTCGACCCCCTTAGCCCCCGACGCGCAACCCGCCATCGTGAGCCACATAGACAGAAATGACATAAGAATCTTGATCATTAGTACTTGCATTAAAATTTTTCGGGGCCAAATGTAACCGAGCCATTCGCCCCGCCCCCTAACTACTTATAACTACCCTTTAACTACCTGCGGTCGCAAGGCCGCATAACTACCTCAATGATGAACTTCGACAACACCACCGTCCGCAGGCAAGATCGCCTCCTCGACGAGGCCCACGCCCGGCAAATCCTCCGCCATGGCGAATACGGCTTCCTCGCCCTCGTCGAGACCCGCGCCGACCTCCCCGCCGGCTACGGCATCCCCATCAATTACGCCTGGGAAGAGGCCGCCGACCGCATCTACCTGCACTGCGCCCCCGCGGGCCACAAGCTCCGCTGCATCGATCAGCGCCCGCTGGTCACCTTCACCGTCGTCGGCCACACGCGCGTCGTACCTGCCGGTTTCACCACCGCCTACGAGAGCATCCTGCTGCGCGGCCACGCCCTCCACGGCCTGCCCCTCGAGGAACGTATGCACGCCCTCGAGCTCATCATCGACAAATACAGCCCCGACGACAAGGCCATCGGCCTCCGGTACGCCGAAAAGTCGTTCCACCGCACAGAGATCATCCGCATCGACATCGATAGCGCCAGCGGTAAGCAGAAAATCATTCGCGCAGCGGCCGCCACGCCCGACTGACGCCTCTTTTTGCCCCTTTTCATACGTCGAACTTACGTCACTTACGACCCAGCGGCTCGGCATGCGACATGCCAGCGCCACTTTTGATCCAGCGGCTCCGTCATGCGACATGCCAGCGATACTTTCGATCCAGCGGCTCCGTCATGCGACATGCCAGCGATACTTTCGATCCAGCGGCCCCGTCATGCGACATGCCAGCACTACTTTTGATCCAGCGGCCTCGGCATGCGACATGCCAGCGTCACTTTCGATCCAGCGGCCCCGTCATGCGACATGCCAGCTCACTTTCGACCCAGCGGCCCCGTCATGCGACATGCCAGCTCACTTTCGACCCAGCGGCTCGGCAATCGAGTTGCCAGCGAATAAAAAACGGAGATCCCTAACGTCGAACTCACGTTATAAATAGGGTGCTTGCTGAAATCGCTTGCTTGCCCTTCGGATAAAAAAGAAGCCCTGTCCCCGGATGAACGAGGGCAGGGCTTTATGGAAAAAGGCTCGACAGCGCGCGAAGTTTACTGCGCCGTCAAAGTTCGGAGGGGGGATTCTTCAGGGGGGGATGCTTCTTGTTTTTCCTTCAGACGAGGGGAAACTGTAGAGTGGCATGCCCGAAGAGGCCCCGGTGTATCAATCAACGTTCAGCGTGACGCGCTTGAAGGCCGTTACGGTGAGCGTTTTGCTGTGCTGTTGCAGGTATTGCTGTACGGTCAGCTTCGAATCCTTGACGTACTCCTGCTGCAGTAGCGTGTTCTCCTTGAAATACTTCTGGAGCGCGCCTTCAGCGATGCGGTCGAGCAGCGCCTCGGGCTTGCCAGCCTGGCGCGCCTTGTCGCGGGCCACCTCACGCTCAGTCTCGAGCACATGGGCGGGCACCTCGTCCGGTGTTACGGCGACGGGGTTCATCGCGGCTACTTGCATGGCGATCTCGCGCGCCACTTGGTGATCCACCGGCTCGTTGAAGGCCACGATCGAGGCCAGCTTGTTGCCCGGGTGGATGTATGACACGGTGGCAGCGCCCTTGACGAACTCGTAATAGCCGAGCTCCATCTTCTCGCCCGTCACGCCGATGCGATCCGTGATGTGGTTTTCCACCGTTCGCCCTTCTTTCAGCGTGGTGGCGAGCAGTGCCTCTTTGGTGGCCGGTCGGCCAGTCATGGCGGCGTTCAGGATGTCCTGTGTCAGTGCCACGAAGTCAGCATTCTTTGCCACAAAGTCAGTTTCACATTTCAGTGCGACGATGGCGGCAAAGTCGCCCTTGTCCGCAGCCAGCACGCAGCCCTCTGCTGCCTCGCGATCTGATCGTTTGGCTGCCACGGCTTGGCCTTTTTTGCGGATGATCTCCATCGCCTTTTCAAAATCGTTACCGGCTTCTTCCAAAGCCTTCTTGCAATCCATCATCCCGGCCCCGCTCATCTTGCGCAGGTGGGTGATATCAGCCATTGTTACTGCCATATTGCTATGATTCTCCTTCTGGTTTATTGGGGGTGATTCGTTATTCCTGTGGGGTGCTTTCTGGTGCGGCCTCGGGGGCTTCCGGTGCAGTCTCGGGTGCAGCGGGTTGGGGTTCGCTTGCCGGCTCGTCCTTCTTCGGGCGGCGGGCGTTCGACTTGGCTCGGCGGTCGCGGCGTGTGTTGTTATCCTTCTCGTCGTCTGCTTCGTCGCTGGCGCGTTCGCTTTCTTCCTTATCGCGTGCTTTACTCTCTTGCAGGCCTTCGTTGATGGCGTCGCAGAGGGCGGTTACGATGATTTCTACGGACTTGGTGGCGTCGTCGTTAGCGGGGATCACGAAGTCTACATTGCTCGGGTCAGAGTTCGTGTCCACCATGGCGAAGACGGGTATGCCGAGGCGTTTTGCCTCGCTTACGGCGATGTGTTCCTTCAGTACGTCTACCACGAAGAGTGCGGCTGGCAGCCGGCCCATGTCTGCGATGGAGCCGAGCATCTTTTCCAGCTTGGCGCGCTGACGTGTGATCTGGAGTTTCTCTCTTTTGGAGAGGTTATCAAACGTGCCATCCTTGCTCATCTTGTCGATGGTGGACATCTTCTTGACGGCCTTACGGATGGTGGGGAAGTTGGTGAGCATGCCGCCCGGCCACCGCTCGATGACGTAGGGCATGCCCACGGCTGCGGCCTTCTCGGCTACGATCTGCTTGGCTTGCTTCTTTGTGGCTACGAAGAGGATGCGTCCCCTTCCTGCGGCGATGTTCTTGAGTGCCTCGGCGGCCTCGTCGACCTTCGCGGCCGTCTTATACAGATCGATGATGTGAATACCGTTTCGCTCCATGAAGATGTATGGAGCCATGGCTGGGTTCCACTTTCTTTTTAAGTGTCCGAAGTGGACGCCAGCCTCTAATAACTGCTCGAAATTAAGTCTTGACATTTCTCTTGGTTTATGATCGTTTACATTCTCTGTTTCGTAGAATCAATCGCCCGGTAGCCCCGCGGCATTCGCATGCAGCGAGCGTCCGTGTGATTTAGATACTAAACGCCTATCTCTCTCTTTCTGGGTCGAGAGGGGGAGGGGGGGGAGTGCAGACAAACGTGTGGTGTGTGTGGTATACATCAACGTTTACTGAACTGGAAGCGCTTGCGTGCTTTGGGACGTCCTGGCTTCTTGCGTTCCACCTCGCGGGGGTCACGGGTCACGAAGCCCTCGGCCTTCAGTGCTGGCTTCGATTCGGGATTGATCTTAATCAACGCCCGGGTGATGGCCAGTCGGGCAGCTTCTGATTGCCCCTTGAAGCCTCCGCCCACAAGGTTCAGCTTGATGTCGTACTGTTCGGCCACGTTGAGGGTGTTCAGGGGCTGCTTTACGACGAATTGCAGGATGGAGGAGGGGAAATAGTCCGTCAGCTCGCGGTGATTGACCGTGATCTTCCCATTGCCTTCGCTGATGTACACGCGTGCGATGGCGGCTTTACGCCTTCCGATTGCATTTACTGTTTCCATTGAATCTTCAATTGAGTGTGTTTATATCTATCGACTTGGGTTGCTGGGCTTCGTGCTTATGCTCCGGGCCGGCATATACATAGAGGTTGCTGAGCAGCTTGTCGCCCAAGCGATTCTTAGGCAGCATGCCCTTCACGACTTTACGGAAGAGGCGATCCTGGCCTTTGGCCATGAGGCGTGCGGGCGTTGTCTCGCGCTGCCCGCCGGGGTAGCCGGTGTAGCTCAAATAGACGCGATCAGTCCACTTATTGCCGGTCATATGGATCTTCTCGGCGTTGATCACGATGACATTGTCCCCACAGTCGACGTGCGGGGTGAAGTTGGGTTTGTACTTGCCGCGTAACAACTTGGCGATCTTGGTACACATCCGCCCCAACGTTTGGCCGTCTGCATCGACGACCACCCATTCTTTGTTTACTGTTGCTTTGTTTGCAGAAATGGTCTTGTAGCTTAACGTATCCACTGCTATTACTGAATTAGAAAATCTCACAAATGCCTTTTCGTCAGTCGGGGGGGGCTTCACGGACACAGAGAGAAGGCCCACTGGAACTGGCGCTAAAGGCGCTTTACTTAACACGTTGATAATAATCGGGTGGCAAAAGTAGACCTTTTCAATACATACGCAATTTCAACGAATACCCTGAAAAGCCTGCTTCAGTACACGGTTTGGGGCAGAAAAAATGGCTCTATAATGGTTCGTATGGGTACGCGAACTTGAGTTTCCCGCAGACGAAATAGGCCATGTCAATAAAGTTTAGAGTGTTGGCAAAGCCTTTGGCGCGCCGCTTGGCCAATTGTATCTTTTGATTGGGGGGCTTCGAGGATGCCCGTCGACGCTCGTCGACGGGCATTTCCGCAAGGAAAAACGCCAACGACGCTCGTCGACGGAGCATTTCCACAAGGAAAAACGCCAACGACGCTCGTCAACGGGCATTTCCGCAAGGAAAAACGCCAACGACGCTCGTCGACGGGGCTTTTCCTCAAGGGAAAACGCGAACGACGATCGTCGACGGGGCATTTCCGCAAACGACGCTCGTCGACGGGGCTTTTCCGCAAGGAAAAATGCGAACGACGATCGTCGACGAACATTTCTATGTAATGGTCAATGATTAATTGCTAATGATGAATGGTGGGGCAGCGCTATATGGACTATTTCGTTTGCGGGAAACTCAAATTCGCGCACCCATACGAACCATTATAGAGCCGAAAAAAATCCGGAGGCAGATCGCTCATGGATCCGCCCCCGGATGGATGGAACTGCGGGGAAAAGGTGCGCTTAGAGCAGCTTATTCATCTTTTCCACAAAGGCGTTCTTCTGCGCGGCGCCCACTTGCTTATCCACCACCTGGCCGTCTTTGAAGAAGAGGACGGTGGGGATGTTGCGGATGCCATATTGTCCGACAACGGCGTCGTTCTCGTCCACATTGACTTTGCCGACGGTGATGCGGCTGTCGTATTCTTCGGCCAGCTCGTCGATGATGGGGCCTACCATGCGGCAGGGGCCACACCACTCTGCCCAAAAGTCGAGCACCACGGGGCGACCTGCGCCCAACACTTCCTTGTAGTTTGCATCTGATACGTTTACTACCATGATTGATTCTGTTTTTTGATGTTGATAAACTATGATTGATTGATGGTGAAATCCATGTTGCCTGACTCCCGGATGAAGTCGATTAGCTCTTCGGTGACGCAGAGCCGCGTGTCGTGGGAGTACAAATTCAATGCCACATGATCGCGGCCGAGAACGTAGAAGGCGAGCTGCGTCTTCCCGGGGTTGCTCTTGACGATGGCTGACAGCTCGCTGATGATCTGTTCGTTCAGCGCATCGATGGGGACGGTGATGCGGATGGAGTGGACGAGGCTGTCCTTGACGTCTTGCAGCAGGCGGATGGCGGAGATGCGCAGATCGAGCTCTGAGTCCTTCCAGCGGCGAGGCTGCACGGTGGCGTTCACGAAGAGGTAAAGGCCCGGCCGGCCGTATTTGCTGAAGTTGATGTAATCGTCGCCGAAGAGGGCGATGTCGCCGCTGCCAGAGAGGTCTTCGATGCGGATGATGCCGTAGGGCTTGCCATTCTTGGTCATGCCTTCGCGATAGCCGGTGACGATGCCACCGAGCGTGAGCTGCCGGCCTTGGAAACCCTCCCACTCACGGCTGCTGACGTCTTTCATCGTCATGTTGCAGACGTGATTGAGGATGATGCGATACTCGTCGAGTGGGTGGGCGGAGAGGTAGATGCCGACGAGGTCTTTCTCACGATTGAGGCGCTCCAGTGGGCTCCAGGGCTCGAACTTGGGCACTTCGGGGTGGGCGATTTGCACAGCGTCGTCAGCACCAAAGAGGGAGTAGGAGGCCGTCTGCTGATCGAGCTTAAACTTGGCGCTGTAGCGAAGCAGGACATCGACGAAGGTTTCCCTCCGGTCGTTTTCGGTGAAGAAGGGTTCGCGATCGATGCCGAGGCTGTCGAAGGCGCCAGAGAGCGCCATGGATTCGAGCGTCTTCTTGTTGCACGCTGAGGAGGGGATGCGCTCCACGAAGTCGAAGATGTCTTTGTAAGGACCATGTTTTTCGCGCTCTTCGATCACTGCGATGGCTGCGCTTTCGCCCATCCCCTTGACGGCTACGAGGCCGAAGCGGATGTCGCCCTTGCTGTTGACGCCAAACTTGCCATGCGATTCGTTGACGTCAGGGCCCAGGACACGAATCTTCATCGCCCTGCATTCGTCCATGGCTTTGGTGATCTCCTTGATGTTCGAGAGGTTGCGGCTGAGCACCGCCGCCATGTATTCCGAGGGGTAATGCGCCTTGAGGTAGGCCGTCTGGTAAGCCAGCCAGGAGTAACACGTGGCGTGACTTTTATTGAAGGCATAGGAGGCGAACTTCTCCCACTCGCCCCAGATCTTTTCGAGTGTCTTGCGATCGTGCCCCTTTTGCCGTCCGCCCTCGAGGAATTTCTCTTTCAGCTCCATCATTTTGTCGATCTGCTTTTTGCCCATCGCTTTGCGGAGCGTGTCGCTCTGGCCACGCGTGAAGCCGGCCAGGAGGCGAGAGAGAAGCATGACCTGCTCTTGATAGACGGTGATGCCATACGTATTCTTTAGGTAACGCTCCATCTCGGGGATGTCGTAACGGATCTCTTCGCGCCCTTGCTTGCGGGCAATGAAGGCGGGGATGTGATCCATCGGCCCGGGGCGATAGAGGGCGTTCATGGCGATCAGATCCTCGAACTCCGTCGGCTGAAGCTCCTTGAGGTATTTCTGCATGCCAGCCGACTCGAACTGGAAGGTGGCCACGGTGCGACCGGCACAGAAGAGGTCGTAGGTCGGTTTATCGTCCATGGGGATATGGTCGATGTCGATCACTTGGCCTGTTGTTTGGCGGATGTTCTCAAGCGCTTCCTTGATGATGGAGAGCGTGCGCAGGCCGAGGAAGTCCATCTTGATCAGCCCCGTTTCTTCGATTACGGAGCCTTCGTATTGCGTGACGAGCAGCGTCTCCTTCGTCTCCTTGTCTTCGGCCGTAGCCACGGGGACGATGTCCGAGATGTCTTGCCTGCCGATGATGACGCCGCAAGCGTGTACACCAGTGTTGCGCACATTGCCCTCGAGCTTCTGGGCATACTTCAACGTGTCGCGCAGGATGGGGTTCGAGCTGTTGGCAGCTTCTTTCAGCTCGGGCACGGCTTCGATGGCGTTCTTCAGCGAGTTTACACGGTCAGGCACCAGCTTGGCCAGCCTGTTCGATTCCCGCAGCGGCAATTGCTCCACGCGCGCCACATCCTTGATGGCGAGCTTGGCAGCCATCGTGCCATACGTAATGATGTGCGCTACATGGTCCTGCCCGTATTTCTCCGTGACCCACTTGAGCACTTCGCCGCGGCCGTCGTCGTCGAAGTCAATGTCGATATCAGGCATGGAAATACGATCGGGGTTGAGAAAGCGCTCGAATAGCAGGTCGTACTTAATCGGGTCGATGTCCGTAATGCCCAAACAATAGGCCACGACCGAGCCAGCCGCAGATCCGCGTCCGGGGCCTACCGAGACGCCCATCCGCCGCGCAGCCGCGATGAAGTCTTGCACGATGAGGAAGTACCCCGGAAAGCCCATCTTTTTGATCGTATTCAGCTCAAAGTCGATCCGGTCGCGCACATCGTCCGTGATCACGCCGTTGTAGCGGTTGAACTCGCGGGCGCGCTCGAAGGTGAGGTGGCGCAGGTAGTCGGCCTCGAATTTGATGCGGATCACCTTCTCATAGCCGCCGAGCCGGAGGTAATTGTCCGCCGTGACACGCCCCTCGGCATCCGTGTCGTTAAACTCATCCATGAGCTCCTTGGCCGTGTAACGCGCGCGGTAAGCCTCCTCCGTGCCGAAGCTGGGGTCGATTTGGAAGAAGGGCATCAGCGCGGGCGAGTCGATGGAGTACATCTCCACCTTATCGGCTATCTCTATGGTGTTGCGGAGCGCCTCGGGCACGTCGGAGAAGATGGCGTTCATCTCGGCCGTTGTTTTGAGCCACTCTTGCTTGGAATAGCGCATGCGGGTCGGGTCGTTGATCTCCTTGCCCGTGCTGAGGCAGATGAGTCGCTCGTGCGCATCGGCGTCGTCGGCGTTGACGAAGTGCGCATCGTTCGTCGCGATCAGCTTCACGCCATGCTTCTGGGCCAGCTCCATGAGCACGCGATTGACCTCCACCTGCTTCGGGTACGTCGTTGTGTCAGCGTCTGGCGCGTGCGTTTCGTGGCGTTGCAGCTCGAGGTAAAAATCCTCGCCAAAGAGACGCTTGAACCACAGCAGCGACTCCTCCGCCTTGTCCCGTCGGCCAGCCATGATCCATTGCGGTATCTCGCCCCCGAGGCAAGCCGAGGAGACGATCAGCCCCTCGTGATATTGCTCCAAAAGCTCCTTGTCGATCCGCGGATTGCGATAAAAGCCCTCCGTCCAAGCCCGCGAAACGAGCTTGATGAGGTTCTTATAACCCGTCAGATTTTTAGCCAAGACCAAGAGGTGCCAGCCGCCGAGGTCGTCCTTGTCTTGCTTCCGGAAGCGGCCATTGCGCGCGCAGTAGCATTCGCAGCCAATGATGGGCTTGAAGAGGCTCTGGCGGCAGGCCCGGATCTTTTCCGAGAGTTTGCGGATGCGATCGGCCTCCTCCTCCGTCGGGTGCTCCTTATCGTTGAGCGCGCGCAGCTCCTTCTCGCAATCCTTGATCGTGCCCGAGTATTTGCTGTTCTTCTTCTTCACTTTGTTGTAAAACTCCTTGATGCCAAACATGTTTCCATGATCGGTCAGGGCGATGGCCGGCATGCCGTCGCGTTGCGCTTTCTCGATCAGCGCATCGATGGACGACTGGCCGTCGAGCAGCGAGTATTGCGAATGGACGTGGAGGTGGACGAAGGGTTCCATATATATAGTAGTGGCCAATTATTAATTATTGGTGGTTAATGAGAGAGCGGTGCCACTCTGCCGTAACTCCAGGGTAATCATTGATCATTGATAATTAATCATTGCCTCCTTAGGGGGCGGCCTTGTGCGCGCCTTTCCCGCGGAGGCAGTCAAAACGGCGCCAAAGATGGGGGCGAGGGGGCAATAGCGGATCGCCCGGCCGGGGAAAGCCGTACTTTTGTTATATCAATCATGCAATAAGAGAATATACGATGAAAAAGTACTCCCTTCTTCTGCTGGCTTGCCTTTGTACTTGCGCGGCGCAAGCCCGGATCGTTCCCGGCCTGCGGCTTGGACTGGCGTACAGCCAACTTACACAGATCGTCGACGAGGAAGTCAGTTACGGCGGCCGCATCGGTTTGGAGGCCGCGGGACTGCTCGACATCCCCCTGACAAACCGTTTTTCGCTTGTCCCTGAGCTTTCCTTCGCCAACCAAGGCGGAGCTTACAATTACCTCTATCTCCGCGACGACCTGATCATCACCGGCCGCCACACCTGCCGTTATTACACCTTCAGCCTCCCCGTGAACCTCGTCTATAAGATTCGCTTCGCCGACTGGCAGCTTGGCCTTCAAGCCGGCCCCTTTCTGTCGCTATCCACCCGGGAGCGCGAACGCCACGAGTGGATCAGCCGCGACTTTCGCACCCTTGACGTTGGCGCCGGCGCGGGCCTCTATGTGGAGTATCGCGCCGTATTCTTCTCCGTTTACGGACGTACCGGATTCATAGATAAGCTACGCCAGAAGCAACCTTTCGATTCGCAGGTGTATCAGAACAGCGTAGCCCTCACTTTCGGCTATCGATTTTATGGCCGCTAATAGCTTCGCGCTTTTCGGATATTCTTAATTGTTTGGGGCCCTCACCTTTTGCGGTGAGGGTTTTTTTGTGCGTTCATCCCAAAGAGGCGAGGGGATGAAAGCGTATATAGTGGATTGCTCTTGGGCTTCGCGCTTTCTTGCCTCAATTATTTTGATTATCCATTTGCCTGAGGCAATTGAGTGTTTTCATTTTGTTTCGTCCATTTGCCTGAGGCAATTGAGTGTTTTCATTTTGTTTCGTCTATTTGCCTAAGGCAATTTGGCGTTTTCGTTTTATTTTATCCATTTGCCTGAGGCAATTGGATGTTTTCGTTTTGTTTTATCCATTTGCCTAAGGCAATTGGGCGTTTTCATTTGGTTTCGTCTATTTGCCTGAGGCAATTGGACGCTATATGTCTTGACAACTATTTGTGTATGCCTTTGTTGCGCTAAGGTGATTGAGCATATCACAGCGTATATCTATTGCGCCTCTACGAATTAGAACGTTACGAAGCGTATGCGCGGAATGTGTTTTAATATAGCGCGGCGTATTATTTTTGCCTTTGATAGAGCTTAGCGTACAAATACATGGGAAGATGAAAGATTTCGCAGCAATAGATTTTGAAACAGCCAACCCGTATCGGAGTAGCGTGTGCAGCGTTGGAATCGTTGTGGTGCGCGAGGGAATCGTAAGAAATACATTTTATCGGTTGATCCGCCCGGAGCCGAATTATTACATGTCGTGGAACACGCGTGTGCATGGACTTACGGCTGCTGACACGGATAGTGCACCGCGTTTCCCCGACGTTTGGCGCGACGTGATTCCCCTCATCGAGGGGCTTCCGCTTGTGGCGCATAACAGTCCGTTTGATGAGGGTTGCCTTCGGGCGGCCTTCCAACGCTATGAGATACCCTACCCAGACTATATCTTTTATTGCACCTGCCGCGCTGCGCGCCGCGCGCTCCCGCATTTGCCCAATCACCGTTTAGAGACCGTCGCAGCGGCCTGCGGCTTCGACCTCCGACATCACCATAACGCCTTAGCCGACGCTGAGGCCTGTGCCGAGATTGCGAGGCGGATTTTGTGAAGGCTTTCATGGGTACCCATTCATTTACTTGTGGGGAGAGGGAATTTTCCTCCCCTTAAGTCTACCTCCTTATCAAAGCACATTCCTATCGCCTCATTTTTTCTTTTCTATCCCTGCTGATCAAAAAAGAAATCCCCCACCAGAAAGTGTGGTGGGGGATTTCAAGAGTTATGATAGTATGAACAAAATGGCTCCCTCAATGAGAGAGTAGCTTCTTCACCAGGGCTGAAATGGCGCCGCCGTCGGCGCGTCCAGCTAACGCAGCGGACGCGAGGCGCATTACTCGGCCCATATCCTTCATCGAGGTGGCGCCGGCCTCAGCAATGATGGTTTTGACTTCAGCCTCGAGTTCTTCGGCCGAAAGTTGTTGAGGTAGGTAGCCCTCGAGGGCGCTTACCTGTGCAAGCTCTGCTTCGGCTAGGTCGGGGCGTTGCTGCTCGGTGTAGATGCGTGCCGATTCCTTGCCTTGCTTGACGAGCTTTTGAATGATGGCTTGGGCGGCCTCATCGGTGAGGGTGTCGCCAGCTCCGGGGGCGGTTTTGGCTTCTAAGAAGCACTTTTTTGCGTTGCGCAGTGCTTCGAGTTTCACTTTGTCTTTGGCCAGCATGGCGGCTTTGATGTCGCTGCTGATTTGATCGAATAGGTTCATTGTTTACGTGTATTTAGAGGGTAGAGGGTAGAGGATAGAGGGTGGAGGTAGAGGGTAGAGGGTAGAATAGATGAGTACCCGGATCTACCCTCTACCCTCTAATCTCTACCCTCTATATCATCCCATACGGAAGCTGATGCGTGGGCGCCCTGTCTTGCTTGCGCGGGGCAGTTCGGCGCGGCTTGTGGTGGTGGTTTGTGTGCTGTTGTGGTTGCGGGCGCGCGCCAGTAGGCGGGCGTCGCGATTGTATGTGGGGTGCTCCTCCAAGAGGGTGATGATGGCGTCGTCGTCTAATTCGCCTAAGGTGAGGATGGCCACGCTGTATGTGGGGCGGTGGACGGGGCGGCGTTCTTCTGACTTCTTGCCGTAATACTTAGCCATGAGCTCGCGCTCGCGCTCTTTCTTTCGGAGCAGCTCCTCTTCCTTGATGATCTCGTCTTCGCTTTTGATCAGGTGTTGCTCCTCGCGGTTGCTGCGGATCTCGGGGATGTCGTTCAGGTCGAAGCCTGTGGCCAAGACGGTGAATTTCACTTTCCCTTTCAGGGATTCGTCGAGGGCTGTGCCCCAAATCACTTCGATTTCGTCTCCGAATTGCTTCATGAATTCGGTCATGTAGTTCACTTCATCCATGCGGAGCTCGTTGCCCTCCTCGCCGATGGTGTTGCTGCTGAAGGAGATGTTGAAGAGGATCTTCTTAGCGTTAGAGATGTCGTTGTTGTTGAGCAGGGGCGAGCGGAGGGCGTCGTGTATGGCTTGTTCAAGGCGGCCTTCGCCCTGCCCATAACCGTTGCTGATGAGGGCTACGCCTCCGTCTTTGAGGGTTGTTTCCACATCGGCGAAGTCGAGGTTGATAACGCCGTCGAGGGTGATGATTTCGGCAATGCTTTTGGCGGCGATAGTGAGGGTATCGTCGGCCTTTTTGAAGGCGTTCAGCATGGTGAGGTCTGGGTAGATCTCGTTCAGCCGTTCGTTGTTAACCACGAGCAGTGCGTCCACGTTTTTGCTGATGGCTTCCACGCCTTTGAGTGCCTGAATGATCTTGGGTGGCCCCTCGAAGAGGAAGGGTATGGTGACGATGCCGACGGTCAGGAGGCCCATCTCTTTGGCTACGCGTGCGATCTCTGGTGCGGCGCCTGTGCCTGTTCCTCCGCCCATTCCGGCGGTGATGAAGACCATCTTCGTGCCATCGTCGAGCATCGAGCGGATCTCGTCTTCGCTCTCCTCGGCGGCGCGTTCGGCGCGTTCCGGGTTATTGCCTGCGCCGAGCCCTTCGGTGACGGTGCGTCCGAGTGCGATTTTGATGGGCACGTCGGAGCGCGAAAGGGCTTGGCTATCGGTGTTACAAAGGACGAAGGAGACATCGTGTATGCCTTCCTTAAACATGTGTGTGACGGCGTTTCCGCCGCCGCCGCCTACGCCTACCACCTTGATGATCTTTCGTGTGTCTCTGGGAAAGTTGAAGTGCAGGGGGGGTGTATCGTTGCTCATTGTCATGGGTGTGCTATGTGTGTGTGAAGGGGGGGATGGTTTGTGTGTGTGGGGGTTATTCTTCGTCGAAGAGTCCGCGGGCGATCTTTCCGAATCCGCCGAAGATGCTGCCGCGTCGTTGTGAGCGTCGGCTCTTCTTCTCTTCCTCTTCATGCGTGATCTCGGGGGCTGGCTCAGGTTCTTTCACTGTTTCGATCGGCTGCTGGATGGGTGTCGGTGCAGGCTCTTCTTGCTTGCGGTGGATGGGGCCGGTGCAGCTCTCAGTGCCTTGCAGCAGCAAGCTGATGGCAGACATGTAGCGCGGGTCGGCGATCCGTTCTCCGACTTCCTCCATGAGGCCTTTACGGATGGTGGAATAGCGCACCTCTTGCAGCTTGAAAGTCTCACGCACCAGCTCTTGCAAGTTCTTCAATGCTGCTCCGCCTCCGACCAGTACGACGCCTGCGCCAAGTGCATGTGTCAGCTTGTTTTCTTCCATGCGGACGTAGACGTTTTCGACGATCTCCTTCGTCCGCGCTTCAACGACCATATCGATTTCGCTCAGGTTGATTTTACGCGTTCCGATGCCATCGATGGAGTCGAGGGAGATGCTGCCTTCTTGGTTCTCATTGGGCTTCGCGTTGCCGTAAGTGATCTTCAGTCGTTCGGCTTCTGTTTCTACGAGGCGCAGGCTGGTCAAGTCGCGTGTGATGAGGTCGCTGCCAAGGGGGATCACGTTGAGGTAAGCCAGATGGCCGTTTTTGTACACGACGATAGAGGTAACGCCTGCGCCAAAGTCGATCACAGCGCAGCCCAGCTCTTTTTCGTTGCGTGTCAGTATGGCCTCAGCCAGTGCCAAGGGCGACACGATGATGCCAGCCACGGTGATTCCGGCCTGTTGCTCCACGCTATTGATGATGGATTTGCGGATGATCGGTTGTCCAACGACGAGCTTATAGCGCGCCTCGATGCGCCTGCACGAAACGCCGACAGGGTTTGCTGTGCGTTTATCGTCGAGGTAATAGACGGGTGGTGCAATGGCCAGCACGTCTGACATCTCTAGACGGTAGCTTTTGCATTGTTCGTTGAGTAGGCGGATGTCATCTTCCGTCACGAAGGCATCTGGGCGGATCGTGCGCACTTCAGAGTGATCAATGGAGCGGAGCGATTGCCCTCCGATGCCGATGTAGACCTTCTCGATACGAAGGCTGGGGAGTTTGTTTTGCAGCTCCAGCACGAGTCGTTTGATGCGTGCAGCTGTTTCGGCCACATTGTGGATGCGCCCACGCCGGATGCAGCCGCTCGATTCTTTCACCTCTTCGGCTACGATGGAGAGCGCGCCCCGACTGTTCTTTTTTCCGACCATCCCCACCAAATGAGAAGTCCCCAAATAGATCGCTACTATATAGTCCGTCACCATAAATTCATCTTTTAGTACATACAATCTGGTTCTTGTATTTCAAATTGATCATCTCGTATTTATCCCATCCCACCTTAGGAATGGCCTGCTCGTAAAAGAGTTGCAAATGATTCATCTTCTCTTCGAAATCGTCTAAGCTGCCTAAGTATATTCGAAAGTCGCCCACCCGTGGAATCAATTCAATCTCCTTACTGGGATAAACAAAAATCTGTTCGATTTGGTTGTTCCAGAAGTCATGCTTGCGCAAAAATAGGGCAAACTTGTACAAGTCTGATTTAGCGAAGGCTTTTTCGATCCTGCCGGAAGCCACTGGCAAATAGGCTGCATAGCGGGTGCTGACAGCCATGATGCGCCCCCGTTCATCGATGTAATAACTGCCACTGTCGGTGAAGACGCGGAGGATGGGCGTCTTCTGGGTGATCTCAATATGAATCATGTGGGAGGGGGTCTTGTAGACCTTCGCACGGTCGACGGGGCCACTCTCGGTGATGCGGCGCTCGATGCGCGCCGTGCTGATGTCACGCAGAGGTGTATCTACGGGGTAGAGATGAGCTCCGCGGAGCATGCGGACGACGTCGCGGTTGGTGATGAAGTTGCGTTCGGCGCTGTCCTTGATCTCTATCGTCACGCCACGGCAGACGGCGTCCGTCCCCTTCTCGTTGACCAGAAGGATGGAGAAGACGATGTAACACACGAAAACGACGGCGATAATGATGGGCAGCAGCTTTTTCATCGTTGCGCAAGGATTTGGCGGATGGGTTCGACGAGACGATCGATGTCGCCGGCACCGAGGATAAGGACGACGTCGAACGTGCCAGCGGCAATGAGGGCGGGCAAGTCGGCCTTTGTGCAGTACCGTTTGTTGGAGATGGTGACGCGGTCGAGGATCATTTGTGAGGTGACGCCGGGGATGGGTTCTTCGCGGGCGGGATAGATGTCGACTAAGATCAGTTCGTCGAGCAGGGAGAGGCTACGGGCGAAGTCGTCAGCGAAGTCGCGGGTGCGGGTGTAGAGGTGGGGCTGGAAGATGCCCGTGATGCGGCGGCCAGCGTAAAGCTCCTTCACGGAGAGGATGCTGCGGGTGAGCTCCTGCGGGTGATGGGCGTAGTCGTCGATGAGGACGACGCGATCGTTACGGAGACGGATGTCGAAGCGGCGCTCGGCACCGGGAAAGGTGGCCATGGCCGCGCGGATCTCGTCAGGGTGGACGCCGTGGAGCCAGGCGGCAGCAATAGCTGCGACACCATTCTCGACGTTGACGCGGACAGGTACGCCAAGATGGATGTCAGCGATGCGTGTGCCGTCCGAAAGGACACAATCAAAGACGGCTTCACCGCCGCCAATGCGGACATTCTCAGCATGAAAATCGGCTGCTGTGTCGGTGGCGGAGTAGGTGTAGCAACGGACATCGGGCTGGAGGCGCGGGGTGATAGGCAGGTCTTTCTTAATGATGAGTGTGCCGCCTGGGAGAATGAGCGAGGTGAAGACCTCAAAGGCTTCGCGATAGGCGGCGGGAGTGCCATAGATGTCGAGGTGATCGGGGTCGACAGCGGTGATGATGGCCGTGGTGGGGTGGAGGCGATGGAAGGAGCGGTCGTACTCGTCGGCCTCCACGACGGTCAGGTTGCTGTGGTCTGAAAGCATCAGGTTGCTGGCATAGCCCTTCAGGATGCCGCCGAGGAAGGCGTTACAATCCACATGCGATTGCTTGAGCAAGTGCGCCGTCATGGAGGAGACGGTCGTCTTGCCATGCGTGCCAGCTACGCAGATGGCGCGGCTGGCCGATGTGATGAGTCCGAGCACCTCGGAACGCTTCATCACCTCAAAACCATGTTGGCGGAAGTACGTCAGCTCCGTGTGATCAGACGGGACGGCGGGGGTGTAGACCACGAGCGTCGTTTGCGGATCAGAGAAACCGTCGGGGATGAGGCGGATGTCGTCGTCGAAATGGATGGCAGCGCCTTCGTCGATGAGGTGCCCGGTGAGGGGCGAGGGGGTGCGGTCGTAGCCAGCCACGCGGACGCCGCGCGACATAAACCAACGGATCAGGGCGCTCATCCCTATGCCGCCAGCGCCGATGAAGTAGGCGGAACGAATGTGTGTGATGTCAATCATCTCTTCTTTTCTATTTGAGGCGCTTGTTGTTTTCAATTAAAGCCACCAACTCGTCTACGATCCGCTCATCGCTGTGGCGTTCGGCCAATTGACCGCTGTGTACGCCAAGCATCTTCAATTGCTCAAGATCACCAAAGAGGCGACGGAGGGCGTCGGGGAGTGATTGCCGCACCTCACCGTCGGCGATCATCACGGCACCGCCGCGGTCGGCCACGGAGCGGGCATTCTTCGTCTGGTGATCCTCCGCCACGTTAGGCGACGGCACAAGGATGGAGGGCTTACCCAGCAGACACAACTCGGAGATGGAGCTGGCTCCGGCACGCGACACGACAAGGTCGGCTGCGGCATAGGCGTAATCCATCCGCGTGATGAATGGGCCTACCCAACGTTTGGGTTGCGGCTCAAGATCCGAGACACGGCTACGGATGGCGTCGTAATAGCTGCGGCCCGTCTGCCAGATCAGCTGAACGCCAAGGTCGGCCAACGTGGGGAGGCAGGCCTCCACGGCCTCGTTGATGGTGCGTGCGCCGAGGCTACCGCCGAGCACGAGGAGCGTCTTGCTTGCGGGGTCGAGGCCGAAATGCTTCAGCGCCTCATCGTGGCAATTGATGGCGTCCTCCAAGTCCTTCCGCACGGGATTGCCCGTCAGGACGATCTTCTCTGCAGGGAAGAAGCGCTCCATGCCGGGATAGGCCACACAGATACGCGCGGCGTGTTTGGCGAGCCATTTATTGGTAATGCCGGCGTAGGAGTTCTGCTCCTGAAGGAGCGTGGGAACGCCAGCTGCGGCGGCAGCGCGGAGCAGGGGGCCGCTGGCGTATCCGCCCACACCGACGGCTACGTCTGGCTGGAAGTCGTGGACGATGGCACGGGCGCGGTACAGGCTGATCCATAGCCGACGCATCACGCCTATGTTGCGCCACAGCCGACGGCGATCGAGGCCGCTGACGGGTAGGCCGATGATGCGATAGCCGGCAGCTGGTACGCGCTCCATCTCCATACGTCCTTCGGCACCGACAAACAAAACTTCGGCGTCGGGGAAGCGACGCCGAAATGCATTCGCGATAGCGATGGCGGGGAAGATGTGGCCACCCGTTCCGCCTCCGCTGACGATGATCTTATAGTGACTCATGAAAGATCCTTTCTCTCTGATTCTTTAGCAATTCCGGCCGCGAAGATAAGTCCCCAGGTAAAGTGTATTGAAACAAGAACCTTGGGCGGACTGGTAGGGCTGGGGCAAAAGCGTATTCGTGCCTACGAGGATGACCGTCATTCGTTTTCTGTGGGGGAGGGGGCGGGAGTTGACGAGCGAACAGATGGGGCTGCCTCTATGGGGGCGCCTTCTTCTTCCACTTCCGCGTCTCCCTCCTCCGCCGCCTCCTCTTCTTCTTCGGCTTCGTCTTCGCCCATGCCTGCGCCGAAGCGACTTACGCTGAGGATGATTCCGAAGTAAAGGCAGGTGAGCACGGTGGAGGTGCCGCCGCGACTGATGAGCGGTAGGGGTTGGCCGGTGACGGGCATGAGGTTGACGGCTACGGCCATATTCGTGAGCGCTTGGATGACGATCATCAGGCCGCAACCGATGACGAGGTATTTCGGGAAGAGCAGTTCGCAGCGCCGTGCAATAATGCCCACGCGGATGAGTAGCATGATGTAAAGCAAGAGGACAACCGTCCCCCCGACGAGGCCTAACTCTTCGATGATGATGGCGAAGATGAAGTCGGAGTAAGCCAACGGAAGGAAGTCGCGCTGCACGCTGCGCCCGGGCATCCGGCCAAAGAGGCCGCCGCGGGCGATGGCGATCTTGGCATGCGAGACTTGGTAGTTGTCGTCGTCGATGACGTATTGGTTGTCGTCTTTGATGAGGTCGCTCTCGGAGGCGCGATCATCGATGTGCTCCGTGAGGCGATTGCCCCATGTCTCTAAGCGGGGGAAGACTTTATGCGTCGTCTCGGGGGCGATTTTGGATAGCCCCAGCAGGGCAGCGGAGAGGAGGAGGAGCACCAACAGCAACCGACCGATGCGTATTAAGGAAACGTGGCCGACGAACATCATCAGTAAGCAAACGAGCCCCAAGAGCAGCGCCGTGGAGAGGTTGTAAAGCAGGATGAGGGCGCAGACGATGCCCACGCCGCCGATGATCCAATAGAAGGCTACCTTCTCCGTGAAGCGGACGCCGATCTTGCTCAGCAGGAAGGCTACGTAGACGACGCATGCCAGCTTACCGATCTCGGAGGGCTGGAAGCGTATGCCGAAGATCTCGATCCAGCGCGAGGCGTCGTTGACGCTGATGCCGACGAAGGGAACGGCCGCCAGCAGGGCGATGGCTATGAGCATAAGCACGGAGCCGCCGAGGGGATAGTAACGGCTCGGAATGCGCACTAACCCTAAGACGCAGAAGAAGCCGATCGTCAGGTGCGTGGCGTGGCGCGCGATGGGGCGCCAGATGTTGGGTTCGTTGTAGGCCAGCGTGCTGGTGGCGCTGAAGACTTCCACGAGCGAGAAGCAGCAGAGAAGCATGAAGATGATCCAGATCGGTATGTCGCCTTGGAACACTTTGCGGGTGAATGTCTCTTTTGTCATGGGGGAGTGACGAGTTACAAGTGACGAGTTACGAGTTACGGGTAGTTATGTGGCCTGCGGCCACGGTAGTTAAAGGGTAGTCTGAGGTAGTTAAAAGGAGTAGGGAGGGAGCGCATAACTACTTCTAACTACCTTCTAACTACCCGGGGCGCAGCCCCGTAACTACCCTTTAACTACTTAAAGCGCGGACACATTGTTTGAACTGCTCGCCGCGGTCTTCGTAGTTGCGGAAGAGGTCGAAGCTGGCGCAACAGGGCGAGAGCAGCACCGTGTCGCCTGGGCGAGCTATGCGGGCGGCGTGGGCGATGGCCTCAGGCATGGAGCGGGCGTCGCAGGTGGTGGGCACTTTCCCGTCGAAGGCGGCGTGGAGCTTCCGGTTGTCCACACCGAGGAAGACGAGCCCGCGCGCCTTCGCCCGCACCATCGCCTCGATCTCTCCGTAGTCGTTGCCCTTGTCCGTGCCTCCGAGTATGAGCACGATCGGCGTCTCGACGCTTTGCAGGGCATAGCGGCAGGAGTCGATGTTCGTGGCCTTCGAATCGTTGATGTATTCCACATCGGCCACGCGTGCCACAGGCTCCAAACGGTGCTCCACGCCTCGGAACGTCTCCAATCCGCGGCGGATCGACGCATCGTCGGCTCCGGCCAGACGGGCAGCCGTGATGGCAGCGAGGGCGTTGTAGAGATTGTGTGTGCCACGCAGCGCGAGGGCTGTGCGGGGGATGGAGAGCGTGCCGCGGGGCGTCTTGATGCATATCTGCCCATCGGCCGTGAGGCGCCCCGTGAGCTCCGGCCGATCGGCGTCGGAGAAGGGGTAGCAGGTGGCCGCTGGTTGGCGCTTAGCCACCTCGCGGCGCAGGATGGGGTCGTCGGCCCAATAGATGAAGGCGTCCGCCCGAGTTTGGTTATGCAGGATGCGCAGCTTGGCGTCCACATAGCGCTGCATCTCGCCGCCGTAGCGGTTCAGGTGGTCGGGTGTGATGTTGAGCAGCACAGCGATGTCGGCCTTGAAGCGGTACATGTTGTCAAGCTGAAAACTGCTCAGCTCGATCACGTAGCATGCGTGCGGATCCTCGGCCACTTGCAGGGCGAGGCTGCGCCCGATGTTGCCCGCCAGGCCGACGTCCATGCCGGCCTCGCGCAGGATGTGATAAATGAGCGACGTGGTTGTCGTCTTGCCATTGCTGCCCGTGATGCAGATCATCTGCGCGTCGGTGTATCGTCCGGCCAGCTCGATCTCGGACAGGATCGGGATGCCGCGCTCCACAGCTGCGCGCACGATGGGCGCTGTGTCAGGTATGCCGGGACTCTTGACGATCTCGTCGGCGCTGAGGATGTTGGCCTCCGTGTGGCCACCTTCTTCGAAGGGGATGTCGCGTTCGACCAGCATCGCCCGGTACTTCTCTGCGATTGTGCCGCTGTCGGAGACAAACACCTCGTGGCCTTTCACCCACGCCAGCACGGCGGCTCCCACTCCGCTCTCGCCCGCGCCCAAGACGACGATGCGGCCTGCGCGGCGCGGCGGGAGGGTGTCGTCGGATTCGGATGGGGACTTCCCTTGCGCCAAGGGGGGATTTTGGGTCATGGTTCGTAAATCAGATGCTTCCAGGTTATGATTATTTGCTGATTGAGCAACTCTATCATGGTAGAGTTGCTCGATCATAGTATTCAGAGCAACTTTATAGCTTAATAGTTGCTTTTCCGAATCTGTTTCAGCAACTCTATAGCTTAATAGTTGCTCGATCGGGTCTGATTGAGCAACTTTACCATGATAGAGTTGCTGAAACATAATCTGATTAATAACTAAGATGTGATTTAGTGAATAAACAGAGGCTTGTTTGCCCTCCGCACGCTTGGCGGAGGCCGTCCGCGGTGCATCTGGGGGCAAAACGAGGGCTTGAAGCCCGGCCGCGACGTGTCCGAGGGGAGGAATCAGGGGGGAAGGATGGTTGTACATGATGGGAGTTAGCAGTTACGAGTTACGAGTTACGAGTTACGAGTAGGGGCGCATAAGCGGATACTCGACATCTTTCGTTTTTCACTTTTCGTTTTTCGTTCTCACCGCAGCTTCAGCGTGATGATGGCAATGGCGGCGAGGATGATGCCGATCAGCCAGAAGCGGACGACGATCTTCGACTCGGGGACGATGTTGTAGGGCTTCTGGATGATGGCGTCGATGCCGGCATTGCCAGGCTTCTGGAAGTGGTGATGCAGGGGGGTCATCTTGAAGATGCGCCGCCCCGTGCCGTATCTCTTTTTCGTGTATTTGAAGTAGAAGACTTGCAGCATGACTGACAGCGCCTCGACGAAGAAGATGCCGCAGAGGATGGGCACCAATAGTTCCTTGCGGATGATGATGGCGAAGACGGCGATGATGCCGCCGAGGGTCAGGCTGCCCGTGTCGCCCATGAAGACTTGCGCGGGGTAGGCGTTGTACCACAGGAAGCCGATCGTGGCGCCGATGAAGGCCGAGGCGAAGACAACTAACTCCTCGGCGCCAGGGATGAACATGATGTTGAGGAAGGTGGCGAACTCGAAGTGCGACGAGGTGTAGGCCAGCACCCCAAGCGCGATGCCGACGATGGCCGAGCTGCCCGCCGCCAGTCCGTCGAGGCCGTCGGTGAGGTTCGTGCCGTTCGATACAGCCGTGACGACGAAGATGGTCATCAGCACAAAGAGCAGCCACGTGACCTCCGTCTTGTACCGGCCCGCCCATTCGGCCAGCACGGAGTAGTCGAAGTTGTTGTTCTTCACAAAGGGGATGGTTGTCTTCGTCGACTTCACTTCGCTCGGGTGGATGCGCACCTCCTCGATGGTGTCTTGCCCGGCGTTGCGGATCTCCATGTTTTCGCGGATCACGACATCGGGGCTGAAGTAGAGCGTCAGGCCGACGATCAGCCCGAGGCCCACTTGGGCGATGATCTTGAAGCGTCCGTGCAGCCCCTCTTTGTCCTTCTTGAAGACCTTGATGTAGTCGTCGGCAAAGCCCAGCGTGCCTAACCAGATGGTGGTGATGAGCATTAGGATCAGGTAGATGTTGTTCAGCCGGGCGAAGAAGAGCAGGGGGACGATGATGGCGATGATGATGATGATGCCGCCCATCGTGGGCGTACCCTTTTTGCTCAGCTGGCCCTCGAGGCCGAGCTCGCGGACGGTCTCGCCGATTTGCAGGCGGCGCAGGCGGTCGATGATGCGTCGGCCGATGGCGGTAGAGATGAAAAGGGCCAGGATGAAAGCCATCACTGACCGGAAGGAGACGTATTTGAAGACGCCCGCGCCGGGGACGTCTAATTGATCCAAGTAGTTGAATAATTCGTACAGCATGGGGGCTTTCGGTTTATGCCTTCGAGGCTGAGAAAAGGGTTCGCAGCACCTCGCGATCGTCGAAGGGATGCTTCACGCCGCGCACCTCCTGATAGTCCTCATGCCCCTTGCCGGCCACCAAGATCACATCGCCGCGGCGGGCCAGTTGGCAGGCCGTCTTGATGGCCGACAGCCGGTCGGTGATGCAAAGCACACGCACCCGCTCGGCGTCAGTCAGTCCCGCTTCCATTTCGCGAATGATGGCGTCGGGGTTCTCAAAGCGGGGATTGTCTGACGTTAAGATCAGCTGGTCGCTGAGGCGAGAAGCCTCGCGAGCCATCAGCGGGCGCTTGCCCTGGTCGCGATTGCCGCCTGCTCCCACCACGGTGATCACGCGCCCCGTGCCCCGCAACACTTCGTGGATGCTCGTCAGCACATTCGCCAGCGCATCCGGCGTGTGGGCATAATCGACGATGGCCGTAAAGCCCTCGGGCGACGTGATCGTCTCGAACCGTCCGGCCACAGGTCGAAGGCTGCTCAGCGCCACAAGTACCTGCTCCGCATCCTCGCCCAGCGTCACGGCTGTGCCGTAGACGGCCAGCAGATTGTAGGCATTGAAACGACCGACGAAAGCCACCGTCACATCGTGCCCATCGATGAGCAATTCGGTTCCCTCGAAATGCGCCTCCACGATCTTGCCCTTGAAGTCGGCCACAGTGCGCAGCGAATAGGTCAGCTTGTGTGCTGCCGTGTTTTGGAGCATCACGGCGCCCGACTTGTCGTCGGCGTTAGTCAGCGCGAAGGCCTCGGCAGGCAGTCCGTCGAAGAAGCGCTTCTTGGCGCGGAGGTAGTTCTCGACCGTCTTGTGATAGTCCAAATGATCGCGGGTGAGGTTGGTGAAGACGCCGCCGGCGTAGTGTAATCCGGCGATGCGTTGCTGATCGATGGCATGCGAGCTCACCTCCATAAAGACGTGTGTGCAACCGGCCTCCGCCATGCGGGCGATGAGCGCATGCAGTGTGACGGGGTCGGGCGTCGTGTGGTCGGTGGGCAGTGTCTCCTCGTCGATGCGGTTGCAGACGGTGGAGATGAGTCCCGCGCGATAGCCCAACTTCCGGAAGAGGTCGTAAAGGAGCGTCGCGACGGTCGTCTTGCCGTTCGTTCCCGTCACGCCGACGAGCGTCAGGCGCTGCGAGGGGTGACCGTGCCATGTGTCGAGCAGTCGGCCGAGCGCCTCAGCCGCGTCGGGCACAATGAGGAAGGGCACACGCGCTTTCACGGCTTCATCTATGGTGTCCGGTATGCGTTCGCAGACGATGGCCGCCGCTCCGCGCTCAATGGCAGAGGCAATGAAGTCGTGCCCGTCGACGGTTGTGCCCTTCACAGCCACGAAGAGCATGCCCTCCGAGACGCGTCGCGAGTCAGCCGCGATGCCCGTGATGTTGATGGCGGCGGGCAGTGAGCCGTCTTGCTTCCTATTATATAGATCGTGTATCAGTTCTGTCAAGTTCATGTGTGTATACTGTTTAATTCAATAAGATATGGACCGTCTCCCCCCGACTTACGGTCTGCCCCGACGGCACCGACTGGGAGATGACGCGCCCGCGCCCCACGAGGTTCACGCGGAATCCGCATCGCTCGATCGCATAGATGGCGTCTTTCGCTCCCATCCCGATCACATAAGGCATCATGCCCTCGCGGATGGTCAGCTTGCGCATGTTGACCGTGTCGCTCGCGGCGTTACGCCGGAAGGCTGTGAAGTCGGCATCCACACGTTTAGGTGTGGTGCATATGTCGAACTGCTTGATTAAAGCCTGCGCCGATCGTGTTTCGCCGTTCTTGATCGGTGGCATCAGGGAGCGCCCTGGCTCGGGTTTCATCGCGCGCAAGTCGTAACGGATCTGGTTGGAGTAGACCTTCTCAGCGATCTCCTTAAACACGGAGCCGGCCATCATGCCGCCCGAAGCGACGCCTCGCCGTGGCCGTGAGATGACGACGATGCAGGAGTATTGGGGTTTCTCATAGGGGAAGTATCCGCAGAACGACAGGTTGTGTGCTGCCTTCGAGGCTGCGATCTGCGCCGTGCCCGTCTTGCCGGCAATCGTGACGACGCTCGACCGTGCCGGCTTGCCTGTGCCGTCGCGCCGACCCGCAGGGTCTTTATAGTTCACCACGTTGTACATCATTTCCTGCACCGCCTTCAGTGTGCGCTTCGAGCAGATCTCCGGGACGATCACCTCTGGCTCGTAGACACGCAGCTCCTTGCCAGCCCGCATAATGCTCTTGACGAACATCGGGCGCATCAGTCGGCCATCGTTGGCGATGGCATTGAAGAAGGCCAGCGTATTGATGGGCGGGATCTGCACCTCGTATCCGAACGACATCCACGGCAGCGTCATGCGCGACCATTGTGGGTCGCCCGGCCGACGGATCTTGGCATGGCCCGCGCCGGCGATATCTAAGTGTAGATCGGCGTCGATACCTGTGCGGTGCAGCCCATCGACAAACTTGCGTGGGTTGTCGGAGTATCCCCTGAGGATGATCTTAGCGATGCCCACGTTGGAGGAGTACCAAATGCTCTGCGCCACGGTGATTGTGCCGTAGCCTCCGCTCTGGGCGTTATGGTCGCGGATGGTGCGGCCGTTGAATTTGTAGACGCCGTTGCCGACATCGATGGAGGATTCGGGGGTGCAGACGCCGTCCTCAAGGGCTACCATCATGGAGGCAATCTTGAACGTAGAGCCTGGCTCTAACTCATCAGCCAAGGCGTGGTTGCGCAGCTCAGCATAGACGCCCGGGCGGATGCGCTCCATATTCGATATGGCCTTTACCTCGCCCGTCTTCACCTCCATCACCACCGCCACGCCTGACGCGGCGTCGACTTCCCGGAGCTTATCCACGAGCGCCTTTTCCGTCAGGTCTTGTATCTGCAAATCGATCGTTGTGCGGATGTCTAACCCGGCCGTCGGTTCCTCTTCGACGACGTTTGTCCACCGCCCGCCCACGCGCACGATGGAGTTCAGTCCCGGCTTACCTCTCAGCAGTGTGTCGTAGCGCAACTCTAATCCGTTTTTTCCCTTCGACAGGCCGCCCGTCTCTATCTCATTATATATATCGCCGATCGTGCGTGAGGCTAACGAGCCAAACATCTTTTGCCGCTGCACCATCTCGCGCTCATAGAGTCCGCCGACGTTGCGGCCGAAGCGGAAGAAGGGGTAATCGCGGATCTCCTTTACATCGGCGTAGGAGAGGCGGTTCTCGTAGAGCGGATATTGGCGGCTCCCTTGCCGCAGTCCGCGCAGTAGGTAGGCGCGATAGCCCGCGGCAGTGCGGTTCTTCAGCTTGCGAGAGAGGTAGAAGGCTAATGAGTCGATGCCGTTCTTGCGCGATCGCATGAAGGTGTCGATGTTGATCTCCTTCTTCCCCCCACGGGGCGAGGGCGCATGGAAGCCCGCCGCCTTGAAGTCTACGTAGAGGTAATAGCGCGGCACGCTCGTAGCCATCAGCTTGCCGTCAGCTGAATAGATGTTGCCGCGGGTGGGGTTTACTAATCGGTTTGGCTTCTTGCGACTCTCGGCCACTTTGTTCCATTTGGCCTTCTCGATGAACGCCGTCTTGAAGGTCAAAAACAAAATGCCTGCCGCCAGTGGGGCGAGCAGCACCACAATGATGAAGTATCGCGTCAGGATCTGCCCGTCCTTTGCCTTGCGTGCGGCCTGCTCGTTCGCTCTGTCTTTCTCTTGTTCTGACATATCTAATGCGAGTTCAACGGATGCAAATCCTGTTTTTGTGCCTTGGCGAGTTACTTGCCGGGAAAGAAGACGCTCTCATTGCACTCATGTTATTTATGAATGATGTAAGGCGGCGTCTGCGCCGTTTCTATGTCCAAGCCCTTCTCCTTGACCAATAGCTCGATCTGCGAGAGCCGGTTGCTGCCCGTCAGCTCGCCGGAGATGGCCAGTGATTCGTACTTCTTTTCCTTCAGAGATTGCTGCAGTCGGTCTATCTCGCGCAGCTTCAGCAGGCAGGTGTAGCGGTTGCTGATGAAGATGAAAAGCATCACCACCACTAACACGATGAGGCGCGTGTGCCGGATGATGAAGTCCTCCTTCAGGATGCCTCCGCCCAGGATATACAGCAGGGTGAGCTGCCGTTTCGGTTTGCTTGATTTATTCGTTTCGTTCGTCATTGTTCCTCTTCGTTTATGATTTCTCCCACACGCAACTTGGCGCTGCGTACACGGGGATTGCGGGTTACTTCTTCAGCCGTCGGCACGATCGGCTTGCGGCCTACGGGGCGGATGGGCGAGAGGCGATTGCCGTAGACATCCTCCGCACAGTGTCCGTCCGTGCGACCGCTACGCATGAAGCGCTTCACGGGCCGATCTTCTAACGAGTGATAGGTGATGACCGCCAACCGTCCACCGGGCCGAATCACCCGCAGCGCTTGGTGAAGCATCTCGCTGAGCGCCTCCATTTCGTCGTTCACTTCGATCCGCAATGCCTGAAACACCTGCGCATAGAAGCCCGATGCATCCCGTCGGCCGGCCATCGGTTGTAAGATGGCGGTCAACTCTGCTGTTGTGCGGATGGGCTGCTCGTCGCGCGCCCGGACGATGGCTTGCGCCACACGCCTCACATCAGTCAGCTCGCCGTAAGCCTGTAGCAGGTTGGCCAGCTGCTCCTCGGTGTATGTGTTCACCACATCAGCCGCCGTGCGCCCCGCGCGATTGTTCATGCGCATATCCGCCTCGCCATCGAAGCGGAAGGAGAATCCGCGTTCGGGCGTATCGAAGTGGTGCGAGGAGACGCCGAGGTCAGCCAGCACACCGTCCACACGACACACGCCGTGATAGCGCAGGAAGGAGGCGAGGTAACGGAAATTGCTGCGGACGAAGACGAACCGCGGATCGTCGGTCGGGGCGTTGGCCTCGGCGTCGGCATCTTGATCGAAGGCGAAGAGTCGGCCCTTGGCGTCCAGCCGGCTGAGGATGGCACGGCTATGCCCACCGCCCCCGAACGTGGCGTCGACATAGACGCCGGCGGGTGAAATGCGCAGGGCCTCCATGCTCTCATCGAGGAGGGCGGGGACGTGATAATCGATTCTTTCTATATCCATCATGCTTGCGGCGTCTTTTTTTTCAACAGCCTGTGCCTGAAATGTTAAAAACGCGGACAAAACTACACCCATACAGCAGCTTGGATTTTTTTCAACAAGAAAAAGTTTTCAACCCCCTGTGAATAGCTTGCTCCGCCGCTGCGCCCTCCTCCGAAGATGACGAACGCTCCGGGATGGGTACTTGCCATACAAAGAGAAATCGCTGCAAGACCTTGATCTTACAACGATTTCTCTATGGATATGAAGGCTCAACGTGAAGCCTCGCTGCGGAGAGAGTGGCTTATGAACCTTCTCCGTAATGTCCTATGCCATAACTGTATACACAGCCCTATTTTTTTCTGTAGCCGAATTGTAGCCAGAAGAGAGTATTTTGAGAGCACTCATAGATACTGCTTCGACAACACTCGCTTGTGTTGTTTCGGGTTCAAAAGTACTTCGAAAACGAACGATCACAAAATCCCTTGATTCTACAATAGATAGAGATACCCTTGGCTACATTTTCAGTGCACGGTGCAAGCCCCTATATATATAAGGGGTCTTGCACCGTGCACTGATTGTCCCTGAGGGTAGTGTTGCACCACAAAAGCATGAACTAAAAAAGCGAGTGGTATTATAATACCAAGAATGGTAGTCAGATATTCTAAAAGCAGGAGCCTCTCGCCTGAACTTTGCGGCCGTTCTAAGTGTACTATGCATATGAATAAGAACAAGAGCATTTATACAGAAAGAGAACGGTGCATATACATCGTAGGAGAATCCCTTGACGTGATGTGCGCCAATTGTGACAACCTCAAAGAGGTTGCCTATGGAGTAGACATGGATCTTTCCAACTTCCTAAAGCAGTGTAAAATGACCACAGATATAAGGCTCGGGACATGTGCTCGATGTGCTGCTGCATTTGGTTTGGGTATAGTAATACAGTATCTACCTCAGGACAAGATAGACCGTTTGAAACCAGTCCGTCATGAGAACAGGCGTTATTTCACGATCGAGAAAGAAGACCTCCTTTCTTTGTTATGTGAATTTGATGTAGAAGATATCAGGAAAGTGCTTGGAAAGGTTTGTTTTCTTTTTGCGATCTTCAAGAAGTATCCCGACTGCTTTGATCGGCTTTGTCGCCAATTAGGCTTTTCGGAACTTGTTCACTTCACGGTAAAGCAATGATGGATATAGAAAACTATTCCGGCGAACACTTGCTGGCAGAGCTTCGCTTGCTGAAGGAAAGCATGAACAGGATTGCCGACTTCATTCTTGAGATGAAACGAGATTACTCGGTTTTGGACGAAAAGATCGAGTTGAACTCTGCCGACGTCATGCGCCTGCTTGGCATCTCGCGTGCTTCGCTGGCCCGTTGGCGTGATGCCCGTGCAGTCCCCTTTCGCTATGTTTCGAGTAACCATGTCGTCTATCCGTTCAAAGGGCTGTATATCGCCGTCAAGACAGGACGGGCTTCCTTCAAAGGCTTCCGACGTGTCGAAGCCCTGCAACGCCTCAATGCCTATAAGGATGGCATTCTGAAAGGCTACATGGGCGACTCGCAAATCCCATTTGAGGAACTATGAACGTCAAGGAAGAGATCTTGCAACGCACCAACAGGGGGCTGGACATCTTCTACTTTTATATGCCCATCGACTTCGTCCCCAAGCGCAACTTCCGGAACCCGCTGTATGACGACAAACGGGCTTCGTGCAACATCTATCTCGACGCCAAGTCGGACTGTTATCGCATGAAAGACTTCGGGAATGACCTCTATTCCGGCGATTGCTTTTGGTTCGCTGCGACCATGCAGAGCCTCGATGTACACGCGGAGTTTATGCAGGTCTTGAGGACCATCATCCGGGATCTGCAACTGAGTATTTCACTTCCCGGGAAAGTGCATAATGCTGTGCCCGTAAGAAAAGTTCCGAGTGCCGGATCGGTCGCTCCGCCTCGACCGTCAGAGCACGAGAAGATACCCAAGAACAAAGGGCAGTTCAGCATCGTCGAACAATCTTACAGGAAGGAAGAACTTACCTTTTGGGCACGCTACGGTATCGACGTAAAGACCTTACAACGTTTCCGGGTGAAGTCGCTTTCCCGTTTTGATTCCGTCTCGAATCAGGGGAAGCCCTACACCCTCCGTTCCACAAGAGAGGAGCCAATGTTTTGCTACGCAATGGGAGCGTTTGTCAAGGTGTATCGCCCATTCAGCACCATGCGTTTCTTGTATGCAGGGAACAAAACGGAAGATTACGTCTTCGGCTTCGAGCAGCTCCCCAACAAAGGAGACATGCTCTTTATCACCGGTGGTGAGAAGGATGTGATGTCGCTGGCCGCACACGGCTTTCACGCCATATGTTTCAACAGCGAGACGGAACAAATACCGGAGAATATCATAGAAAGTCTTCGTCTTCGCTTCCGCCACATCATCCTACTTTATGATACGGATGAAACGAGCAACTTTTCCAGCCGAAGAAACCGTTGACAACAGTCAGAGGCATGCAAAACGCGTTTTAGATACCTCTGACTGTTGTCAATGGGTGGAAAAACGCGTTTTGCATGCCTCTGACTGTTGTCAATGGGTAGAAAAACGCGTTTTAGATGCCTCTGACTGCTGTCAATGGGTAGAAAAACGCGTTTTGCATGCCTCTGACTGCTGTCAATGCCCCGTTTCTTAAATATTTTAACAGAAGGGCGGAAGGTCGAGGCGCAGCTCCATAAGAACTTGGGCAAGACGTTGCGGCGTGCCTCGCTTGCGGCCGTGCCGGACTTCTACCACTCGCTCTATTTGGCCTCCCTTTCTCGCAAAGACCGTCTGAAATTGATTCGCGAGAGCATGGATCTGTTTCATCATCGGCACGGTGGTATCCATCTTGTGGTCATCGATGGCATCGCCGATTTGATCCGCTCCGCCAACGATGAGACGGAAAGCATCGCCATTGTGGACGAACTTTATCGGCTGGCCGGCATCTATAATACGTGCATCATCTGCGTGCTCCACTTCGTGCCCAACGGGATCAAGCTGCGCGGGCATATCGGTTCGGAGCTGCAACGCAAAGCCGCCGGTATTCTGTCCATCGAAAAAGACGACGATCCCGAATACTCGGTCGTGAAGGCGCTGAAGGTGCGCGACGGCAGTCCGC
>MIQB01000010.1 GCA_002890585.1 Tannerella sp. oral taxon 808
CCGTTTATTCGCCAGAGTTGTTGGCGGCCTGGCGGCCGCGTTTATTCGTTGAATTGTTGTTTGTTGATTTGTTTAGGCAGTTCTGGCAATTCAACATCTCAACATTCAACAATTAAACAGGCCGACAGGGCCCAACAAATCAACGAATAAACGGGGCGAAGCCCTCAACAAATAAACAGGGGATTTAGCCCCAACACCTCAACAATTCAACGAATAAACAGGGGCTTTAGCCCCCAACATCTAAACAACAATCAAAACAATGGACAAAGACTTAGTGATCAAAGCCGTCGGGCAGAAGAAGCTCGACAATGCGATGCACGTGCAGTACCACACGGAGATGTACGGCATCCTCAGCTCGGCCGATCAGGCCAAGACGGGCCTCCCGGCCGACGTGATGACGGAGTACAACGCGGGCATCGCCCAAGAGGTGGACATCAACCGCGAGGCGCAGGCCGACGCGCTGACGGCCGACCTCCTCGTGGCCGACCGGGAGCGCGACCGCGCCGTGCAGTACCTCTTCGGCGTGGTGCGCGCCTCGACGCTCTCGCCCGACGAGGCCACGCGCGAGGCCGCCGAGATGCTCTCCATCGTGGTGCACCCTTACAAAGGCCTACCGGCCGAATCCGTCGACCGCGAGACGGCGCTCATCCTCGGCCTCCTCGTCGACCTGAAGAAGCCCGCCCTCACCGCCTACCTGGCCACGCTCGGACTCACCGCCATGCCGGCCAAAATAGAGGCGCTGAACAAGGCCTTCGCCGAACTGGCCACGAAGCGATCCGACAAGCGCGCCACGACGAAGCTGCCCCTGGCCACCGAGATCCGCCCCAAGACCGACGCCGCCTACGAGCGCCTGCTCTTCACCCTCCGCTCCAATTACCACTTCGGCCAAGCGCCCATCGAGAAGGCCGCCATCGAGGCCTTAGCCGCCCGGCTCAACGAACGCGCCGCGGAGCTCGACACGGCCTATCGACAGAGCGCCGCCCAGAAGCGCGCCGCGGCCGCGAAGAAGCCCAAGAAGCCCACCGACCCGAAGCAGCCGAAGGAACCCAAAGAGCCCAAGGAGCCCAAGGAGCCGAAGAAGCCGGCTGACCCGAAGGAGCCCAAGAAGCCCGAGAAACCCGGCGGCGGTGACGACATCCACGTGCCCTCCGAGCCGCCCAAGAAGCCCGAGGATAAGGACAAGCCCGGAGGCAGTCCGGCGGCGTAATCCTTGCCGAGGATAATAACAAAAACGCATCCGAGTTATGATTCCCGCCGGGGATTGGATCAAAAACGCTTTTTAGATCCAAAACCCGCCGGGGATTTGACCAAAAATGCATTTGGAGCCCAAAACCCGCCGAGGATTACGCCAAAAACACGTTTGAAGCCCAAAACCCGGCGGGAATTGAACCAAAAACGCGTTTTAGCTCCAAAACCCGGCGGGGATGGTGCATAAACGAAAAACGAAAAATGAAAAATGGCCCCTCGTAGGGGCGCCCCGACAGGGGCGAACGCCGGTACCCGGCCGCCCGGGGCGCACGCGCATACGCCCCAGACCGTACCCGGGCGCCCACAAGGGGCGCCCCTACGAGGGGAAACGCGAAAAACAAAAAACAAATAAACAGGGGCGCAGCCCCCAAACACATCAACAAATAAACGGGCGCGGCCAGCACCCCAACGAATCAACAAATCAACAAATCAACGGGGCGAAGCCCCCCTGGCAAATCAACAATTAACAATTAACCATTCTGAGCCGGATGTGGCCTCCATCGGCCTTCTCCCGGCTAAGCCCGCGCCGGCTAACAGGCGTCCCCCCCCCGCTGGGGGGCGAATCAGTATGCTCCCCAGCGGGGATTTTTTGCCCTGAATTGTTGGGGGCTAAAGCCCCGTTTATTTGTTGAGGGCTTCGCCCCGTTGAATTGTTGAATTGTTGAATTGTTGAAGGGTTGAATTGTTGGGGGCTAAACGCCTAAACAAATCAACAAACAACAAATCAACGAATAAACAGGGCGTAAGCCCCCAACAAATCAACAAATCAACGGGGCGCCAGCCCCTCGCCTATTTAGGTGTCGCCGACCCCGGCGACGGAGTGCCCGGCACGGTTTTCACGCAGTTACCGACCATTGAAGATGGATCCATCGAGTACGACTCGAGCGACCCTCAGAAGGTGGAGTTCAAGAAGTACGGCAGCGACAAGCCGTGGGCGATACTGATGAAGGCCGGCGAGGCTGACACGCTGAAGTTCAACATTCCATCGCCGACGATGGAAGAGCGTTTGCTCCTTATGGGCGGCAAGGTGACCGGCAAGAAATGGGAGAAGCCAAATACGGCGCCGACCATCCGCAAGACGGTGAAGATCATGACGAAGCCGTACGACGGCAAGCAGCTGGAATACATCTTCGTGAACTGCGACATCTTCGCCAAGATCACAGACATCTCGGGGTCTGAAACGACGGAGATCATGCAAGTGCAGTGCACCATACTTGCTGCGGTTACAGCCGCGGGCGTCGAGAATGCGTCGATGACTGTAGAGCAGAAAGACGCGGCGTAAGGCTGCAAAGAGAAGAGAGAGACAGAATACTTTTTTTTCATAGTGCGCTTTGCTCAGAGAGCGGGAGGGGGAGTGCGGGAGGGCGTGCCAGCCTTTCCCCCTCTCCCTCCTTTTTGTTGAAGCATTCCCCTTTAACAACCCCGGCACCCGAAATGGAAGAACGAAAAGTGAAAAACGAAAAATGAAAAACGCCCGCCTCGTAGGGGCACCCCTTGTGGGTGCCCTTCAGGGACACCATGCGGGCTTACGCCCTTGTTGAATTGTTGAATTGTTTAGGTGTTTAGGCAATTCTGGCAGTTCAACAATTCAACGAATAAACGGGGCGAAGCCCCCAACGCATAAACGAAAAACAAATAAACCGGGGCGCCAGCCCCCAAACACATCAACGAATAAACGGGCGCGACCAGCGCCCCAACAAATCAACGGGGCGAAGCCCCCCCCAACAAATCAACAATTCAACGGGGCTTTAGCCCCCAACAATTGATCATTCAACATGACAGTCATCTACAACCGCCTGCTGCCCGTGCGCGGCTTCACGGCGATTAACCTTTTCGGCATCGTCTTCGCCCGCCGCGAGTGTCGCCCCTTGAGCGAGGTGACCCTCCGGCACGAGGCCATCCACACCCGGCAGATGCGCGAAACGGGCTTCGTAGGCTTCTATCTTATATATATCGCCGAATGGCTCTATCAGCTCTGGCGCCTGCGCAGTGCCCAGCTGGCCTATTACGCCGTGCGCTTCGAGCGTGAGGCCTACGCCCACCAAGAAGAAGCCGCCTACCCCGTCTATCGACGCCGCTTTGCCTGGCGAAGCATCAATCGATTTAAGGAATAACCCACCCCAAAGGCCACCTATCACCCATGGATATTCAGACCATCCTACAGAAACACGCCGGCGACATGGGCGGCCTTCTGGCCGAGCTATGAATTGTTGGGGGCTAAAGCCCCGTTTATTTGTTTTTCGTTTTTCCCCTTGTAGGGGCGCCCCTACTACCCGGCCGACAGGCCGCCAACAACTATTTGTTGAGGGCTTACGCCCTTGTTTAGTTGTTGAAGGGTTGAACGCCTAAACAATTAAACAGGCCGCCAGGCCGCCAACAATTCAACAGGGGCGCAGCCCCCCAACAAATCAACAAATAAACGGGGCGTAAGCCCCCAACAATTCAGGGCACCACCCGCGACGCCGCCCGCCTCTGGACGCTCGACCGCATCCTCACCGCCACCACCGGCGGCGCAGGCTGGGAGGTGCGCCAAGACCCTAACCCCTTCGGGCTCATTCCCGTGGTATACGCCGAGATCGACGCCCCCGTGTGGGAAGAGGTTGCCTCACTGATGGACGCCCGCGAGATGCGACTCAGCCGCCTGGCCGACATCAACGACTACTTCGCCGAGCCCATGCTCGTGACCATTGGCGAGGTCGACGCACCAAACAAAAACACCGTCGGGAAGGAGCTCCAGTTCCCCGTCCAAACAGACGACCTGACCGGCAAGACCTACCACGGCGACGCTAAATTTCTCTCCTGGGATCAATCCATCAACTCCACCGCCAAAGAGCTCGAAGAGACCAAGAGCGAGATGTTTGCCGGCACCTCCGCGCCCGACCTCTCCTTCGAGAGCCTCAAAGGCCTCGGCAACCTCTCGGGCGTGGCGCGCCGCTTTATGATGCTCGACGCCGAAATCAAGCAGCGCGTCAACATGCGCGTCTTCCGCCCCGCCCTGAACCGCTGCATCACCATCGTACAAGCCGGCATCGCCAACATTACCGACATCCGCCACAAGCCCCAGCTGGTAGGCGCCCGCTTCACGGTCACGTTTGACTCCATCCTCCCCCGCGACCCGGTGGAAGATGCCAACGTGCTTTCCATCGCCGGCGGCGGCCGCGCCTTCAACTCGCTGGCCACCGTCGTATCCCGTTCGCCACTCACCCCGCCGGGCGACATCGCCGGCGAACTGCAACGCATCCGCGAAGACGCCTCCGACGACGCCGCCCGCACAAACGCCATTGGTGCCGTGGCTGAGTAATTGATCATTGAACCATCCGCACCATCCCCTCCCCCCGTTGAGTTGTTTGTTTGTTGAATTGTTTAGGCGTTCTGGCAATTCTGGCCCTCCAACAGTTCAACAACTAAACAACTAAACAGGCCGCCAGGCCGCCAACACCTAAACATTTCAACATTTCAACCCATTATGACCAAACTAAGAGCATGGCTTAAAGCCAACAAATTGACGGCCGATCCGAGTGACTACACGGCCGTCCCCGACCTCAACGGCACCTACAACGTACACAGCCTCGTGGAGGCCCTCCAAGCCGAGGGCATGGAGATACAGGCCGAGACAGCCGTTGACATCATCACCCGCTTCAACCGCAAAGCCGCCGAGCTGACCACCAGCGGCTATTCGGTCAACACCGGCCTCGTCGTGATGCAGCCCCGCATCCGCGGCAAGTTCACCAGCCAGACGTTTGACCCTCAGAAACACAAAGTCTACATCAGCGTCCGCCAAGGCGTAGCCATGCGCAAAGCCATAGCTGACGCCACGGTGGAGATCCAGGGCGAGCAGGAATCGAAGATGACCATCTACTTAGTAGAGGATCTCTCGACCGACACGCCCACCAACACCCTGACCAAAGGTAAGAACGCGCGCATCCTCGGCTCGATGGTGAAGATCGACGGCGAAGACCCGTCCGTTGGCATCACCTTCACCCACACGGCCACCAAGACGGCCACCCGCGTAGACCGCAAAGACGTCGTCCGCAACAAGCCCTCGGAGCTCATCATCCTCGTGCCCGACACGCTCGCCGCCGGCAAATACGAGGTCAGCGTCACCACGCAGTTTTCGGGCGGTAGCAAGCCCCTGAAGGCACCCCGCACAGCCACGTACAAGGGGGAGATTACAATAGCGTAAGTCCAGACATCGTGGGCAGGGCGCCCACGCATCATGGGCAGGGCGCCCACGCATCATGGACAGGGCACACCTCGTAGGGGCACCCCTTGTGGGTGCCCTTACAACCCAGGGCGTCCACAAGGCGCATTACCCGGTCACCCTTACAACCCAGGGCGCCCACAAGGGGCGCCCCTACAACCCGGACGCACCGACAGGGACGAACGATCGTCCGATGGCCGGGTACGCGCTGGGGCATAACACCCCGGGCACCCACAAGGGACATTACCAGGGCACCCACAAGGGGTGCCCCTACGACCATTCAACATTCCAACCATTCAACAATTCAACAGATAAACGCGGCCGCAAGGCCGCCAACAATTCAACATCTCACCCCCCCATGGAAATCCTCCTTGACGGCACACGCCCGATGCTGGCCATAGCCGGCGCGTGCATCTTCTTCGTCATCCTCTCAATGGTCATAGACCTCATCAGCGGACTCTACAAGGCGCGCCAGCGCGGCGAGCTGCGCAGCTCCTACGGCCTCTCGCGCACGGTGAGTAAGTTCATCCTCTACAGCGGCAGCGTCATTATCGCCCTCATGATCGATGTCATGATCCACTACTCCCGCCTCTTCGTGCTCATGCACCTGCAGCCCATCGTCGGCGTGCCGATCGTGACCTGCCTGATGAGCATCTTCCTCTGCGTCATTGAGTTCCTCTCCATCCGCGAGAAGGCCGAAGAGAAAACGATCAAAGACATGGATCGCCTGCTGCGCGTGCTGGCCGACGTGGTCGGCCGTGACCGCCTGCGAGACATCCTTGCCACCCGCATTGATCATACCGTGAATGATCGCCCCTCGTAGGGGCGCCCCTTGTGGGCGCCCTTCAGGGACGCCCCAGCAGGGGCGAACGATCATCCGATGGCCGGGTACGCGATGGGGCGTAACGCCCAAGGCGCCCACAAGGGGCGCCCCTACAACCCAGGGCGCCCACAAGGGGCGCCCCTACAACCCAGGGCGCCCACAAGGGGTGCCCCTACAACCCTTTCAACCACAATGAAACCCACCCTACTGCTCCTCACTGCCTTGCTGCTCACCGGCTGCCTCCCCCTCCGACGCGCCCCGCGGGGCACCCATTCACGTGTCGACAGCGTCTTTGTGCAGCGGCTCGTACCCGTACCCGTCCCGCCTGACACGTCGCTCATGCGCGCCTTGCTCCGCTGCAACGCCGAGGGGCGCATCGCTATGGAGCGCCTCTCGATAGCCACCACCCGCAACGCCCGGCTGGCCTTCCTACTCGATAGCCTCGGCGAGCTCCGCGTCGAGACCATCGTCCGGCACGACACCGTCTGGGCACGTGCCGACAGCGTCTTCCTTACCCGCGACGTGGTGCGCGAAGTGATCCGTGAAGTGGAAAGGAAGCCCACCCGCTGGGAGCGGTTTATACATGGTTTTGGCGTGGGCACCTTTTGGGTATGCATCGGCGCCGCCATCTTTGGCCTCGTACTGCTCGCCCTCAGGCTCTACCGCCGGCGGCTGCCCCTCGGCAGGTAAAAACACCGTCCCAACAATGGATAGAATACAGAAACGCCACAAGGCTACCTCTCCGCTATGCGTTGGAGATATGTAGCTTTGCGGTGTTTCAAAAACGGAACACATGCCGCACGCGTTTTCAACGTCTCACCGCGGCAAATCCTTAACCAAAGGCTTTTACCAAAAAACCAATCGTTCGTGAGAGGGAGTTTCGATGTGATATCGGAACTCCTTTTTTTTCCCCGCACCGCCCCGCCTCGCGTGGCAACGGCGTGGCACACATCGCTAACTTACTGAGCGCCACAGGTGGAGGGTGGAGCATACGAGACTCGAACTCGTCACCTTTTGATTGCGAACCAAATGCTCTACCAAGATGAGCTAATGCCCCGTGTTGTTTTGCCTCTTTCCCTCTGGGAATGACGGGGGCAAATATAGATGGATTCTGAAACCGGGTCTTGTGGAGATTGCTCCCGGGCAGAAATGAAATCGGGCAGGAAGAACCTCATTCGTTCTCCCTGCCCGTTGCCATTTTACCGGAAACGCCGCAGCGCTTACTTCTTGTAGCGGTTGCCATAGCGGCTCATGAACTTGTCGACGCGGCCGGCGGTGTCCACCAGTTTCGCTTTGCCCGTGTAGAAGGGGTGCGAGCTGCTGGAAATTTCGAGCTTAACCAAGGGATAGGTCACACCTTCGATTTCGATCGTCTCTTTCGTGTTGATCGTGGAGCGGGTGATGAATACCTCTTCGTTCGACATGTCTTTGAACGCCACCTGGCGGTAGCCTTCCGGATGAAGTCCTTTTTTCATTGCAGTGCTGTTTTTATATGTACAAAATTGATTCGTTCCGTCCTATGAAACAGTGCGCAAAAGTATTAGAAATGTCCACCGGCGCAAGGTCAGAGACAGTTACAGGGCGTGTGATCACTTCTGCTCGTAGGCGGCGCGCCCCGTCTCATAGACGTTGCGGCCCTGACAGTCGATGGCCACGATGACGGGCAGCTCGGTGACGGTGAGGCGGCGGATGGCTTCGGGGCCGAGATCGTCAAAGGCAATCACCTCGGCAGTGTCGACACAGCGGGCCATGAGGGCGGCTGCTCCACCGATGGCGGCGAAGAAGACGCCGGTGTATTGCTTCAACGCATCGACTACTTCGGCGTTGCGGAGACCTTTGCCGATCATCACTTTCAGGCCTTCACGGATGAGGCGGGGCGAATAGGCGTCCATGCGACCGGCCGTAGTGGGGCCGACGGAGCCGATGGGTTGCCCGGGCTTGGCGGGGCAGGGACCGGCGTAGTAGACGACTTGTCCGGTGAAGTCGAAGGGCATGGGGTCGCCGCGGTCGAGCATTTCGTAGAGGCGCTTATGGGCGGCGTCGCGGGCGGTGTAGATGGTGCCGGAGAGGTAGACGAGGTCGCCGGCTGTGAGTGAGCGGATGACGTCGTCGGTGAAGGGGGCACGCAGGATGCGTTTCTCTATTTTCTCTGTTGGGGTGGTTGCTTCCATTATGTGTGATAGTCAAATTCAATTTCTATTTGGATGATGGGGGAGTGGAGGCCAGATCTATTCTTGTCTTGATGCCTCTTCTTTTCTTGTCTTGACACAAGAAAAGAAGCAAAAGAAGGTCAAGGCCCCACCGGGGCCGGGGAATATGGCCGGATACCGAGAAAACTTCCTTGCCTCGGTAGAGGCCGTCAGGGACACCGGCCAAGTTTGCCGGGTGCATTTTTGTGTTGGCTGTTTGGTTTTCAGAGCGACCCTTCGGCGTGACGGGTGGCGTGGCAGCCGATATTGACGGAGACGGGTAGGCCGGCGATGTGGGTGGCGAAGGTGAGGATGTGGACGGCCAGGGCGGTGGTGCTTCCGCCGAAGCCGACGGGACCGATGCCGAGGCGATTGATGTCGTCATACAGCTCTTGCTCAAGGGCGGCCAGGTCGGGGCGCTCGTTGACGGAGCCGACGGGGCGTAGCAGGGCTTTCTTGCTGAGGTAGGCGGCGCGCTCCATCGTGCCACCAATGCCGACGCCGACGATGGTCGGCGGACAGGGGTTGGCGCCGGCGTGCGAGACGGTATCTATTACGAACTGCTTGATGCCGGGCACACCGTCGCTGGGCATGAGCATTTTCAGGTCGCTCTTGTTTTCGCTGCCGAAGCCTTTGGGCGCGACAACGATGTGGAAGGCGTCGCCGGGCACCATCTCATAGTGGATGATGGCGGGCGTGTTGTCTTTCGTATTCACGCGGTCGATGGGGTCACGAACGACAGACTTGCGGAGGTAGCCCTTCTCGTAGCCCTGGCGGACGCCCTGGTTGATGGCGTCCTCGATGAAGCCGCCGGTGATGCGGACGTCCTGGCCCCAGGTGACGAAGATGACGGTCATGCCGGTGTCTTGACAGATGGGGACGCGCTCCTCGCGGGCGATACGGGCGTTGTCGATGAGGGTGGTGAGCACCTGGCGACCCAGCGGTGAGCGCTCGGTCTGGAGGCAGCTATGAAACTTACGGTCGATGTCGTCGGCCAGCACATAGCAGGCTTCGATGCAGAGACGCTCGACGAGGGTGGTGATCTTTTCTGCTTGAATTTCTCTCATTGGTAGTTACGTGCTAAGAAATAATGGGTATTGCGGTTGCTGACGTCTTCCTGCGGATCGTCGATGAAGCCGATGAGGCAGAAGTGGCCTGTCTTGGGGTCTTCGACGAGGGTTTTATGAAGGGAGAAGTCAATGATTTCAGATGTGTTGCGGACGTGGAAGCGGGGGCCGTCGCAGGGGATGACACGGTCGCCGATGCGGACGTGGTCCTCGTCGTGGTAAGCGATGTGTAGATGCTCGGCGATGCGCTCGCGGACGCGTGCCTCGAGGCGTTCCAGATCGATCTCGGGGCGCTGGCGAAACTTGAGCATGAAGCCATTGCGGACGTCGGAGAAATAGTAGTCATCGTCAGAGATGCCAAACTCGTCGCTGAGGAGGAGCGTGGTGATGTCTTCGGCCGAGTGGGCCATCTTGCGATACTTAAGCGACTCGTGGACGATGTCGTAGATGCTCTGTGGCAAGGGGCCGAAGACGCCGGGGCGGGCCACGATGATCTCTTCGCCGATGCCCACGAGCAGGTCAGCGTTACGGCCGAGGGCGTCGTAGAGCAGATTGAAGTGTTCAACGACGACGCGGCGCTTGCGCTCCAGCAACGAGCGGACAAAGTCAGCGATCTCGTACATCTGCATAAAGGCCATCTGGAAGCGGACGTCGAAGTGATAGGTGGTAGCGTCCTCGATGTCGTTGAGCGGGTTGCGCACCTGCATGATCTTGCGCGGGTTGACGATGTCGTCGTCGTTGGAGAGTTGCAGGCCGGGGAACATGCCCTTGATGAAGGACGATTTGCCAGCGCCGGCGTCGCCGAGGATGCCGATGAGGCGGTCGTTAAAGAAAAGGTGGCGGTGGCTGATCTGTTCGCCGAGGAACATGAGTCGCTCTTTGCCACGCGGCGCGAAATACTGCGCCGAGACCATATATTCTTGTGCGTGATTGCGCATAGGAGTTGGGGACTAAAAATGAAAACTAAAAGTGCCGGGGCGTCCCGCGCAGGCTGCGCAGGTCTCGCGGCATTTGCCGGGGCGTCCCGCGCGGGCTGCGCAGGTCTTGCGGCATTTGCCATGACGTTTGCGCGGGTTGCGCAAGTCTCACGGCATTTGCCGGGGCGTTTGCGCAGGTTGCGCAAGTCTCGCGGCATTTGCCGGGATGTTTGCGCGGGCTGCGCAGGTCTGGCGGCGTTTGCCGGAGCGTTTGCGCAGGTTGCGCAAGTCTGGCGGCGTTTGCCGGGCATACACGATATGCCGAAGCTACCCGCTCTTGTTATGCCGGCACTACCCTATAAGGTAGTTCCTCGCTAACCTATAGGATAGGACGATGCTAACCTATAAGGGTAGTCATCACTAACGCATAGGTTAGGACGGAGCCGATATTTGTTGAAGCAAAAGTTTTTTCGACCTTACAAGTATCGACGTCCGGAATCATTAGGGAACGCTTGATATTCTTAATTAATGCAAGATTACAAAGAGTAGACTATTATACATATACAATGAAAAACAGGAACGGGGAAAACAGGAAACGGAAGCATTTGCTCGTGGTTGAGCGACTACCCCCCGCCGCAGTTTCCGTTTTTTTACTCTTCGTTTTCCGCTTCCCAGTTGTCTTCGCCATCCTCATCGGGGTCGAAGAAGGGGAAACTGGGTGCGTCGGGGTGTGTGAACTGCTCCAAGTCGCGGCGTTCCTTCTTTGTGGGGCGACCCAGTCCGCGCGCACGGTCGACAAACCCGGAGATCCGGTTCATCTCCAAGATCTCGTATTGCTCGGGCGGGGTGATGTTCTCCATAAAACGCGGCACGAGCGGCGCGCCCATGCGGCTCTCCGTCAGGTCGAGCACGCGGAAGGAGAAGGTGACGGGCGGCTTGCGTACCTCGATCACATCGCCCACACGGACGGTGCGCGAGGGCTTTACGCAGCTGCCACCGATCGAGACGCGCCCTTTTTTACATGCCTCCGCGGCTAACGAACGCGTCTTGAAGAGGCGTACGGCCCACATCCATTTATCTATTCTGACTTCGTTCATACGCCATGTCTGTTATACCGGTTCATGGCCACATCTACTCCCTCGAGGCAGAAGCTGCGCACCATCTCCACGGCCTGGTTGATGCAGGTGGGCATGCGCGTCAGCTCGTCGTCGGTGAAGGGGCTGAGCACGTAGTCCACTTGCCGCCCGCGGGGGAAGTCGTTGCCGATGCCGAAGCGCAGCCGGGCGTAGTCGTCTGTGGAGAGGAGTTCGCTGATGTTGCGCAGGCCGTTGTGGCCGCCGTGGCTGCCGTGGGGCTTGAGGCGCAGGCTGCCGAAGGGCAAGGCGATGTCGTCCACCACGACGAGCAGTCGCTCTCGGGGGATGGATTCGCATTGCAGCCAGTAGCGCACCGCGTTTCCGCTCAGGTTCATGTAGGTGTTGGGTTTGAGTACGACCAGCTCCGCGTTCTTCACCCGCATACGGGCCACGGCACCATAGCGTGCCTCCGTGAAGCTCGCCTCGGCCGACTCCACCAACGCGTTGACTACGCGGAAGCCGATGTTGTGGCGCGTGCCCCAGTATTCCTGGCCGATGTTGCCCAATCCGACGATTAAGTATTTCATGTGTTGTGTTATGTGGTGTAGGGTAGTTATGCGCCTTTGGCGCGGTAGTTAAAATGAGAAGCTGTTTTGAATTTATTGGCCGATTATTTTAAGGAGCCGTTTTGGCGAGTCTTCCTCATTTCTATTTCGGGTCTATCGGGGTCTGTTTCCGCCCTTTTGTTCCATCATTTATCCTCACATAGCTCGCTATGCTCGTCAAATGATGAAACAAAATCATCAGAAACATCCTCCCGATAGCCTCCGAAATAAATTCAAAATAGCTTCTGAGTTCGACGTGGGGCAATTCATTCACCGATATAGGGATGACACTCCCTTGTATGATGGCTGCAAGCTCCCTTGCACGGGGTCTGCAAGCTACCTTGCACGATGATTGCAAGCCTGCTTGCACGGTGTCTACAAGCCTGCTTGCACGAGGTGTGCAAGGAAGGGTGCCTTCCCCGAGGCTGTTGTAGGGGCGAATGATTATTCGCCCCTACGAGAGGGGACATGATCGAGGTGTTGCATCACCCCCAAAGCCTGCGTTGTGTCACTCCCAAAGCCTGCTTTGCATCACCCCCAAAGCCTGCTTTGTGTCACCCCCAAAGCCTGCGTTGCGTCGCTCACAACGCATGCTTTGCCTGTGAGCCATTGGGAAGGGTGTCTTCACTGGGGTATGAAGGGCGCCTTCACTGGGGTATGAAGGGTGCCTTCACTGGGGTATGAAGGGTGTCTTCACTGGGGTATGAAGGATGTCTTCATTGGGGTATGAAGGGTGCCTTCACAATGTCTTCCCCGAGGCAGGGAGATGGATTTCTTACGTCGAACTCACGTTAGTTAGGGGTGCAGTAGAAGGAATCTGATTCTAACTACCGGGGCGTGGGGCCCATAAGAAAGAGAGGAGGACGCGCCGCCATGTTTTTTTTGACGAGCATCCTCCCCTCTAATGGAAAAGAAAAATCTATCGCGTTTTTACTCTTTCGTTTCCTCGCCGCCTTCAGCTGACTCCTCGCCTGCCTCTTCTGTTGGCATCTCAGCGCCGGCCGCACTCTGGGCAGCGCGCGTCATCTTCACGGCACAAACCACGGCGTTCTTCGGGCTCATCACTTCCACGTTCTCAAACGTCAGCTCGCCCACCTTGATCACCTTGCCCAGCTCCAGGTTGTCTACGTTGACAATGAGCTTCTCCGGGATCTGCGCGGCATGGCCTTTCACCCTCAGGCGACGCATGGCGTGATTGAGCTTACCGCCGGCTTTCACGCCCTTGGCATGGCCCACTAACTCGACGGGCACGTTCATCACGATCGGCTTATCGCCGAATACCTCCAAGAAGTCGAGGTGCAACACGGCGTCCGTCACGGGGTGGAACTGGACGTCTTTCAGGATGGCGCGGTTCTGACGGCCGTCTTCCCAATCGATCTCTACGAGGTGGATGTCTGGCGTGTAGATCAGCTTGCGGACACCATCGAATGAGACGGTGAAATCCGTCACCACAATGCCCATGTCGCCTTCAATCTCCACCAGCTTTTCGCCTGGCTTGAGTGTGCCCGTGAAGGGCAGTTTCACCGGTGCCTGTCCATAGAGTACGGCCGGGATCAATCCTTGTTTACGCAGCGCCTTAGTGGCCTTCTTGCCGAGGTCTTCCCGCGGCGTTCCGTTCAATTTGAATGTCTTCATTTCGTTAATTAATAGTGTTACTCAAAATCAGTTTTTACGCTTTCCGATTTCCCATCACACGTGTAGATAGGCTTTTCTTCAAAGCGGGGGCAAAAATAAGCGGGCATCTGAGATTAGGGGAGGGGTAATCAAAAGGCACTTGATCACCGGGATTTCTCCTTAGCCTTTGCGCGCCGGGCGGCTTCTTTTTCGCGTTGTGCCGCGCGGCGAGCCGCCTCTTTCTCCTTCAGGCGCTGCTTATTGGCTTTCTCGCGCGCCTTGCGCTCCTTCTCGCGTTGCTTCATGCGTTCGCGGGCCTCCTTGGCTTTCTGTTTACGCTGTGCTTCGCGTTCCTTCAGTTGCTGCTTGCGCTGCTCGGCTGACTCGCGACGCTTCTCTTCTTGCGTCTGTGCCTTCTCTTCCTGTGCCATGCGCGACTTGCGCTCTTCCACTTCGCGGCGCTTCTGGAGATACTCTAACGTGATCTCTTTCGGCTTCACGAGCACCGTGTCCATGTCTACTTCAGGCACGGACGAGGTGTCGGCCTCTGTGGTGTCGGCTGATGGGGATTCGGGTACGGTGGGCTCGGGCGAAGCCGTCGTGTCGGCGGGGACGGGTTCGATGGGTTGCTCGATGGGCTTGTTCTTGCGGCGACGGACGGAGGTTGCGGATTGCTTCTTTGCGGCCTTCTCTTGCTTCTTCTTCGCGGCTTCTGCGGCTTTCGCAGCCTTCTCCCGTTTCTTCTTCTCTGCCTTCTCAGCCTTTTCCTGCTCCTTCTCCGCCTTCGACTTCTTTCCCTTTTTGGTTACGACAAGCTGGTCTTGCGTTACGGCAGTAGTGTCTGCGGGGGTGACCTCTTCGGTGGGGAGGGGAGGATTAACGGTAGGCTCTTCCGCAGGCTTCTCTTCCGTCGGGGTTGCTTCCTCCGGCTTCAGTTCGTCGATGGTGGGTTCATCCGTGTCTTGCACACGCTCTTTTACCTCGTCTGCGGCTTGCTCCACGGCTTTGTCTTCACGCGCGGCCTCGCGAGCATCGGCAGCTACTTGCGTGCGCCAACGGGCCACGAGCTTGGGGGCTTGACGGCCGTAAGTCTCAGCGAAGAAGGCCATGTAGTCCGACGGCGATTTGCCATGCAGCAACGTCTCGTAGTTTGCATCGGAGATGGGGAAGAACATGACGGCGCGATCCACCGTGCGGGCATAACCCTTCGGGGCATATATCATATCGTAATACTCAAGCACCTGCTGCAAGTTGCTGAAGCCACTGACGATGAGTAGGCCAAACGAGCCAGCCTCTTCAGTCGATAAGTCGAAGCTCTTGACCTCGAAGTGCGCAAAGTTGTAAGCGGCCACGGCGTACAGCAGGGCGTTCGGATCGACGGCGCCTTTGGGGTAAAGCAGCACCATGCGATGTGGCGACTGGGGCTCATCGACGAAGGCGCGGGCCGAATCGAGGGATGACACTTCGCCGAACTCGTCTGAGCCGAAACGTAGATTCCACTTCATACCTGTGAGGCTGCCCTGCACCAAGGTGCGGCCACGGAGGACACCCTTCAGCATCTCGCTGGCCAGCTCCGTCACATCCGCCGTAGGATACTTCTCCACGAGCGTTTGCAGGGCCGACTTAAACGACGCCACATTACCCGACTGCACGTAGGTGAGGGCCTCGATAAACATGAACTTGGGCATGAGCGTAGCCAGCGGATAGGTGTGGCTGAACTCGCGATAGCTGCGCCGCACGAACGATGTGTCGCCCTTGAGGTAGCGGTTGTAAGCCTGCTCGTAGATGGAATCCTGGACGCGATCCATCATGCGGATATGGTATTCGTAGTTCGGATCGGCGACGGCCGTGGCGTAGTCGCTTCCGGGGAAGACCTTCACGAGCCGATCGCGCGAGCGCGTCTCGAGTGCCTTGTCTTTGTAACGAAGGCCCATGAGGTAAGACTGGAAGTAGTAGTCCATCCGATACTTGTTGTCGGGGAAGCGCCGCTCCAGCTCGTCGAACGTACTGAGCGCGAGAGGCATGTTTTCGAGCTTGTCCTTATAAATCATGCCCATGTTGTAGAGTCCGTCGGCGATGATGACGTTAGACGCCTCCACGTCTTCGGGCGAGAGGGGGATTTGCTGCAAGTAATACTCACGCGTCTTGGGGTCGGACGCGATGGAGTCTGGGAGCTGGGCTTCGGTGGAGTCGGCCGCGATGGGGTTGCCCTCTTCATCGAAGCGTTGGTGCCCGGTGGTGTCGGTGCGCCCGATGTCAGTGAGTGGCATGGCCTTGTCGCGCCGGCGCCAGTCGTCTTGGTTGACGCGTTTGCCCCAGCGGTTTTGGAATTGCGTCTTGCCTTGGGCTACGGTCTGCGGGTTGTAGAAGTAGAACTGGCTACCGGATCCCCCGAGGGAGGGCATCTGCGGTGTGTTCATCTGTAGTCCCGGCCGCTGCTGCACAAGGTCGCTGCCGCGCCCTTGTTGCTCGGCCAGATAGCGCTCCTTTTCGGCTTCCTCGGCTTCGCGTTTCTCTTTCTCCTTCACCTCGGCGATGATCTTGTCGATCACGGCGAGGCGCTCGGATTCAGGCATGCGGGCCAAGGCCTGAAGGCTATCTTGCAGATGTACGGCCTCGACGTGCACCACGAGTTCGTCAAGCACGGACGAGAGGCGCGAGACGCGCTCGTACTCTCTGTATTCCTGCGGCATGGCTGAGATGGCGTCGCTGAAGCAGGGTTGCGCCCGGACGTAATCCTTACGGGTGAAATAGATGTCGCCCAATTTGATTTGGCAGATGGCCAGGTCGAGGCCTTTTTGCACGCTCTTTTCTGCGCCTTCGGTGTAGGCTTCGATGGCTCGTGTGGTATCGCGTCGGCTCATGTAGACGTCGCCGATGGCCATGAAGACTTGATCGAGGTAATCCTTGTTTTTCTCGCTTTTGGACATGCGCCGCAGCATGCTGAGCACTTGTTGCCAGCGCGCGGGCGGTAGCACTTCGGCCTGCCGGATGCGGGCGGCAAACTCCAGCTCGTAGGGGGGGCTGGCGGAGGCTACGCGTCCGAACTCACGATAGGCTTCGTCGCGCTGTCCGGCTTCGGCCAGGAGTTGCCCGAGGAGGTAACGCATGCGGGTGCGTTGACGGCGGTTGCGCTCTGTGCCGATCACTTTGCGCAGGGCGGGGATGGCCTGCTCGGTGCGATTGCTCTTGATGAGGAAGTCGGCATAGACGCGGTCGTACTCTTTGCGGTTGGCGGCGGGGAAGCCGTTTTTCTGTAGCCGTTCGAGGGCCGATTCCGTCTCGTAGAGCCAGCCCATCTCGGCGTAGCAGCGGGCTTGCCAGATGTGCGCCGCGGCGACCATCTCGGGCTCGGTGGCATAGTGGCGCGCGATGTAGGAGAAGGTGGCGGCGGCCTGCAGGAAGTCGCCGTTGTAGAACTGCCCTTCGGCCACGAGCATCCAGCAGTGCTTCAGGAAGGGGTTGTACTCTTCGCGCTTCAGCATGGCCATCTGGTGCGCGTCGCCACGCCAGCCCGACTTGCGGTTGGGCTTCTTTTGTATCGAATGTTGCTTGATGGCTTTGTTGCCCTTCAATATGGCGCGGTCGAAGGGTCCACCGGGCGATGATTTCTCTTTGGGTAGGGCGCTGACGGGGTACATCAGGATGCGCTCGGTGTAGTTCTCATGGTAGTTGTTCTGCATCGCCTCGAGCTGCTCGTCGAAGGAGGTTTTGCCGTTGAAATAGGTGTTGTAGCGCGCTGTGAAGGCGTGCCAGCGGCGGGTGGCGGCTGTGTTTTTTTTCGTGCTACACGCAGCCACGGCCAGTAGCAGGGCCATGCAAATGATGGGGTAATATCTTCTCACGTCCTCTCTTGATTCCTCTGGTTTGAAGTGATATGATAACTGGTTGTAGGCGGGTTTATTGTAGGGAATTACGTGTCCCTGATGTCGTTCAAGATGGATCTTCCGAGAATCGTTTGGCGGGGAACCGGGTTTCTGGGATGAAATCGCCCGAGAACGCCTCAGAAACTGGGTTTCTGGGATGAAATCGTCCGAGAATGCCTCAGGAACCGGGTTTCTCGGATGAAATCGCCCGAGAATGCTCCAGAAACTGGGTTTCTGGGATGAAATCGCCCGAGAATGCCTCAGAAACCGGGTTTCTGGGACGAAATCGCCCGAGAATGCCTCAGAAACCGGGTTTCTGGGATGAAATCGCCCGAGAATGCCTTAGAAACCGGGTTTCTGGGATGAAATCGCCCGAGAATAGATGGAAATCAACAAAAATCCCCCGAACGGAGGGTTTCAGGTCTCCAGTTCGGGGGATTTGCCGATGATCGACACGCATCGGTGCGATTATTTCTTGATGAGGTTCATGAACTCCTCGCGGGTCTGGACTTGCTGGAAGACGCCCGTAAAGTCTGACGTGGTGGTGAGGGAATTTTGTTTCTCCACGCCACGCATTTGCATGCACATGTGCTGCGCCTCGATGACGACCATTACGCCGAGTGGGTTGAGGATCTTCTGGATGCACTCCTTGATTTGCAACGTGAGGCGCTCCTGGATCTGGAGGCGGTGGGAGAAGATGTCGACTACGCGGGGGATTTTGCTCAGACCCGTGATGTAGCGCCGGGGGATGTAGGCCACATGCACCTTGCCGAAGAAGGGCAGCATGTGGTGCTCGCAGAGGGAGAAGAAGTCGATGTCTTTGACGATGACCATCTGCTTGTAATCCTCCTCTTGGAACATGGCGGAGGCCAGTATCGCTTCCGGGTCTTCATCATATCCGCGGAGCAGGAATTGCATGGCCTTGGCCACACGCAGGGGCGTCTTTTGCAGCCCTTCGCGGTCAGGGTCTTCGCCCAGCAGGGTGATGATGTCGCGATAATTACGGCAGAGGGCCTCGCGCGCTCGGAGCAGGTCAGCCGTTTCCTTCAGAACTTTCATTTGTCGCTGTTCTTATTGCTGTTACTGCTGCTTTTGGGCTTGTAGCCCTGAACGATCTTCATCCCGTGGTAGCTGGGGAATTGCCTACGCAGCCGCTCCAGCATGTAGATCGCCTCTTCCTTGGTCTGGAAATATCCCACGTAGAGCTTCCAGAAGGGCGCCTGATAGTCCGGCTCGACCCCCACCTTGGGGAATGCGCGCTTGATCTGCGTCTCCATCGTTCGGACTTCTTGCTTGGATTGACGTTGGTTGTTTCCCGAATAGACTTGCACGCGGTAGACGCGGCCTTCGGGGTTGTCCATGTCGGTAATCTCGTCGTTTTCGGGTTCCGTCTTCTCCTTTGCGGCGGGGGCGTCTTGGGCGGCGTCTTTGGAATCCTTCGCGTCTTTGGAGTCCTTCGTGTCCTTCGCGTCTTTGGCGTCTTTAGAGCTTTTGGAGCTTTTCGTGTCACCAGATTCGGCTTCGTCTGCGCCCTTCTTTGCTGAGGCGCTGCTACTGCCTACGAGTTTGCGTATGGCCGAAGATTGGTGGATGGTCACGGTGCCGTATTTCGGCCCTTTGCGTGCCAGTTCGTCGAAGATGGAGCTTTGAGCCGTCAGCACGCAGGCGGTGCAAAGCATGAGGCATAGCCAGAGGAATCGTTTCATGATGGGGTGGTGTTTGAAAAGATGAAACATAAGAATCCCTCCGCCTGATCTCCCATAGCGTCGCGAGGGGGGTGGAGGGTTGGAGGAGCGGCGCTCTTGGGGAGGGGCGGAGGGATGTATGGGTTATGTCAGAAGGCCTCGATGATGGGGAGGAACTTATCGACTGCGAGGGAGGCGCCACCTATGAGTCCGCCGTCCACGTCCGGGTTGGCGAAGAGGGTCTTGGCGTTACCGGCGTTGCAACTGCCACCGTAGAGGATGGAGGTAGCGTCGGCCACCTCGGAGCCGTATTTGTCAGCCACCGTGTGACGAATGTGTGCGTGTATCTCCTGAGCCTGTTCGGCGGTAGCCGTCTTGCCCGTGCCGATGGCCCATACGGGTTCGTAGGCGAGGATCAAGCGGCGGAACTCGTCGGCCGTGAGATCGAAGAGCGATTCACGGATCTGCGCGTCTACCACGTCGAAGTGTTTACCTGCTTCACGCTCGGCCAGCACCTCGCCCACGCAGAAGATGGGCGTCAATCCGTTGGCCAGTGCCAGTTGCACTTTGGCTTTCAGTATCTCCGGTGTCTCGTGATAATAGGCGCGGCGTTCGGAGTGTCCGATGATGACGTAGCGTGCACCCGTGGAGGCGATCATGGCAGCAGACACCTCGCCGGTGTATGCGCCTTTTTCTTTGTCTGCACAGTTCTCAGCAGCCACGCCGATGCGCTTCGTGTCAACGGCTGTGGCCACGCTGGCCAAGTGGGTGAAGGGCGTGCCGAGGATCACATCGCAACGCAGCGTCTTGCCTTTCAAGGCTGCGTTGATGCCTTTGGCCAGTGCCAATCCTTCGGGCAGGGTGGTGTTCATTTTCCAGTTGCCTGCAACAATGTTCTTTCTCATAATCTATTCGTGGTTTATGGGTTCTTTTTCTTTACGCCTCAGGGCCTTATCACCGCCCCAAAGCAGGAGCAAAGGTAAGACAAAAGCAAGGATTACATAGGCCCGATTCTGGCTTGTAGAGCGGCTTCTCGGGCTGTTCCCATTGATGAATCGCTTCAGTTCACTGGCTGTCGGGATGTCGTTGTGGTGCCACTTAGCGAGGATCGTCCCTTGCTTCATAAGGACGAGCCCGGGGTTGGATCGGACGATGGTTTTAAGCAACACATCGTCGGCGGTGAGGAAGGGGATGTTGAGCCCGGTGTGATTAATCCATTCGTGGCATTGTGTCTCGGTGGAGGCTGTCACGCCATAGAAGCGGAAGCCGTGTGCCCGAGCATAATCCAACACCTCTTCTATCTGGGCGATGTGTGCCTCGCTGGCCTCTTCGATATGTGGCATAACCAACAAGAAGAGGGGCTTCGGTTGAGCCAACACTACCTCGGCCAAGTTGTCGCCCAACTTGTCGTATAAGTCAAAGGAGGAGACTTCTGGGATGAAGCCCGGCTTGACAAGGCGTGCGTCGATGTAAGTCCATGTGGAGTCGCCTGCAGGAGCCTCTTCTAGTTTGAACTCCTTCTTCTCGCCGTCCTTTTCGTAGATGAAGACGTATTCGTCTTGCGGTGCATCAGCTGGTATTTCCATCAGCTTAGGAATGTTTGCCCCGACCTTATACGGCCGGAAGTCCACGATTGGCAGATGGTTGTAATTCCAATAACAGAAGGCGATGCAGAAAGCGAAGGAAAAGAGAGCTACGAAGCTGTGGACGCGATCGCTGTAGCACGGAGTAAGGCGCTTGCAATAGATAAACGCAACGATGGCCGCAACCGAGAGTACGACGTTTTTGTAGAACGTCTGCCAGTTGGTGATGATGAGTGCGTCGCCGAAGCAGCCGCAGTCGGGCACGGGGTTATAGAGCGCCAAGTAGAGCGTCACGGGTGTCATAATGGCCATGAAAAGCAGGATGCCCAATGTGGACAGCCGCCGATAAACCCCTAGCAGTATACACACGCCAAGCATGAACTCGAATGCGATCATGATGAACGATAGCACCGCGTCTGACCACACCGTGTGCCCCCAACCGAAGGCGGTGAAGTAGTCGCCCATCTTAATGATCGTTCCTTCCGGGTCGATGGCCTTGACCGTGCCTGAGAAGATGAACGTGATGCCAAGCAGTAGCCGGCAGATCTCAGCAACGACTTTGATGATTCTCTCTTTATGCATGGTGTATTTCTTCTTCGGTTGAAAGTTTGATGAGTCCGAACAAGGCATAGTTCACGATATCCATATAGTTGGCGTCGATCCCCTCTGAGACGGCCACTCGCCCCCAATGATCCTCGATCTCCTTTACGCGATTCAGTTTCATCAGGATAAGATCTGTGTAGGAGGCTACACGCATGCTGCGCCACGCCTCGCCGTAGTCGTGATTCTTGGCATACATCAACGCCGTGGTCTCTTCCATATGTGTATCGTAAAGCGAGAGCGCCCGCTTAGCCTCCATATCAGATGTATCGGCCGCGCCCAGCTGCAACTGGATCAATCCAATGATGCCGTAGTTGACAATCGCCACGAACTCCGGCCGGATACCTTCGCCTACACGGCTTTTCGTTTCGCCCATCATCTCCAACGTGCGGATGCGTTTTGCTTTGATAAAGAGTTGATCCGTAACCGACGCCGGCCGCATGATGCGCCATGATGCACCGTAGTCCGCCAGCTTGGCCTCGAATACCGCCCGGCAATCCTTAATGGCTGCCGCGAATTGTTCCTCTGTCTTTGACATACCTACATAAAAAGAGGTGCACCCGTTACAGAAGATGAAGCCATCATCAGTAACCGGTGCACCGGAGCCCTGTTGTTTTCTATTCGTTTATGAGCAACGCAGCGAACGCCCGACTTTCACTTTGGTGGTGGTGCGAATGCCGTTGATGCGGCACAGCTGTTTAACGGTTATTCCGTGTCTGCGTGCGATGGATCGCAGTGTATCGCCCTTCCGTACCCGATAATAAACCTGCTTTCTGGTGGCGAGTTTACGTCCACTGGGTGTCGTTGTTTTGGCTGGTTTCTTGGTTACGACTTCAGCCTCTTCGGTGATGTCATCGGTTGTGTCGTCGATGTATTCCGTCTTGTCGTCGTTTCCTTTTCTTGCCATGGATGCCTCGGCTTTGTCTTTGGTGCTGGAGGTAGATTGTTTGGCCATGGGCTCACCGTTTTTGTCTAACGAGATCTTGCGCTCCGCGCGATAGCAGATGTTTTGCCCTGACTTCAGCGCTGCGGTCGGACGGATGTTGTTCAGCTTGCAGAGGGCATCGACCGTGGTGCCGTGTTGACGAGCGATGGACATCAGGGTCTCGTTGCCTTCCACCTTATGATAGGCTGCCGGCCGCACGATGGTGCGATCCACGTTTGTATTCGTTGAGGCTACGGCCTCATCTTCGGTGTTGATGCGTTTCGGTGTCTTGATATACATCTTTCCGCAGCGGAGTGTTTGCCCTACGCGCAGTCTTGACTTGCGTCTAAGGCCGTTCAGTCGGCAGAGCTCAGCCACTGAGATGCGGTGTTTGCGTGCGATCATAGCGATCGACTCGCCGCGTCTCACACGGTGATAGACGATGCGCTCGGAAGTAGACGTATATATATTGTTGTTTCTGCGGAAGGTGCTTTTACGAATCACGTAAAAGTCGCGATGGGGGGTTCCGTTTTGGAAGTCAATGATTTCATGGGGATTGAAGGCTTCGCCCAAGAAGCGGGTTTCGAAGTGGAGGTGTGGGCCAGTGGAGCGGCCGGTGGAGCCTCCGAGGCCGATGGGTTGCCCAGCAAGTACGATTTGATTCTCAGACACTAAAAAACCTGATAAATGGCCATAAACGGTTTCCAGCCCGTTGGGATGGCGGATAACGAGGTAATTGCCATAGCCTCCACGCTCGAAGTTTTTGATCCGGACTTTTCCGCTGAATGCTGCTCGCACCGTATCGCCAAGGTTAAGATCGAGATCGATTCCGCGATGCATCCAGCGACGACGTATACCATAATCTGAATTGATCTTCAGACGTTTTCCAACGGGGCATACGAATGATGAGCAGTCGACCCTGAATGAATCGGGGAAGGGAATATTCTTACTGCGAAACGGATTCACCCAGCGAGTATCCCAGCTGGAGGCGTACAGTTCGTCAGCCGGAAAGCGCAATTCCTCATTCCGGAGCAATTCTTCCTGTGTAGCGTAGGTGACGGGGGCTAATTTGTCCGACGTCATTTTCTTTTTCGTCACGTCTACGTGACCGGCGATCAGTTCAGACGCCTTTCGTTCCATTGTTCTGGAGCGCACGGTCTGTGTGCGCGTCGGCAGCCTCCGATGGCGATGCGCCTTTTGCCCGTAGGTAGCCATTGAGAAAAGGGCGAAGCAGCATAAGAGACTTGCATTTCGTAGTACACTATTCATGTTCATCGTCTTCTTTAAAAAGCGCCCCAAAAGTCTGTATTCCGGATATACCGACCAAAAAAAAACAGTTTCAGACCCCTCGCGGGGGCGTGCCAAAGGCTTCGAGAGGGGGCTTATATAGTTTGTTATCAGTCAGATAATGGCTCGACATGTTTTACAACATATTTCCGTTGAAATCCGCTTTACGGGTGTTTTTTCATTTCTAACCGATAAGCATTCGGGGGTGTTTGATAAGCATTCGTGAGGGTTGGATCACCTTTCGGAGCTTTTCTGAGGGTGCCAAGGACAGTTTTGGACATATCGGACAGTGTTCCGTGCCTTGCGTAGCGGTTCAATCACCGCTCGGATAGAGTCTACCCTGACGATGCGGTCTGGGACTCTAATGGAGGAGTTGCATAATCCCCACAATTTCCGGGAGGGTTGGTATGCAATAGGGATTAGTTTTACTTGCACCGCTAAAATGACGCGTATATGTGTGTAGAAGCGAACATTTGATGATTACATCAGATATGGATTACGATAGAGGTAGAACACAAAAGAACCCGACCACTTTCTTAGCTCTCATGGTAGAAGAACGCTTGTTTTTCATATTGAATTTCCTCAAAAACAACCCGCTCAGGAAATATCATGGATCGGTATTTGGTGTGTCTCAGCAGCAACGCGGACAGTGGATCCATACGCTCGCGATTATGCTCAAAAATATCGTACCTACGGCCGGAATGCTCCCGGATGAGGACTTGGCTGGATTCAAAAAGTTCCTTGAAAAAAGAGGTGGGGAGAAGATCATCCATGATAACACGGAGAAGGGGGATTCCTCGACCGAGCAATCCAGAAGTTCGCAGTTCTTCAACCAACAAAGAAGCTCTGAGGAAAAATGCTTACCACGGGGCAGAAAACCAAAAACGAACTCATTTCATCCACTCGAATCAAAGTCGAACATGCCATTTCTGGCATCAAGATTTTCCGTGTGATCAAAGACATTGAAGACTTATATGAAGCTGACATGACATCTAATTTGAACGCTAATGAAAACGACCCGCATTCTTCCCTTCCTCCTCCTCCTCTTCCTCCTCCCCGCCTGCGACAAGGCCGACCGCTTCACGGCCGACCCCCACACGAACTTCGACGCCCTCTGGCGCATCATGGACGAGCACTATTGCTTCTTCGACGAGAAGGGCGTCGACTGGGACGCCATCCGACGCAAATACGAGCCGCGCGTCACCGACACCATGAGCCGCTACGCCCTCTTCGACCTCATGGCCGAGATGCTGGCCGAGCTCAAAGATGGCCACACGAACCTCGTAGCCCCCTTCAACACGGCCCGCTATTGGGCTTGGTTCGAGGATTATCCGCGCAACTTCAACTCCGACATCCAGCGCAACTACATCGGCACCCGCTACGCCATCGCCGGTGGCATGCGCTACCTCCAGCTGCCCGGCACCGACATCGGATACATCTATTACGGCAGCTTCTCTACCGGCGTCACGGAGACAAACCTCGACGAGATCTTCTACGCCTTCCGCCGTTGCCGCGGCCTCATCATCGACGTGCGCGACAATGGCGGCGGCGCCCTCACCTACGCCGAGCGTATCGCTGCGCGCTTCCTCACCGCGCCCATGCTGACGGGCTACATCGTCCACAAGACCGGCCGCGGCCACGCGGATTTCTCCCGCCCTTACCCCGTCGAGCTGCGCCCCTCCAAACGCACCCGCTGGCTGCGCCCCACCGTGATCTTGACCAACCGACACAGCTACAGCGCCACGAACGACTTCGTGAACACCATGCGTCGCCTCCCTCAGGTCGTCATCCTCGGCGATCGCACGGGCGGCGGCGGGGGCATGCCCTTCAGCTCGGAGTTGCCCAACGGCTGGCAGGTGCGCTTCTCCACCTCGCCACTGCTCGACGCTGACGGACACAGCATCGAGGGCGGCATAGAGCCAGATATCCGCGTAAACATGACCGCCACCGACGTAGCTCGCGGCAAGGACACACTCATCGAGGCCGCCATCCGCAACCTCCGCGAACGATCGAAGGAGGAATGAGGCCGCATTTTTCCCAGGGCTTTACCCTGGGCTATCATCTATCGGCCCTTCAGGCCGCCCCTTTTGACTACCCTCTGACTACCTGCGCCGAAGGCGCATACCCCCCAACCCATGACCCACACCAAAGAATCCCTCGCAGCCCTCTGCGAGTTCATCGTAGAATACGCCTCGCACCTGATGGCCGCAGGCGTACACACCTCACGCGTGGTGCGCAACTCGAAGCGCATCGGCGCATCGTTCGATACGGACGTGATGATGAGCGTCCTCCACAAGCACATTATCCTGACCGTGATTGACCGGGCCACATCGGAGCAATGCAACGGGATGATCGAGGTGCCAGCGCAGGCCATCAGCTTCGAGCACAACGCCTCGCTCAGCGCACTCAGTTGGACAGCCGCCGACAAGCACCTCTCGCTCCCGGAGCTGCGGGCGGAGTACAATCGCATCATCTCAGCCCCCATGATCCACCCCCTGTTTGTCTTGCTCTTAGTGGGGTTTGCCAACGCCGCCTTCTGCCGACTGTTCGGCGGCGACGTCGTCTCGATGGGCATCGTCTTTTCGTCCACCCTGACCGGCTTCTACCTCAAGCAACGGATGCAGCGTAGGCAGATCAACCTCTATGTCACCTTCATCGTCTCGGCCTTCGTGGCCTCGCTCTGCGCCTCCACCTCGCTCATCTTCAGCACCACCTCCGACATCGCCTTGGCCACCAGCGTGCTCTATTTAGTGCCTGGCGTGCCGCTCATCAACGGCGTGATAGACATCGTCGAGGGCTACGTCTTGACCGGCTTTGCGCGCCTGACGGAAGCCGCGCTGCTGATCATCAACATCGCCATCGGCCTCTCCTTCACCTTACTTTTAGTCAAAGACAGCCTGCTCTGAGCCATGTGGACCATCGCATTCAACATCCTCTCCGACGCCCTCTTTGCAGCCGTGGCCGGCGTCGGTTTCGGAGCCATCTCCGACCCTCCCCTCAGGGCATTTAAGATGATCGCACTGCTGGCCGCCGTGGGCCACGCCTGCCGCTTCTGCCTGATGACTTACGCCGGGATCGACATCGCCACGAGCTCCTTAGTCGCCGCGCTCCTCATCGGCTTCGGCAGCCTCTGGCTCGGCAAACGCGTCTATTGCCCCGTGACCGTGCTCTACATCCCCGCCCTGCTGCCCATGATCCCCGGGCGGTATGCTTACAACATGGTCTTTTCGCTCATCATGTGCCTGCAACGCGTGAACGACCCCGAGGGGTTGCGCCGCTATATGGAGATGTTCTTCTCCAACGGCATGATCACGGTCACGGTCATCTTCCTGCTGGCCGCCGGCGCCTCTTTCCCCATGTTCCTCTTCCCCAAACGGGCTTTTTCCCTCACGCGACACTAAGTAATCATGGAAACCTTCTGGCGTACGATAGCCTATTACAATGCCTCCACCTGGCTCGCACAGCTGCTCATCATCCTCGTCGGCGCGTGGCTGACGATGCGGCTGTTGCGGCGCCCCGCCCCGTGGGTAAAGCAAGTGATGAAAGCCTACCTGGCCGGGCTCTACCTCTGGGTGGCCATCGTCTACTACTTCGTCTGCTGCCACGAGCGCGACTACAACGGGGTCATGGCGCTCTTTTGGGTGCTCATGGCCGCCATCTGGGTGTGGGACTTGGCGACGGGCTACACCACCTTCGAGCGTTCGCGCCGATACGACATCATGGCTCGTCTGCTCCTCATCATGCCTTTCGTCTACCCCCTGATCTCGCTTGCGCGTGGGCTCACCTTCCCGGGCATGACTTCGCCCGTGATGCCCTGTTCCGTCTCCGTCTTCACCATCGGCTTGCTCCTGTTTTTCGCCCGTCGCGTCAACCTCTTCCTCGTCTTGCTGCTCTGTCATTGGGCGCTCATCGGGCTAACGAAGGCCGGCTCGTTCCATATCCCTGAAGACTTCCTGTTGGTCGGCACGGCCATCCCCGGACTCTATCTCTTCTTCAAGGAATACTATTTAGCCGATCTGCCTGAAGCGACGAAGCCGCAAGCGAAATACATCAACGCCCTGCTGATCGCCGTCTGCATTGGCTTGGGCGCGCTGCTGCTGGCCACGATGCTGAGCACACTCTTTTTATAGCTACCGATCGCGGCTCGGAAGGCTATGCTCCCGATCCACCCCCAGCCATCCGCAGCGCGTTTTCCTGTCGTTTCATGCGTCACCCCCTACGCCTCTGCGCGTTTCGCTATCCCCCCGTGCTACGGATTGATTTATGAATCGAGTTTCTCAATCTATACGCCGTATAAGCCCTCAACCCAAGTGGGTTTCTCGATGTATACGCCGTATAAGCTCTAAACCCAAATGGGTTTCTCAATCTATACGCCGTATAAGCTCTTAACCCAAGTGGGTTTTTCTATCTATACGTCGTATAAGGCCTTAACCCAAGTGGGTTTCTTAATCTATACGTCGTATAAGCTCTTACCCAAGTGGGTTTTTCAATCTATACGCCGTATAATCCCTTAACCCAAGTGGGTTTCTCAATCTATACGCCGTATAAGCTCTCAACCCAAGTGGGTTTCTCAATCTATACGCCGTATAAGCCATTAACCCAAGTGGGTTTTTGGATATATACAACGTATGAAGTCAAAAACAGAGTCTGTTTCGGACTTCATACATCGTATACACACTAAAACAGAGTCTGTTTTAGACTCCATACATCGTATACACACCAAAATAGAATCTGTTTCAGACCTCATACATCGTATACACACCAAAACAGAATCTGTTTCGGACTTCATACATCGTATACATACCAAAACAGAGTCTGTTTCAGACCTCATACATCGTATACACACCAAAAGAGACTCTGTTTCTGACCTCATACATCGTATACACACCAAAACACGATTCAGCGCGCGATGCTCCCGAGGTGCACTGCCCCTTCCTTGACGCAAAATGGCCAACGATCGGCGTACACATCGCCTAAATCGTTGGCCATTCCTGTTCGGCGCGCGGAGGCAGACCTTACGTCGCCGCCGTTGAGTGCCTGATCGCGTTTGCGATACCTCACTGCCCCTTCACGAACTGCTCGATCGTCTCGCGGGTTGCGCCATTGAGCAGGCGCCCGGGCTTCCAGGTGAGGTTGGGGTAAGCCTTCTTCAGGTTGTCGGCCGTCTTCGTGATGTCAGTGCCGCCCGAGGTGGCGAAGGGGATGAGCGTCTTGCCCTGCAGGTCGTAGCTCTCCACGAAGGTGTTGATGATGGTCGGGGCGGTGTACCACCAGATGGGGAAGCCGATGTAGACGACGTCGTAATCGGCCATCTGCTCGCAGCGGCCCTTGATGGCGGGGCGCGACTTGGGGTCGTTCATCTCCACCGAGGTGCGTGAGTTCTTGTCGTGCCAGTCCAGGTCGGCGGCGGTGTAGGGCGTTTCCGGTTCAATCCGGTAGAGGTCGGCGCCGGCCACTTCGGCCAGCATTTTGGCTGCCCGCTCGGTCGTTCCCGTAGCGGAGAAGTAAGCAACTAAAGTCTTCATCTTCTTTTCTTCTTTTTGGTTTGCTGATTGTTGCGCGCAGGCCACTAACCCGAAGGCTACGGCCGCGGCGATGATTAATGTGATGCGTCTCATTGGGGGGTTATTGTTACGAATTTGTGGGTTACGGATGATGGATGACGAGCGGCGGGCTCGCGATGGGTAAACGCCCGTCGAGGGGGGCCGGTTCACCCATAAACAATCTTTGTGAGGGGGGCGGGAAGGGGTGAAGGATTATTCGCCCCTACAAGGGCGGCGGAAGGGTTGTATGTAGGCAGGGGGAGAGGTCAACGCGACTATTTGTCGTCGTAATGTCCTTCGACCTTGATGACGAGCACGGTGATTTCCTCGTCATGGATGTCATAAATGATTCGATCGTGAGCCGAGATGCGCCGCGAATAGGTGATTCCGCTGCCACTTCTCAATGGCTCCGGGTGTCCAATGCCTTCCCGGGGATGTTCGGCGATCTCATTCAGAATGACGACCAGCTTCTTATATGAACTCGGATTAGATCTTCTCCATTTCTCGATCACCTTTTGGGCTTTTTTCGAGAAGTCTATGCTATAACTCATCATGCTTCCAGCCAAGCATTCATCTCCGCCGCATTTTCAAAATGCAGCGTTTCTCCTCTGCGATATTCTTCCCTTGCCTGATCGATTTCGGCCTGAAGTTCGGGCGTGATCTCCGTGTCATCATCGCTGATCGGAGTAATCGTATACGCCTGATTCCTGCCTCTGCGGATGATCACCTTATTTCCCTTGTCGGCCAGATCAAGCGCGTGAGCTTGTTTGCGCCTGAACGCCGTCGATGTAAAACGAACTGTTGCCATGATGTCTCTTGTTTTCTGGATTATTATAACACAAAGATATGCCCGACGTTGCAGGGCTGCGCCGCCATAACCACTAATCATCATTAGAAGATCCCCTCCTCGCTGAGGAAGCGGAAGAGCGGCGCCGTGTCGTCAGCGTGAAACCACGTGATGGACGGGTCGCGGCGGAACCAGGTGAGCTGTTTGCGGGCATAGACGCGTGTGTTGCGCTTGATGCGCGCCACGGCTTCGTCGAGCGTGAGAAGGCCGTCAAGGTGTTGGAAGAGCTCCTTGTAACCCACGGTGTTCAGCGCGTTCAGGTGGCGCTGGGGGTAGAGGGCGCAGGCCTCATGGAGCAGTCCGTCGGCCATCATTTGGTCGACACGGGCGTCGATGCGGCGGAAGAGTTCGTCGCGTGGGCGGAGGAGGCCGATTTTGAGGATGCGGAAGGGGCGTTGCTTCGGGGTGCGCGTGCGGAAGTCAGAGTAGGGGCGCCCCGCGGTGCGGCAGACTTCGACGGCGTGGATCACGCGGCGGGGGTTGCGCTGATCTACCTCGGCGTAGTGCACGGGGTCGGCCTCTCGGAGCTCGTCAAGGAGGGCCGCGAGGCCGAGGCGCTCGTAGTCGGCCACGACGGCCGCGCGGATGTCTGCGGGGATGGTGGGGATGTCGTCGATGCCTTGGCAGACGGCGTCGATGTACATCATCGATCCGCCGGTGAGGAGCAGGGTGGGGTGTGTCGGGAAGAGCCGATCGAGCAGCGCCAGGGCGTCGGTTTCATAGCGTGCGGCGCTGTAGGGCTCGGTGAGGGGGAGGGTGCCGACGAAGTAATGGACGGCGCGAGCGCGTTCGTCTGCTGTGGGGGCAGCGGTGCCGATGGGCATGTCGCGATAGATCTGGCGGGAGTCGGCCGAGACGATCGGACTGCCGAGGCGTTCAGCGAGTCGCAGGCTGAGCGCCGTCTTACCCACGCCAGTGGGCCCGAGCAGGACGAGGAGGGTGGGGTGTGCTGCGGTGTTCAATAGCGTTCCTCAAGAGGGAGCTCGCCGTCGGCGGCGTCGAAGCTGCCGATGCCCTCGCGGTCGAGTTCGTCGTCGTCATATTCAGAGTCGCCGTAGAAGTCCTCATCCGCATTCGTTTCGAGGGTCTTTTCGATACTCTTCTCTAACGCTTCGGGCGTGAGGGTTTGTGCTGGTGGCATCCCGATGGAGCGTGTGCAGACGGCCTCGGCGAGGGTTTTCCCGGTGATGATTTCGCGGAGCTCCATGTAAAAGGCGCGCTCCATCATGTAGTCGAAGATGTAGATGAGGCGTTGGTGTTCCTCTTCGAGGAACTCTTCTAATCGGGTGTCGGCCATGAGGCAGGTGTCGGCGTCGGAGGGGGCGCCCATGTCGACGAGGGTGATCTCGGTGCGGCGTGTCCAATCGTCGTCACAGATAAAGAAGCTGCTCATCTCGCCAGGCTTGAAACCGACGGATTGCTCGATGGCTTCGTGAAGGTCGAGGAAGGTGGCCTCGGCGTCGATCTGTATCTCGCGCTTGAAGTCGTCGACCTCATCGGAGAGCATAAGGAATCGGTAAATCATAAGGAGGAATGAAGAATGGGAGAATGAAAACTATAGTCGATCCAAAATGGTTCGCAAATCTTTCGGTGTACCTGGCGTACGCCCTGAAGGGGCGACTTATTGTCCTTTCAGGGCGTGCCGGGTAACCATAATCGTTCGCAAACCTATAAATCGAACTCGAACTTCATCAGGGGGACGTGCTGTTGGGCGCCGTAGACGTCCGTTTCGCCCAGCGCGCCGGAGGGGATCGGACGCACGATGGTGGTCTTGATCGCCTTGGCGGGGTCGAAGTGCACGATGCCGATGATGTCCGTCTCGGGGATGTGGTAGAGCGAGGCGAACATGGCGTTGTTGAATACGCCGGCGGCCTTGACGCGCTCATACATCTCATAGTCCTTGAAGATGACGTCGAAGGTCAGCTCGTAGGGACCCGAGTTCTTGCTTCGGATCACCGAAGCCACGTCTGTCAGTTTGTAATGCATGATAGATATCCTCCTTTCTTACTCTTTACCCTGATTGAAGCTGATGTAGCGCGCGGGGAACAGCTCGGTGGAGTTGTCGACCTGCATCAGGTGGTAGATGTTGAACTCGAAGACCTCGCCCATCTTGGCGTCTGAGGGCGAGAAGGGGAAGGCCAGGTTGCCGGCCGTCGCGATGCGCCCTTCGTAGCCGAAGTGGAGCATGGTGCTGCGGGCGAATCCACAGATGGTGTTGGCCTGTTCCTGGGTGGCGGCCACGGCCTCGATGATGATCAGCAGCTCATCGCTGTGCGACTCTTCGGCGTCCTTGAACATGGCCATGACGCCCTTCTTGCCGTAGATCTTGAAGTCGAGGTAGAAGTCGGTGATGCCATAGTGCTCAAAGTTGTTCTTCACGCGATCCTTGACGCTGCGGACGATGTCGTCGATCTTGGAGATCATGATCGGATCCTTGACGCCGGCGCACGAGATGGTGCGATAGCCTACGCGGCGCACGCCTTCGAGCTTGACGAAGAACTTGTCCGTGGGGACGAACTTCGATCCGGCCACCTTCACCTTGTTGTCGTCCACCTGCGTGAAGGTGCACTCGTGCAGGTCGAGGGCGCCACCGGGGCCAGGCAGTACGTAGGGGTTGGTCTTTTCGTAGAGCGTATGGGCGGCGATGGAGAGCGTGGTGCACTTGCGCAGGGGTGAGAGAGGCTCGAGCACAAAGTGGTCACGGCGGAGGTAGCCGAACATGCAGTCGCTACCGCTGCCGGGCAGGGCGGCGATGGCGGCACACTCGAGGATCTTGCCCATGTGGAGCGCCAAGGCCTTGTCGTAGCCCTGCTTGATGGCGAGGGCTGCGAAGACGGCGGGGTCGTACGAGCGACCGGCGATGATCACGTTCGCGCCTTCGTCCAAGGCTTTGATGTAGGGCTCTTCGCCGATCTGAGCGACGATGTGCACGGCCTCGTCGACGTCCTTTTCGGCGATCTCTTTGGCCGGGTGGAGGGGCGTCACTTGGCCCTTGCGGAGCTTCTCCTTAACGAGTTCCTTGTCCAGCTCGGAGCCGATGATGGCCATCTTGAAGCTGAGCTTGTTCTCGCGGGCGATCTCCTTGACGATGTCCACGGCCCAGTCCAGATGCGGCGTAGCACCGCTGCCGCCAGCCGTGCCGACGATGACGGGGATGCCGGCCTCGATGGCGGCGGGGATCATAATCTCTAAGTCGCGCTTCACCGAGTTGCGGTCGGTGAACGACTTGCCGGCGCCTAAGTAGTAGGGGCCGGGATCGGACGATCCGGCGTCGACTGCGATGACGTGCGGCGCACGTTTCATGCCCTCCACGAACGACTCCATCGGGAAGCCGTAGCCCAGGATGGCGGTGGGGGATAAGACTCTTAATTCTTCCATTTCTTTTCTGTTGATGGTTGGCCCCGGTGGTTGTAGGGGCGAAAGATTTTTCGCCCCTACGAGAGGGCGTATGCGTGTGCGCCCCTACAAGGGTTACCGGGTGATTACTTTTTCGCTTTCCGGATGGCCAGGATGCGGCTCATCTCGTTGAATACAATCATATAGCCTTCGTCGACGCCCATGCCCGGCTTAGCCAGATACTGCACGGGCTGGGTGGCCATAGCGATGTGTGCGCAGACTTCGGCCGAGCGATTCGTCTCGTTGCAGGTGCCGCCGAGGTAGGCGCCCATGCCGTGCTCCTTGCAGTAGAGGACAGCCTCGATCGCGTTGTTGATACCGCCGAGGTCGGGCGTCTTGATCTGAGCCATGTGACCCGATTTCTGTTTGGAGAAGTCCACGATGTCCTCCAGCGTGTTGCACCATTCGTCGGCTACGATCTCGGCGTTGATGCCCTCGCGGTCGATCACGGCGCGGATCTCGTTCAGCACCTTGATCTGTGCCTCGCGCTCGCCCATATCCACGGGGCCTTCGACGCGCAGCTTGAAGGGCGCTGCGATGGCTGCCACCTCACCGATGTAGTGAGCGATGGCCACGGGGTCGTTGTTGAAGACGATGCCGAGGGTGCCGTAGACATCGATGTGGATCGTCGGGTTGTAGCCCTCGAAGGGCTTCAACTTCTGGATGCGGTTGCGCAGCCACTCCACGTATTCCTTGATCTTCTCGCCCTTGAGGCCCACCTTCGTCTCGACGTGGTTAAAGAGGGCGTGCGGCAGTACGTCGGCCGCCTTCATGATCATCTTGTCGGCGTTCAGGTAGCGGTCGTCTCCCGACTGGGAGAAGATGGGGATGATGGTGTCGGAGATCTTCGTGCCGTACTCGTCGGCGATGACTTCGGCCATCAGCACGCCGCGGCTCTTGGCCACAGCGTCGAGGCAGGCCTGGGTCACGCCGTAGCGGATGGCGGTGTGGTATTTCTTGCCCGTCTTGGGGTCTACGTGCTTGTCGGTGCGGTCGGCCATTTCGCGGAAGGTGGTGATCTCCTTGCCCACGTAGAGCGGGGCTATTTCCTTCTCGATGACGGGGATGAAGTCTTTGGCCAGGAAGAGCGGGTCGCGTCCGCCCGCGCCGGAGTACTGCACCGCGGCGCAGTCGCCGTAAGCCATCGCGCCGTTTTCGAACACGAAGATGACTGAGATCGATTCGCCAGCCTGACGAACGGCCGTGAATCCGGGGGTTACAGGCGTTCCTTCGTAGAAGGCGCCGTCGTTTTTTGCTCCGTTCTTAATGGCCTTCTGATCGTCGAAGAAGAAGCCCGTTTTGCCGGGAGCGCAGATTACTTGGGTGATTTTCATTTCTGTTTCTATTTGGTTGTGTGTATGTACGCTTCAATTGTCAAGGAATATGCGGGGCGGCGGAGCTCCATTGTCTCAGGCGGGAATAAGTCAGGAGTATCCTGATTTATTATTTCCAATCGCAATAATGAATCCGGAGTATCCTGATTTATTATTTCCAATCGCAATAATGAATTTGGAGTGTCCCGATTTGTTATTGTCTGAAGCAATAATAAATTTGGAGTGCCCCGATTTATTATTGTCTGAAACAATAATAAATTCGGAGTGTCCTGACTTATTATTGTCTAAAGCAATAATAAATTCGGAGTGTCCCGATTTATTATTGTCTGAGACAATGATATGCACCAACCGCTGCTCCTTGTTTTCGTTTCGTCTTTTGGGTCAATTGTTCGACGAAGTAGTGCGCGGCCGTCCGACGAGGAAGCCCTTGCCGATGGCGTAGACGTCGTCGATGACCATTTGGAAGCTGACGGGGCGGTTCTCAAACGCGGCGCGCTCCTCGAGCTTCTTGCGGTGGAAGTCCACGATGTCTTTCGAGAGCGGCAGCGCGCCCATGTCGAGCAGGCGGACGGCGCCCACATTGTCGCGCGCCGGCATGGCCTTACCCGCATTGTAGCGGCTGGGGGCGAAGGGGATGTCGAGCACACCGGCCTCGAAGGCGGCTACCGTGCCCACGGCATAGTCGCCGCGGCCTAACTCCTCGACCTTGCCGAGGATGCAGTGCATTTCGGCCGAGATGATCTCGCTCTCCTCTAATACGGCGGGGATGGAGCGGAAGTCCTGGTCGCGCAGCATGGAGGTCACCTGCTTCGTGGCGCGGAGCCCGGCGGCGTTGGCCTCCTTCGTGGGCACACCCATCGCCTCGTGCGGCGTCTTGACGATCACCTTCGTAGCCTTGGCCAACGCTGCGGCGGCCGCGCCCCACGAGATGACGCCGAAGGCCTTGGCCTCGTCTTGCGGGAAGCCGCCCATCCACTGGTGGAAGACGGTCGTCACGCGCACGTCGTGGAAGCCGTACTTATCGAGGTAATCGCGTGTGAGTACGTTTAGGGTATGCAGCGCGGCCACGTCCTGGATCAGGTTGCCACACTGGCCGTATCCGACGGTGATGTCCTTCACGCCCTGCGCCGCGGCGAGGAGGGTTTCGATGACGGCCACCGAGTTCGAGATGCAGGGCGGGATCAGTGTGCCCGTCAGCGGTCCGAACGGCTCGCGGTTGATCGAGACGCCAGCCTCCTCATAGAGACCCACCAAGCGGTCGGTGTACTGCCAGTGTGCGATGGTCTTTTCGATTGAATGGCTCTTGGAGTAGGGGATGTTGTACGAGATGCCGCCGCCCTCGTACGAGGTGAATCCGCCAGCGATGGAGATCTCCGTCAGTAGGCGGGCGTCGGGCGTACCGTGGCGCACCTGCACGGGGCTCTTGAGCGCCGAGGTCACGTCGCGGCAGATCGTCTTGCCATAGTTCACGATCGGGAAGCCGTTCAGCATCGAGCGGTTCGTCTCCTTACTCTTTTCGATACCCGTCTCGGCCTCGTGGTAGCGGTTCAGACGCGTGTAGCTATCCACTGTCGTGGGCAGCAAGTCGGCCTCGCCCTCGGTCTCGAGGAATTGGAGCAGCTTCTTGTGCTCCTCCGGCAGAGCCACACCGGCACGCGGCTGGATGAGCGTCGTGCGCTCCTCGACAGCCTTCTGCAACTTGGCACCGAAGCGCTTCTCTGCGGGGATGGATTTTTGATAGGCCACGGCCTCGTCGAAATCAATGTCTCGCCCCGTGTGCCATTGTCCAAGCACCTCCTTGCGTTCGGCGAAGAAGGCGTCTTCTGAAATCTTCTGATTGCTGATTTCCATGTCTATGATTTATTGCTGTTTCTGGTTTTATATCGGATGGTCCCCCCCCCTGTAGGGGCGTATCGCATACGCCCCGGCCCGTACCCGGTATTTGTAGGGGCGAAAAATTTTTCGCCCCTACGAGGTGCCGGCATTCGTCGCCGCCAGCGACGTTTTGGATGGGCGTATGCGATACGCCCCTACACCTGCCGGCAGGAGGGGGACGGCGGGCGGACACATAGGTCCGCCCCTCCATTCATATAATTTCTTCTTTCATAATCCTCAGCGCCAGCTCCGGATTGACGGCGCTCAGCAGCCCCATCGAGGCGAAGATGTAGCGCCGATCTAACTTGTAGGACGGATGCTGCGGCTTAGCGTAGGTGAAGTCGTTCGCGTCGGCTTTCGAGCCCTCCAAGAGATAGTCCGGGTGTTCGCTGTGGATGATGGCGCCGCCAATGCCGACTACGTAAGCCACATCGGCGAGGTCCTTTCCCGTCAACGCGAACAGCTGTCCGCACGGCGTGTAGACCGTCTGGTATACGCCGCAATGGCGCTCCACCGCGAGGCGTATGGCGCCACGTGCCAGCTCCTCCTCGATGCGTTGCTCCGCGCTGCCCGACTCCGCCAAGGTGTCCGGATGCTCCGTGCACAGGCGCACCCACGCTTCCACCTGATCGCGTCCGGCGGCGGCAGCGTCGGCCACCGCGTCGAGATCTAACTCATCGGCCAGCGACGACAGACTGTAGCGCATACCCAGATCGCCCTCCACCGTACGCTTGGCATACGGCTCCGGCAGACCCTTCGTCACCGCCCCGTCGATCGTCGGCTTACCGTCCGTCATCGAGTAGACGTCCGTCGTGGCGCCGCCAATGTCGATAGCCAACAGATCGCCTACGCCGGCCTCCTTGCGCGTGCCTTTGCTGAAGAGTTCGCAGCCGTTCATCACCGCCAGTGGCGTAGGGATGATGCGGTGCGGCGTCATGTCCTGCACCCGGCTCAGACCCTTGGCCTCGATGATGCGACTGATGAAGAGTTCCTTGATCTTTTCCTTCGCCGGCGCGATGTTGAGCCGGTTAAACTCCGGCATCACATTGTCCGTGATCACATAGTTCTTGTTCGACGCCGCAAAGACTTCCTCGAGCTCGTACGAGGCCGACTTGTTGCCAGCCACGATGACGGAGAAGTTGCGCGGGATGGCGCAGAGGCGTCGGGCATTGGCCACGATCACCTCCTTGTTGCCGCCGTCCGTGCCGCCGCAGAGCAGCACTAAGTCGGGGTCGATGCGATAGATCTCGTCTTGCTCTTGCTTGGAGATCTCGAAGGCGTACGTCTTGACCACTTTGGCACCGGCGCTGGAGGCTGCCAGACGAGCCGCTTTCGACGTCAGCTCAGGCACGAGTCCTAATGCGACCATCTTCAGCCCGCCCGCAGCACTGCTGCAGCAGAGCAGCTCGTCGTACGCAAACGGTTCGCCGAGCGACTCCTCCAGGCGGGCCAATGCGTTGCGGAAGCCTGTGCGCACGTCTGTGTCGATCGTTGTGAAAGCCGCAGCCGTACCGACCACGCAACCACGATCGGCGTCGATGGCGCTCAACTTCGTGTACGTAGACCCGAAATCGACAGTAAGATATTTCATGGGTAAAGCCCTCTTCGCGTCGTTATTTCGCCTGTGCGGCGTCGCGTGCTTCGAGCAATGCTTGCAGGTCTTGGATGGTCGTTTCGATCGGTGTTCCGGGGGGGTAAACCTTGTTGAAGCCCATGGCCATGAAGCGCTTCTCGACGTCTTCAAAGTTCTGCTTACCCACCACTAAGTTGCCGCCGGCGAAGAGGGGGATGTCCTTCAGTCCGGCTTCGTCGCATTTCTCGCGCAGCCCGTTGCAATCGATCTCGCCATGCCCATAGAGCGACGAAACGAGGATGGCGTCGGCATTCGTCTCCAACGCTGCTTCGATGTATTCTTCTTGCGACACCATCACGCCGAGGTTAACGACTTTAAAGCCCGCCTGCTGTAGCGCAAAGGCGATGATCTTGTTGCCGACGGCATGTGCGTCCGCACCGATCACTCCTGTTACGATCGTTTTCTGTTTCATTATTATTTGATTGAGGTTGGGGCAAAGGAATGGACTTTGGTATGAAAAAGAAAGGCTCTTCAGACAAAAACTTTGGCCCACTTACGATCCCTTCGGAACTGCGTTTCAGGCGGTAACAAACCGACAGTAAAGCCTCGCGTTTCGGTTTCGATCCGTTTGTTTTGAGGAGAAATTAAATGCGCCCGAAATGGGATCGCAAACGCTCCGACGGCGCTATCGAAGCGAAATGCAGCAGGCGTAACGCGATAATCTTAGTTTTGCCCACCCTTTAGGGAATAGAGACATTTATATAAACAATACACACTCACCCCATCATGAACAAAAAGAACTTTCTGCCATTCCTTGCAATGGCCGCCATGCTCATGGCACTCGCTTCCTGCTCGGGGAAGCTCAAGCCGCTCGCGGCTGACTACATCAAGGCTGACCCGCAACCGCTCGAGGCCGTCGGCGGACAGGTGCCGGTTACGATCAGCATCGCTTATCCCGCTAAGTGGTTCAAGAAAAACGCCACGCTGACCATCACACCCGTGCTCCGCTACCCCGGCGGCGAGACGTGGGGCACGGCCTACACCTTCCAAGGCGAGAAGGTGCGCGCCAACAACCAAGTGATTCCCTACGCAACGGGCGGCAACGTGACCATGAAGTCGTCCTTTAAGTATAAACCCGAGATGAAGCGCTCGGAGCTCTACCTGACCTTCGACGTGAAGATCGGCAACAAGGCGTCGCGCCTGCCTGACATTAAGATAGCCGACGGCGTGATCGCTACTTCTGCATTGGCCAATGCGGCCACAGCGAACCCGGCCGTGGGCGCAGATAAGTTCCAACGCATCATCAAGGAGGCGCACGATGCCAACATCCTCTTCCTCATCCAGCAGGCTGAGCTGCGATCGAACGAGCTGAATAAGGGCGAACTGAAAGACTGGAAAGACCGCGTGAAGCAGGCCAGTGACGCCCAGAATCAGAACGTCTCCGTGGAAGTCTCCGCCTACGCTTCGCCCGACGGTGGCCTCACCCTCAACGAGGCGTTGGCCGAACGCCGCGAAGCCAACACGACGCGCTACCTGAAAGGCGAACTGAGCAAACGCAAGATCGATGTGCCCGTCGGCGCGCACTACACGGCGCAGGACTGGGAGGGCTTCAAGGAGCTCGTCTCGAAGTCGAACCTGCAAGACAAAGACCTCGTGCTGCGTGTCCTCTCCATGTACTCCGACCCCGAACAGCGCGAACGTGAGATCAAGAACATCTCCACCGTCTTCCGCTCTTTGGCCGACGAGATCCTGCCGCAACTGCGCCGCTCACGCCTGACGGCTAACATCGAAATCATCGGCAAGTCGGACGAGGAGATCAGCCGCCTTGCGCAGTCGAACCCCAAAGCGCTCAACGTGGAGGAGCTGCTCTATGCCGCCACCCTGACGAACAACGACGTGGACCGCGAGGCGATCTACACGAAGGCTTCCGAGCTCTTCCCGAACGACTACCGCACATGGAACAACATCGGCATGCAGCGCTTCTACGCCGGCGACTTGAAGAAGGCGGAGGAGCTCTTCAACAAGTCGAACAGCGTGAAGCATAACAGCGAAGCCGACATCAACCTCGGCCTCATCGCCCTCACCCGCGGCGAACGCGACAAGGCACAGCAGCTGATCGGTGGCGCCTCCGACGTGGCCGAACTCGGCGAGGCCCTCGGCATGCTCTACCTCGAGCAGGGCGATTACGCCAAGGCCGTCAGCTCCTTCGGCGGCTCCAAAACGAACAACGCAGCCCTGGCCCAGATCCTCACCAAGGACTACAGCAAGGCCTCACAGACCCTCAATGCCGTAACCCGCCCGGACGCCACGACGGACTACCTGAAGGCCATCGTTTCGGCTCGTACGAACGACGCAGCCGGCGTCATCAGCAACCTCAAAGCAGCCATCGGCAAGAAGAGGTCGCTCGCCCGCGAGGCTGCCAACGACCTCGAGTTCGCCAAGTATGCCAAGGACGCAGACTTTGAGAATTTGATCAGATAAGAGGAAGCCTCCCCCCCTTGCACCGGACGCTTTACGGGCACTTTGGATCACCCCCTCACGCTGCGGGGCTCCGAGGTGCCCGTAAATGTTTCTTCCCCCCGGGCATCGCTCTACTTTTCGAAAAGTGGCACTAAACCCTCAGGGTCCAGCCCTGCTTTTTGAAAAGTGACACTAAACCCTCAGGGTTCAGCTCTACTTTTCGAAAAGTGACACCAAACCCTCAGGGTTCAGCCCTGCTTTTTGAAAAGTGACACCAAACCCTCAGGGTTCAGCCCTGCTTTTCGAAAAGTGACCCTAAACCCTCAGGGGTCAGCCCTGCTTTTCGAAAAGTGACACTAAACCCTCAGGGTTCAGCCCTGCTTTTTGAAAAGTGACACCAAACCCTCAGGGTTCAGCCCTGCTTTTTTTCAAGAGACACTAAACCCTCAGGGTTCAGCTCTACTTTTCGAAAAGGAGCATCGAGACGATGGAGGGACGAGCGCTTTGCCATTTTACAACACCCGCCACCGAAGGAGCCTTTAACGAATCTTAGCCACAGACGTATCTTTGGCCCGTATTCATTACCTATCTATATGTATCACTCCAACGATCCCTCCGGTAATCTCACGGCCGAGCGCGCCGAGGCGCTTTTAGAGCGCGACTTGCAGCACTGGCCCACCGCCCAACGCAACTACGAGGCCCTGACCAGGGTGCAACTGCACACCGTCAGCTTCGGCGACTTCAGCATCGTGGTGCAATTCAACCCCGCCCGCATCGTCTCCACCGGCGCACGCACCGATGCCGCCTCCATCCACCGTCGCCCCTGCTTCCTCTGCGCTCAGAATCGCCCCAAGGAGCAAGGCGCCCTGCCCTTCGGCGAACACTACCAGTTGCTCGTCAACCCATACCCCATTTTCCGTCGCCACTACACCATCGTGGAGCGCACACACACGCCGCAAGCCATCCGTGGGCGCTTCGGCGACTACCTCGAGCTCACGCGGCAACTCACAGGGCTCACTACCTTATATAATGGCCCCCGGTGCGGAGCCTCCGCGCCTGACCACCTCCACTTCCAGGCCGTCACCCGCGGGCAAATGCCCCTCGACGCCGAGTTAGACACCCTCACAGCACGCCACGGCCAGACGCTGCACTCCACCCCCGACGCCACCCTGCAACGCGTTCTCGGTTGCCTGCGTCCCTTCTTCGTCATCCGCGCCACCACGGCCGACGCCGCCACACACTGCTTCGATAGCCTCAGCCACGCCCTGCCCCTGCCTGCGCCCGGCGAAGAGCCGATGATGAACCTCTTTGCCCGTTATGACAACTCAGGGTGGACGATCGTCATCATCCCCCGGCGCCGCCATCGGCCTTGGGAGCCCGGCGAAGGCATCCTCACCGCCCCCGGTGCCGCCGACATGGGCGGCCTCTTCATCTCCGTTCGCCCGGAAGATTTTGAAATCACCCATGAGGAGACTTTACGCAAGGTCTACGCCGCCGTTTGCCCAACGGAAGAAGAAATCTTGAGCATGAAAATCGAAAAATGAAAATCACGAAATGGCCAGAAGCACACGCGGAGAAAGCACCGCGTGGCCCTGCCGTTCATAGTTCATAGTTATCAGATCCATATGAAACAGTTTTTCAAAATGATGTTCGCATCCGCGCTAGGCTTCTTCCTGGCGTCGATGTTAGTATGCACGATCATGGTCGTCACCCTGATCGGCCTGATGGCCGGCCTAAGCAAAGACTCCGACAGCAGCCGGCCGCTGAAGTCAGACGAAAGCGTGATGAAGATCACCTTCTCGGGCTCCATCCCCGAATCGATGGACGACAGCAACCCCCTGGCCGCCTTCGTCAGCGGCAACGAGCAGGAGCTCTCCATGCGCGACCTCGTCCTGGCCATCCGCAACGCCAAAGAGCAAGACGCCGTGAAGGGCATTTACTTAGACATGGACCTCTTCTCCGGCGGCATCGTCACACTCGATGCCATCCGCCGCGCCCTCGTCGACTTCAAAGAGAGCGGCAAGTTCATCGTCGCCTACGCTGACCTCTACACACAAGGCGGTTACTACCTGGCCTCCGTAGCCGACAAAGTCTTCCTCAACCCCGAAGGCACCCTCCGGCTGAACGGTCTGGCCTCAGAGACACTCTTCCTCAAAGGCGCCTTAGCCAAGGTCGGCGTAGAGATGATGGTCTTCCGCGTAGGCACTTACAAAGGCGCCGTGGAGCCCTTCCTCAGCGATAAACTCAGCGACGCCAACCGCGAGCAGATCACCTCCATCCAGCAAAGCATTTGGAGCAACCTGACAAGCGCCATCGCCAAGAGCCGCAAGATCACGCCCAACGATGTAAACCGTTATGCCGACGCGGGCGGGCAACTGCTGGCCGCCACAAAAGCCATTGAATACAAGTTGGTAGACGAGCTGAAGTATCGCAGCGAGGTGGAGAAATACCTCATGGAGAAGGCTGGCCAAAAAGGAAAGAAGCTGAAGTCCGTCGGCCCCAACCGGCTGAAGCAGCTCAAGAAGAAGGAGAAGGAATACCGCAACAAGATAGCCGTGGTTTATGCCGAGGGAGAGATCACGAACGCCGTGCCCACAGGCTTCGGCGCGGCAGAATCTACCATCACCGAGCGCCTCAACGACGACCTGAAGAAGTTGGCCGACAACGACGACGTGAAGGCCGTCGTACTACGCGTCAACTCGCCCGGTGGCAGCGCCTACGTCTCGGAGCAGATCTGGAAAGCCGTCGTAGAGCTAAAGAAGAAGAAGCCCGTCATCGTCTCGATGGGCAGCCTCGCAGCCTCGGGCGGATACTACATCTCCGCCGGCGCCAGCAAGATCGTGGCCGAACCCAACACCCTGACCGGCTCCATCGGCATCTTCGGCCTCTTCCCCAACATGACGGGCCTCTTCAAAAAGGTGGCACTGACCATGGACGTCGTCAAGACGAATCGCTACGCTGACTTCGGCGACCCCTCGCGCCCCATGACGGACGACGAGAAGGCCCTGATGCAATCCATGATAGAGCGGGGCTACGACACCTTCCTCACGCGCTGCGCCGACGGTCGCGGCAAGCGTAAAGCCGACATCGACTCCATCGCGCAGGGCCGCGTCTGGACGGGTGAGCAGGCGCTCAAGCTCGGCCTCGTCGACGAACTGGGCGGCCTGGAGCGTGCCATCGAGCTGGCCAGTGAGCAAGCCAAAGTCATCAACTACAACATCATGGAAGTCACCAGTGATCACGACTACCTGAAGGAATTCTTCGAAAAGCAAATGGAGAGCGTCAAGCAGTCCATCGTGCGCGATGCCTTGGGCGAAGACTATGAGTATGTCAAGGCCATCCGCACAGCACATCCCACCTACGGCGTGCAGGCACGCATGACCTACACGCTGAAGCCATTGTAAACCGAATATGTCAAGTAAAACAAGCAGCAGGCAACACCCCGTGGCATGGCCCTTGGCGCTGTGCTACGGGGTTGGCGTACGCCTGCGCAACCTCTGTTTCGCCCTCGGGATACTCCCCTCCGAGTCGTACCCGATAGCCGTCATCTGTGTGGGCAACCTCTCCGCCGGTGGATCAGGCAAGACGCCCCTCGTGGAGTATCTCATTCGCCTGTTGAGCCCCCGTTACCGCGTGGCCGTGCTCAGCCGAGGGTATAAAAGGAAGACGAAGGGCTACGTCGTGGCAGACGAGTCGAGCACGGCGCGCGAGATCGGCGATGAGCCCTGCCAGATGAAGCGTAAATACCCGACCATCACCGTGGCCGTCGATGCCAATCGCCGCCGGGGCATGCGGCGCCTACTGGCCATGCCAGACGATGTGCGCCCGCAGGTCGTCCTCCTCGACGACGCCTTCCAGCATCGCTACATCCGCCCCTCGCTCGCCATCCTCACCACCGACTACAACCGCCTGTTTTGCCACGACCACCTGTTGCCCGTGGGCACCCTGCGCGAGCCGCGCTCCGGCGTTCGGCGGGCTGACATCGTCATCGTCAACAAGTGCGACCCGACGCTGAAACCCATTGATTATCGCATCATCGAGGATGAGATGAACCTCAACATGTCGCAGTCGCGCTTCTTCACAGCCGTCACTTACCACCGGCTCGAGGGCGTCTGGCCCGAGGAGTGTGCTCCGCGCGAACTGTCTACCCTCACAAGCGAGACGGACGTGCTGCTGCTGGCTGGCATTGCCGATCCCACGCCGTTGATCAATGAAATGCGCCGACGCACGGAGCGCGTGACGCCCATGATCTTTTCTGACCATCACGCCTTCACACGCAACGACATGACGAAGATGCGCGCCACCCTCGCCAAGCTCTCCCCCGACGCCGTGATCGTCTGCACCGAAAAAGACGCCACACGCTTGCGCATCACGCCCTACTACCCGTCTGATTTGCACGCGCGCACCTACGCCCTGCCCATCGCCATACACTTCATGTTTGACACCGCCGCCCGCTTCGACGAGATCATCCTCCGGCATGTCGATACCATCGAGAAGAGCCATATCCTGAGGCGGTAGAGGGTAGAGAGAGTAGAGGGTAGAGGGTAATGCGGGCTTGATCCTTGTTTTTCACTTTTCATTTCCCCGTTTTCACATGAACACGCCACACACTGA